>CAZXIE010000024.1:0-35758 GCA_964640065.1 uncultured Saprospiraceae bacterium
TTGGTCTACAGCCGATAGATCATCTAGGATATCGTCATATGCTTTCACTTCTACGTTTGCTTCGGTAAGTATCTGTTGAGCTGAAGAATTGAGTTGATCTATAGCACAGAAGAGGATGGCAGAGTTTTCATCGACAATGGCGCAGGAAAGAAAGACTGGATTATTCTGAGTATCAGAACCTCTGAGGTTGAAGAGCCAGGCGATGTCATCAAGTGTAGTGATGAGATGAGAGGATGCTCCTTGCTTGCTAACTGACTGCCTGACAAGGTCTAGCTTTTCGGTGATCGACCTTTCTATATACTCTGGGCCATGTGCATAGATGGTCTGTAGGTCTGGTTCTGGACGCCCCTGAGATTCCCAGACTTGAATGCCGACTTGTTCTTTAGCTACAACTTCGATGTTCTTAACAGAGAGCTTCTTTGTCCATCTTTTTAATTCATTTACGGAAGTGGTAAAGGGGTTGAGGCCTACCTTCGATCCTTCTGACAAATGATCAAGCAAATAATCATCCATCATCATATGATCGGGATGTCCAGTCTTAAAAAGTGAAAAGGAAGAGCCGGCAAGCTCTTTTTCACCTTGTAACCAGTATCGACTATCGGTCCAAAGACCCACCGTAGTCTGAGATATCATCGCAGTACCTGCAGAGCCTGTAAATCCCGAAATCCACTCACGCACCTTCCAATGAGACGGCAAATACTCGCTCTGATGGGGGTCTGAAAAAGGCAGTATATAAGCATCGAGACCTACTTCTGACATCTTTTGTCGGGTAAGCGCTATGCGGTCATTTACGGTTTGGCACATAATTTGTTTATTATCAGATATTAACATATTGCACTATTTAACAATATGTTTATATATTGCGATTCCTGCCTGAGAAATATTCAGTGAGCGAACTGAATGTAAGACAAAATTGTTTTATTAATCTGCGCACTCTTTTGCGCCTGAAGTAGTAACCGATGCTCAAGCAGACTCTTTCACAACGCATGGTCCAAAAGCTGTCTCCACAACAGATACAGCTGATGAAATTATTGCAGATCCCTACTGCAACACTGGATCAACGTATCAAAGAAGAACTAGAATCTAATCCCGCACTAGAAGAAAGTGAAGATCACGATGAGGTCTTTGACATGCAAGATGAGCAACTGCATGACGAGGATGCAGAAAGTGGCGTGGAGGATGAGCCATTTGAGTTGGATGACTACCTCAAAGAATATATAGAAGACGACCCTATCTCATACAAGTTGAAGGGCGATGTATATAGCACTGATGAAGTAAAAGATAGTCCACTTAGCGTAGCTTCTTCGTTTCATGACCATCTGATAGCTCAGCTTGGCATGATGAAGTTTGACAACGAAAAAGATGAGCTAATAGCCCAACAAATTATAGGGAGCATAGATGAAGGAGGATATCTCCGTAGAGATATAGAAGCTCTGGTAGATGACCTTCTCTTCACACAAAATCTAGAAGTACATGTCACTGATATAGAGCGCATCTTAGAAAAGGTCCAGAAGATGGAACCTGTAGGTGTAGGTGCTCGTGACTTACAAGAGTCTCTTATCATACAGCTCAATGATAGAATCGAAAAATCACCTTCAGACGAAAACCTTAGAAGTAAAGAACTCGGTCTTAAGATCCTGAGTAAATACTTCGATGAGTTTTCAAAGAAGCACTACGATCGGATGCGCAGATCTCTCTCTCTTACAGAGGAAGAATTAAAAGACGCCATCGAAGAGATACTTAAGCTGAATCCAAAGCCAGCAAGCGTGTATGTAGGGTCTAGTTATGGTAGGTCTAGTTCTAACCAGTATGTAGTACCTGACTTTATCGTCACGAACAGAGATGGAGAACTTGAGTTACAACTGAATAATAAAAATGCTCCTGATCTGCGTATCAGCGATCACTATGTAGATGTGCTCAAAGGGTACAACGAGACTACTCAAGGAAGAAAATCCACAAAGCAAGAAAAAGAGGCAGTGATGTTTATCAAGCAAAAGATAGACAGTGCTAAGTGGTTTATAGATGCGATCAAGCAAAGACAAGAGACGCTACATAACACCATGTACACAATCATGCAGTATCAACTGAGCTTCTTTCAGACTGGAGACGAAAGAAGAATCAAGCCGATGATCCTTAAAGATATAGCTGAAGTAACAGGCCTCGATATCTCAACGGTATCAAGAGTTGCTAACAGCAAGTTTGTCCAAACAGAATATGGTACCAAGCGACTCAAAGATTTCTTTAGTGAATCTATGACTACCTCAGACGGAACTGAAGTCTCTACCCTTGAAGTGAAGAATATCTTGAATGACATCATCAAAGAAGAGAATAAGAAAAAACCTCTTTCAGATGAACGCCTAAAAGATATGCTACGCGAAAAAGGATATAACATCGCTAGAAGAACAGTAGCAAAATACCGTGAGCAACTTAGTATCCCCGTAGCCCGACTTCGTAAAGAACTTTAGAGTTATCGGGTGAATACTGCCCTGCCCTATTGGATTATAACGTGGGGTACTTCTTCTAACCTCCAATCGATCACAAGTCCTCCTGCAAGACTTCTTGCTATACTATCGCCGTATAAGTATTCGGTCAAATAAAGTGCAGCTTCAAAAGACTTCGCTCCTCCTGCAGAGGTGATATACTTACCATCATGTACAAAGAGCACCTCATCTCTCACATCTAGGTGTGGAAACTTTTCCTTGTACAGCTTTACATCCGATGGAAAAGTAGTCGATGCCACATCATCTAGAAGACCAGCTTTAGCCAATACAAAAGAACCATCGCAGTGACTGGTAACAAACTGAGCCTTCTGCCCTACTTTTTTCACCCATGAAATCATTTCTTCATTTTCAAGATCTGTATCTAAATGATGCTCTGCACTTGGGACTATCAGGATATCTATAGGCGGTATCTTATCTGAGGTATAGTCATAATCGGGAAGCAATCGGATACCTTCAAAAGTCGTGATCGGTTCCTTAGTATCCGCCACTAAGAATGTATGCATTTGTTTGATGCCTTCTCGATACTGTGTATGCTGAAAGATGTCATAGGGTGCAGTTAGCTCAGTGTTATAGACTCCGTCCATAATCAAGAAGGCGACCTGATACATCTCAGCGTCATACTCTAATACAGAAGTGGTAAGAGGTTCATGCGTCGTATGATCAGATGTTGGATTCTGGCAACTGCTTAATACTACTACCAGGAGTAATAAAAAATACTTCATCTCACCAAGATAGGCGGTCAGAAGCGGATCGCGTAAAACTTCACCTCTCCTAACGTATTAATCTCGATGGTCGAGAATGGCACTTTGAAAACATTGAGTATGTCTAAAATTGTACGGACAAAAGGTGATCCAGTATCGATCTTAGACAAGTCAGCATCAAATGATATGAATATCTGACTGTATCTCCTGAGCTCTTGATCAGATGATATAGTAGGCACTTGATTAGTAAACCCTCCAAACAAATTATCAGCACCATAACCTACAGCTACATTGAGCCACTTCGGTAAATGCGATTTGGGAGCAAAGGAATTGAGGTTCACCGATAGCCAAGTTGTCTGCGCATTATAATCTTTAAGATATCTGGTAAAGAATCCATCGCCATATAGCTCAGAGGCCCGAGCAGAAAATGCTTCATCACCATATCTCTCTTGGTAGTTGATCGGTGATGACGAGGTCTTAAATCTAATGCGCTGATCACCCCATAGCTTTTGTTGTACTACAAAAGAAGATGTGCCTATGACATTAGCTGTAAAATCAGGAATGGAAAAGCCCCACTCTCGCGAAAATCCATCCAATACCTCTATGGTCGTCTGAGCCAGTAAAGAAGTGGCAGCACCAGCCCATATGGCTTGATCTTTCTCTAGACCTGTCCATCTCCAACCTTTATAAGCCCAGTCTGCCTGGAAGTATCCTGAAAACATATGACCAGCTTTATCTACTCCTCTCCACTCGTCAAAGTCATTATAAAAATGAAAAGAAGACTGTGGGAAGTCCTTATACCAAGCCTCGTAAAGTGTGATAGAAGAGACAGTATATACAGTACCGCTGGTGATGAGGCTCCAAGTAAGTCGTTTTTTGTTGATCTTAGATGTAGTAAACTCCTCGATTCTTTCGTTTCTCTCAGGTGTATACTGAGCAGAAAGGTGGAGATGGAGCGTACTTGAGATGATCAATGCTATTACCCAAACCCAATTCCGACTCATTATAAGCGTATTTAACAATTGAGGATAACTTGCGATATTTGATAAATGATACAAAATAAAGAAGGACGACTATTGGTACAACGTGCGATCGGTAGCTGCATTATCTTATTGCTCGTTCTTCTTGGGACGACTACAGTAAGTGCACAGCAACAAAGTCATTTTTCAGACTTTAGATTGGCCCCTAGTCAACTCAATCCAGGACTTACTGGAGCATTCAAAGGAACCTACAGGATCAACGGTCTTTATCGTGGTCAGTGGGGAAATTTTGGTGATAGCAGAGGCTTAAGGACCATAGTAGGTTCTGCGGAGTTCAATATCAAAGCAGGATTACTCTTAGAAAATGATTGGATAGCAGGAGGTATAGGTATCTACCAAGATGAAGCCGGCACAGCTAGAAGAAAGTATAACACCACAGGATTCAACATTGGCTACCATATCGGTCTCGATAAGGATTATACCAATGTCTTCTCAGTAGGCTTTGGTTATGGCTCTCTTGGGACCTCCGTAAGTAGCTTTGTTTTAAGAGGAGACCTAGACGGCAGTACACAGCCCGACTTTAGCTCGGGACAGTTTGATGGCAACTGTAATCTACCTGGTTGTGATACCAGAGAAGGTAATCAGCCAAGGTCCAATGATATCTCATTAGGCTTCACCTATAAAACAGAGATCGATGATAATCCTCTAAGACTTGGCATATCAGTCCTTCACTTGAATGAACCTGAGACTACGATCGCAGTTGGACAAGGAGGAAATATAGATAGTACAATGGTTCCACCCCCAGGTCAGCAAAGGATGGAAGATCCATTCAGACGAGTCCTCGCGTTTCACGCAGAGACTTCCAGATTAATTTCTCCGAGATTACGTATTAATCCAGCTGTCCTTTTTCTTGCTTCAGGTGGAACTGCAGAATTTCAAATACAATCAACAGTAGATTATCTAGTTAACCCGAAAGACCAAATAAGTGTCACTGGTGGTATTGGATTTAGACCATTGCCATCATTTGATGCGGGATATCTTATGGCTGGTGTCATCATAAAGGACCTGACAGTAAGACTCAGTTATGATGTTACCTTATCTGCTCTAAATACGATCGGCGGAGGTAATGGATTTGAACTTGCAGTGGGATATATCGGAAGGATATATCGCGACCCCAAAGTTGACAAAGTCATCTTTTGCCCTCGACTATAACTCTCGACCTCATTATGATGAATCGCATTCTAATCATCTGCTTCATAAGCATCACATGTATACTTTGTGCCGACGCACAGCCTATAACTTCTGTTAAACCTGATGACTTGCTCACAGCTGCAGATGAAGCTATAGAAGATGGTAACTTTTTGAAAGCATCAGAAATGTATCGCGAATACTATCGCGATAACAAGAACGATGACGTAGCGCTTTCTATCGCTTACAGCTACTACAAGATCAGAGATTTTGTCAATGCTGAGAGATACTATAGTAGAGTACTCGAAGATGATATCGATAATATCTTCATAGATGATCGCTATGCCTATGGTCGGACACTGAGGTCGCTAGATAATATCTCTGGTGCTCAAGAACAATTTGAGTTGATCACAGAGTTAAGCACTGATGAAGATCTTATAGCGCTTTCGCAAATAGAACTAGAAGGCATCGGTGCGCAGATAGAGTTTCCTGCTAATGAAGAAGTGGCTGTCACCTTCGCCCCCGGAGATATCAACTCTGGATCAGCGGAATACTCCCCGCAGCAATATGATGAAGAGACTGTATACTTCTCATCATTCAAACGAAATAAAGAAATCATAATAGATGGATCCGAGAAGGATTATCATGCTAAGATTTATAAAGCCACTAAAGGTGAAGATGGCTACGGACGTCCCGAAGAAGTAGATAGAAATGTCAATCGCGATGGCTGGCACGTAGGTAATGTTTCTTTCTCAGAAGATGGTAGACGGATGTACTTCACTCGTCAGTTACTCGTCTATGATGAGATCACGACATCACAGATATTCACCAGCACAATAGGTGATGACGACTGGGGTCCTGCTGAACCTCTAGCTAGTGTCAATGGTGAATGGATCGCCAAGCATCCTGCAGTGGGAGAATTATTAGGTACCAGAGTACTCTTCTTTGTTTCAGATATGGAAGGTGGATTTGGAGGAACAGACATCTACTATGTCAATATATCTGGAGGTCGCATAGGAGCTCCAGTCAACCTTGGAGAAGAGATCAATACTCCATCAGATGAAATAACACCACACTATCACGATGGCACACTCTACTTCAGTACTGAAGGACGTGCAGGGATGGGTGGTCTAGATATCTACCAAAGCTCTTGGGATGGAAATAATTGGTCTATACCAAGGAACCTAGGTTCTAATTATAACACTGCACTTGATGACTGGTATCTATCATTTGACAAGAGCGGTAGCAAAGGATTTTTAGTTTCTAATAGAAGAGACGAAGCCAAGAAAAAGCTTAAGGGAAGTGAGACTTGCTGTTATGATATCTATGAGTTCGATATCAGACAACTAGCCATCGACCTCCTTGTCGGAGTAGGTGATGAAAATGAAAAGCCTCTGAAAGGAGCTACTGTGCAAGTCACAGATATCACTGTGTATGATCCTCCGATGACTCAGACTCAAGAAGATGAGTATAGATTTAACTATGACCTCGATGCAGACAGAAGATATGAGGTCATCACATCCAAAGAAGGATATACGAGCGATACTACGTCAGTTACCACAGCAGGGATAGTTGAAGATGAAACCATACGTAAGAAAGTCATCCTCAAGAAAGCTCCACCAGCAGTGCCAACTGATGGAGGAGATACTGACATCACCTATAAGATAGATACCCTCACCATCAATGAAGCGATCAGGTTTGATAACATCTACTATGAGTTTGACAAGTGGAACATCTTACAAGAGTCAGAAAAGGACCTTACCATCATCCTGAATCTACTGAATCAATATGATGATATGGTTATAGAACTCAGCTCTCATACAGATGCTCGAGGACCAACCCCCTATAACAAACAACTTTCCCAGAAAAGGGCAGAATCTGCCAGACTTTGGTTGCTCAATCGTGGTGTGAGTCCAGAGCGTATACAGCCTAAAGGTTATGGCGAATCAGTTATCCTTAATCGATGTACAAATGGTGTGAGATGTCCTGATGACGAACATAGATTTAATAGGCGTACAGAGTTTAAGATCCTAGAAGGTCCAGAAACTATTGAGATCAAAAGAGAGGTCATCATCGATAGTCGTGACGGCAGATAGAATCGTATTAGATTTGTAAGCCTAATCCATTAGTTATGACTAGAAGACTTTGCCTCTTCTCTATTCTTACAGTGATCATACTATCCTCATCGTGTAGTACGACTCAACAGGCTGTAGTTCCTCCAGCACCTCAAGTACCTGTCATGACATTTACCGAGAGTGTGAAGAATCTTGGTGTGATGACTGAAGGCGATACCAAGAAGCTTGTGTATTCATTCACTAATACTGGCAGTGCACCGCTTGTCATAGAGTTAGCAACAACTTGTAAGTGCACTGATATCACTTGGCCTACAGAACCTATCCCGCCAGGTGGATCAGGAGAGATTCTAGCTGTGTTTGATAGTAGCGGATTTGATGGTGAAGTCAAGAAGTCTATAGATATCATCGCCAATACTGACCCTATAGTTGTAGAAGCTAAGTTCATCGTAGAAGTAGTCAGCAGATAACGGTCAGATGACTTATCCGCTGCTCATCTTCGAACTTTCTGCTTTAGTTTTTGGCATCGCATATATCGTCTGTGCACATAAAAAGATCAACTACTCGTGGATATGTGGGATCATCAGCGCCTTGTGTATCATTATCGTAGATATCCATAAAACACAACTCTACTTCGATGCCCTGCTACACGTCTTCTTCATGGGCATGTCTATGCTCGGTCTCTATCTATGGTCTAAAGGGGCGTCGGCAAAAAAGATCATCCGCATCTCGAAGATGCCCATACTCAGCTTTGTACTCTACATCATGATCTCGATTGTGATATCGGCTGCAGCTGGTTATCTCTTGGATGTCAATACAGATGCGAGATATCCATATCTCGATTGTTTTCAACTCATGATGTCAGTATTCGCCACCTTCTTGATTATCTACTGCGTGATAAACGCATGGGCTTATTGGATCTTAGTCGATATCATAAGCATAATTCTCTACGCACTTACAGGTGCCTACATATTGGCCATACTCTATCTAGCCTACTTAGTTTCTAATGCTATCAAGTGGGGTGATTGGCAGAAGCGATACAAACTTCAAAAACCCAAATACCGGACTAGCTCATAGACTTGTGACTATCGTCACAGTAGGGAGGAGTCTTCGTCATCTTACACGTGCAGATAGAAGCTTTTCTTTCCTTCTTGATATCTACCACCATCGGTCTAAACTTGGTGCCATGATGTGATCCGTTGCACCACGGTTGGTCTTTGCTATAACCACACTGACAGTACAGATAGCTACCTGGTTTAAGAGTCGTCTTTAGCGGCTCTGTACCAGTATTCTTTTCTCTTTGATAACTTTTGTTGAGCTCACTTCCCGCTGTATCAGATTTTACAAATGGGTATAAAAGGTGCGGCGTCCATGACTCTACCACTCCACTTTGGAGGCCGTAAGCCTTCGGAAATTCTCTAGTGAACTTTGCAGTACCAAACATCTGATCCCACAGTGAGAAGGTATTGCCATAGTTACCATTTGGCTCACTGACATGATCAGCTTGAGATCGACCATGATGACCATGATGAAAAGCAGGCGTGATTAATATATGCTCCACTATCCACGCTACAGGTTTTAGAAAAGGAGTATTGTAGAGAAACTCATCCCACTTCCACGTACTGTGTGTGCTCGTTACGATGAGTTGCTTAAAAATCAATCCAAGTATGACAGCTGGTGCCAAACCTAAGAAGGTAGCTATAGCTGCCCACCAAAGATTAGGCATGATTAGATAGTACACAACTGAGTTTCTGTAAGAAGTCAGGATGCCCATCTCGCGAGCATCATGATGAACTCTATGGTGCTTCCATAACCAATCATACTCATGAGCAGATCGGTGATACCAGTACTGGCAGAAATCATCTATAAATATGTAGAATGGAAATGCTAGCAGTAAACTCCAATTTGCGAAAGCGCCACTTACTGAGGGAAAGAGAGCTCCACCTACAAAGTAGATCACAGCGACAAGAAGCAGCTTCGTGAGAATCACCACAAAAAACCCTACTGATTCGAGGATCCAATCATCTTTGCGTCGAGCAGAGTTTTTATAGTGGCCAAGGAAATATTCTAATACTCCGAATCCACCGAGCACTGTTAGTACAGCGTAAAAATCAAGGTTAGGTATAGCAAGGATTTCATTCATCATACGAACTTTAGTATGCCTAAGATATATAATTAGTATGTTTATACTAAGCCATAAATAAAAAAAGTAGTCATCAAGACACGCGATAGAATCATAGAGCAAGCGATCCAACTCTTTAATAAAGACGGCTTCATGAATGTGAGTATGAAGCGTCTTGCCGATGCTCTCTCATTGAGTCCGGGCAATCTTACATACCATTTTCCTAAGAAAGAAGATTTAATGATCGCTCTCTATGATACCTTCCAAGCAGAGATACTAAGAGTGATCCCAGAAGCTGACAAGAACATAGCTACATTATCAGGATTGGATGATCAGATTACTCAGTTCTATGGTCTACAACAGAGATTCTTATTTCTCTATTTAGATCTTTTGGAGATAGAACGTTCATATCAAAAGATTGCCCAGAGACATTTCACTCACATAGAAGATCAAATCACTTCTATCAAGTATGCTCTACAGTATAATGAGTCATTAGGTTATCTCAAAAACCGAGAGGACGATAAGACATATCAGATGTTAGCGCAGCAGTTATGGTTTACCGCCGTGTTCTGGCCTAAGCAATGCCGCGTAAGAGGCATACCTGATCGAATTGAAGATCTGAGAGAATCCCTTTGGTCACAGATAAACCCTCACCTCACGCCTGATGGTGAAGATTTTATTGAGCAGACAAAAGTGGGCGTTGGTAGGATTTCTTAATTTGAGTACCAACACATAGTCTCTTGTCATGAAATACGCTTCATTTATCCTACTCATATACTTTGGCTTGTCAGCATCATGTAATCAGACTTTGAAGATCTCTCAAGAAGGTGATGATGTTGTTGTTCCTCATCGCGCACTGATCATCGATGGCGAAAGCAACCACGGTGTATGGCCCAAGACGACTGCGATGATGGCAGACTATCTTATCAGCACGGGACTTTTCACAGTAGATATAGAAAGAACAAAATACATCTGGCAGGGGCCACATCATGACGCGGTAACCGGTATCACTGATATCAAGGAGCTCTTGGATTTATATCCTCTTCATGGCCATCAGTTCACTTCCGTAAATGAACCACAACCAGATCCAGACTTCCATCCAACTTTTAGCAACTATGATGTAGTCATCAACAATATGGGATGGAAAGCCTCGACTTGGCCCGATGCAACTAAGCGAGACTTCGAAACTTACATGGCTAATGGAGGAGGTCTCATCGTCATACATGCAGCGAATAATAGTTGGGGTGACTGGGATGAGTATAACAAGATGATCGGTCTTGGTGGCTGGGGAGGTCGCAACACTGAGACAGGACCCTATGTGTACTATGATGATGCTGGCAAGTTAGTCCGCGATCCACAAGAAGGTTCATGTGGATCTCATGGTCCACAATTCGAATTTGTCCTTGAAACCCGTGCTCCCGATCATCCGATCATGAGAGGGCTTCCGACAAGATGGTTACACTCAAAAGACGAACTCTACGATCGACTCAGAGGTCCTGCAGAAAATATGACTGTACTCGCCACGGCATATTCTGATGTCGAAAAAAATGGTCCTCCATGGGATAAAACTGTCAGCGGTACAGGTCGTCATGAGCCCATGCTGATGACCATCAACTATGGTCAAGGCAGAGTTTTTCACACCGGACTTGGGCATATGGATTACTCGATGGAGTGTACAGGATTTATCACTACTTTTCAGCGTGGAGCAGAGTGGTGTGCGAGTGGAAAGGTCACACAAGCTCTACCAGACGACTTCCCTTCACAGAGTACGTCTCGACATCGTCCTTGGACGAAGTGATGTGGTGCCTTTGTTTTAGTCGTAATATTGCCGCCCAAATCTATGTCTATGACTGATGTCAATGAACTTGGTGAATTTGGTCTTATTGATCATCTCACCCAAGGGTTAGAAAAACACCAAGCCTCTACTATACAAGGTATCGGAGATGACGCTGCCGTCATCAAAGAAGGTAATCGATACGCAGTTATTTCAACTGATATGCTTATCGAAGAGATACACTTTGATATCCGCTACACTCCGCTCAAGCACTTGGGCTACAAATCAGTCATCGTAAATCTCTCTGATATCTATGCAATGAATGTGATCCCTAGTCATATCACGGTGTCGATAGCTATCTCAAGTAAATACTCGGTAGAAGCTCTAGAGCAACTCTACGATGGCATCAAGACAGCTTGTAATCTCTATGGAGTAGATCTTGTAGGAGGTGATACGACATCGATCACCAAGGGCATGGCCATCAGTGTCACAGCAGTTGGATTTACAGATGACGAGAAAAAAGTCTCTTACAGACATGGCGCTCAAAAAGGAGATATCATCTGCGTAACTGGCAATCTCGGTGCCGCTTATCTAGGTCTTCAAATATTAGAAAGAGAAAAGCAGCTGTATCTCGATGACCCAACTATCCAGCCCGAACTTGACGAACACACCTATCTTATAGAAAGACAACTCAAGCCAGAAGCTAACAAGGCAGCTATCGAGTATTTCCATAAAATCGATCTGAAGCCTACATCGATGATAGACATCTCTGATGGCCTCAGTTCTGATCTTATGCACATCTGTAGTAGATCAAACGTAGGAGCCTTTATAGAGGAAACAAAGATCCCGATGATCGAAGAAGCTAAGAAACTCGCCTTAGAGTTTAACATGGATCCGATCTCATGTGCACTTAGTGGAGGTGAGGATTATGAACTGCTATTTACCATCCCAGAGATGGAGATCGACAAGGTTAAGTACATGCCAGATGTCCGCATTATCGGTGAGATTGTTGATGCTGACGATAAGGTTACCCTTCACACATCAGGCGGGAGGATCCACCAGCTAACAGCTCAAGGATGGCAGCATTTTAAAGCTGGGAACTAACATACAACGGATGTGGTTTTCAAGATTATTCGGTAAAAGAAAAGAAGAAATAGATCCAGATATGAAATATCTGATAGTAGGTATAGGTAATGTAGGAGCCAAGTATGATGACACTCGTCACAATGTTGGATTTGAAGTAGTCGACCATATCGCAAAACAATCCGATGCTAAGTGGAAGTCTGTTTCTCATGGCATGATGACTACTGTCAAGCATAAGGGCCGTCACCTACTTCTTCTGAAGCCTAACACTTACGTAAATCTTAGCGGTAAGGCAGTCAGATACTGGCTACAAAAAGAAAAAATACCTACAGACAATCTCTTGGTAGTGGTGGATGATTTACATATAGACTTTGGTACTATCAGACTTCGAGGTAAAGGCAGCGATGGTGGTCATAACGGCATCAAGGATATCAATGCGACTATAGGTTCTAAGTATGCCAGACTCCGAGTCGGCATCGGTGCAGACTTCCACAAAGGTCAGCAAGTAGACTACGTCTTAGGCACTTGGACAGACGAGCAAAAAGATGGACTGCCTAAAATCTTAAAGAAGAGTGCTGAAGTAACACAAAGCTTTGCAGCCATCGGCCTAGCTCACACTATGAGTAACTTTAATAATAAGTAGGAGCTATCTAAGTGCAAGCTATTTGGCTAGGGCTAGCCAAAGAAACAATTCTGTCACCATACTGGTTACTTTTGTATCTTTGCCTTGACATGCACATCTTATCGAAAGGGACTCTGCGGGATTATTGGTTATCCAATGCAAATAGCAAGGGTGTCTTAGAGGCATGGCACAAGGTGGTAAAATCAGTTATATGGAATACACCTAATGACGTAATCAAGATGTTTCCAAGAGCCAGCATAATCGCAAATAGTAGAGTAGTATTTCGTTTACTTGGTAACGATCTACGCTTAATCGTAGTTGTCGACTACAAGTTCAAAAAGGTTTTTGTCAGGTTCATAGGCACTCATGCAGAATATGATAAGATAGACGCAAAAACAATTTAATCTAAAACCAATGCTATGGACTCACTACCTATAAATTCAGTTCTTAAAACAGAAAATGAATATCAACAAGCTCTCAAGGAGATAGAGAGCTTAATGAATAATGCAGAGCCTAACACCGCCGAAGGGAATAGGTATGAACTATTATGTTTGTTAGTTGGGGACTACGAGGATAAACACTTCCCTATAGATGATCCAGACCCTATAGAAATGATCAAGTTTCGCATGGATCAACTCAATCTAAAGTCTAAAGATTTAGGAGAGATCATAGGTTATAAACAACGTGCTTCAGAAGTATTGAGTCGCAAAAGACGCTTAACACTATCAATGATAAGAAAGATCCATGCCGCCTTAGGTATCCCTATAGATGTACTTGTTAAAGAATATGAATTAGCGAGTTAACTTAGGAGCTATCTAAAAGCCCCAGGTCTTTCTCCTAGTGTCAGCTTGATCACTTTTTCCGCTCCTCCTCTCATCACAGATACATCTACAGTATCACCCGGCTCAAAATAGTTTAAGAGGTTAAGTAAAGCATCTACTCTTTTAATACGAGCACCATTGATCATCTTAACAACATCTCCTTTTTGAAGGCCGGCCTGATCAGCCGGACTATCTTTAAGAAGTTCAGTGAGCGTTACCCCATCATCAGAAGACTCTATCTGTGCACCCATATAGGCGTTAGAACCACCAGCATCTTCAAAAATAAAGACGTTTTTACCTTTTCTCGAGCCAAGACTATCGAACATAAGCACGTCATGATCTCCTTCGATATGAATCTCCTCACCATCTTTACTTTTCCACTTCATCACATCACCTCCTTCCTTGATGATCTCATACTCGATCACTTCTTCTTTATTCATTTTCTCTCCATCAGCCATGGCTTTGTGCTTTCTGACTCTATGACGCTTACGCATCTCACCGCGATTGGCCGCTCTCTTTTCTCTTATCGCTTCTTCAGTGATCTCATCGATATCTATGTCATGTTCTTCTAGGAGCATCTTGATGTCCTCAGGCATTTCGCCTTCACCATCCCACTCGAGGACTTCGGTATCTCCGTCACCATCTTTCTTGATGATGACTCTTTTTTTGACATCCATATTAGAGTCGTCACTTTCTCTAGCTCTTACTCTGACCTGTACTTCTTCATTATCTCCTTCAAGCATTGAGATGTCGATATCTTCTTCTGCTAGCATCTTGCGGATTTCATCAGGCATCTCTCCATCGTCTTCCCACTTGATTTCTTTGACTTTCCCGTCTTGGTTGATTTTTATGGCTACCTCTCTTTGACCATCATCATTTTTCTCCACAGAGACATTCACAGTCTTCTCAGACTTGTTGACTTCAGTCTGCGCAAAAACACAAGTGACTGCTAATACCATCCAAATGAATACGAGACTTAAGCTTTTCATAGTTTGATGTATTTATATCCGTCTAGAAATAACTGTAAAAATAACTCCAGCTATGGGTTTCAACTCTTAAGGAATTAATAAAATTGTGATCTTTAGACTATGAAAAAAGAGCGTAAAGCAAAAAATTTCATGCCTAAGCTGGTCTATCCAGGAGGGACTAAAGCCTTGACCAAGTTCATAGCTGACCACCTAAAGTATCCTAAAGAGGCGATAAAAGAAAAGATAGAAGGAACGGTTAGGTTACGGATGGATGTAGACTATACCGGCAAAGTACTAGACTCGCACATCATCAGTAGTCTAGGTCACGGTTGTGATAAAGAAGCTCAGCGAGTAGTAGGTATGCTTAAGTGGGAGACAGATAAAAAGGTAAGGAAAGGGAAAGTCCTTTTTCACAAAACACTCAACATCCACTTTAAACTGCCCAAACAAAAAGCAACTCCAACTCCTAAGTCTAAGCCTAAAAATCAGACTCAGACACAGATCTCCTATCAGATAGTTAGCTCCAAAGCGACTACCAAGGCAACAAAAAAACCAGCATCATATCAATATACAATCAAGTACTGATCTGGTGATCAGAACTTCAGTAGCTCAACATCAAATATCAAAGTTGAAAATGGAGGTACAGCTTGACCGGCTCCCCTACTTCCATATGCTAGCTCACTAGGGATGAAAAACCTATACTTCGCTCCAGTGCTCATCAACTGAAGACCCTCAGTCCAACCAGGTATCACACGATTCAAAGGAAAAGTAGCTGGCTGGCCACGTTCTACACTGCTATCAAACATATCCCCATTAATCAACTTTCCTACATAGTGAACAGTCACTGAAGTAGTTGATGTGGGCTTTGGGCCTTCAGCAGGTGTTAGGACTTCATACTGAAGACCGCTTTCTGTAGTCGTTACTTCTGGTCTTTGACCATTAGTAGCTAGAAAATCTTCACCTTCTTTTTTTGCGTCTGCAAACATGTTATTTCTTTGGTTTTGAAAATATGCAAAGTTGAGACTATCACTAAGCGCTTTATCCAGACGTACGTCCTTTTTCTCAAGGATGTCTTGGATAGCTAGTATGACACTTGAGTAGTCAAGATTTTTCGCTCCTTGACTTTTGAGTCGCTCTCCTAGGCTCATGCCTATGCTATAACTCGTCGTATCTATAGCCTGACTTTTCAGCTCAGGCAACATGATCATAACGCTCAAGGCAAATACCATAATAACAGATCTCATCTTCCTGCTAATTTTATTAAGGCTGCGAAAATAGGCTAACTCTACATAGCCTGCTTGTAAGTCCCATCATATGACTTAAAAAAATATCCTGCTTACACATAGCATGAAATCTAAAAAAGCATAATTTTGCAGTCCAATTTATGGATGACCCATGGTGTAATGGTAACACTACGGTTTTTGGTATCGTCATTCTAGGTTCGAGTCCTAGTGGGTCAACAAGAAGCTCTGGCAGTAGTCAGGGCTTTTTTTATAGGCTCAACTCAAGCATATATCACACTCTATAGTGTCAAGGAATTCATCGATCTAACGACTTCCATATAAACTTTCTCTTTTTGATCGTTAATATTTTACAATCACTATGTTTTAGTGAGATTCATAAGATATTTAGTATCTTATGATCGGCATGCTCAACACATTTGGATGCTTCTGTATCTAATGATACTGTTTTAACTAACCTAAATCTTTAAGAATGATGATCCACGATTTTCTTAGATTCTTCATGGCTGTTCTCTTCGTTTTTCTTTTCTCATGCAGTCCTCGCCAGACTGACGCCATAGTCCAAAAACCGGCTATGGAGACTGAGGTCAATGAGACAGTTCATGATTTATCAGATGAAAACCCCCTACAAAACACAATTATCACTGACGATGCTATACCAGTAGACGACCGTCTCACTTCAGGTGTACTATCTAATGGAGTCAAGTATTACATACAGGCCAATACAAAACCTGAAAATCGCGCAGAGCTAAGACTTGCGATCAATGCAGGCTCTATACTCGAAGATGAAGACCAAAAAGGACTCGCTCATTTTGTAGAACATATGGCCTTTAATGGCACTAGAAACTTTGAAAAAAATGACTTGATCGACTATCTAGAGACTACAGGCACCCGCTTTGGACCTGATCTAAATGCATTTACATCTTTTGATGAGACAGTATACATGTTACAAGTCAGAACTGATAGTAGTGAGCTTTTTGATAAAGGCATGCAGATCATAAGGGACTGGGCCGATGGGATCACCTTTGATCATGAAGAGATAGATAAAGAAAGAGGTGTAGTGGAGTCAGAGTGGCGATCTAGATTAAGCCCTGATCAGCGGATGCAAAATGTCTACTTCCCGATCATGTACCAAGGGAGCCAATACGCCGAAAGACTTCCCATAGGTGATCCTGAGACTATCAAACATGCGGATTATGAGACTATCAAGAGATACTATAAGGACTGGTATCGTCCAGACTTGATGGCTGTAGTGGTAGTTGGTGACGTAGACGTAGCTAACGTAGAGATGCAGATCGAAAAGTTATTTGGTGACATACCTACCACATCTAATCCCCGCCCTCGAACTAAGTTTGATATGCCAATGCATGAAGAGACTCTAGTTAGCGTAGTCTCGGATAAGGAGGCCTCCTTCACTAACGTAAGGATCTTATATAAGCATGATAAGATTGAAACCAAGACTAAGGCAGATTTTAGAGAAAGCTTAGTGCGTCAAGTTTATAATCGGATGCTAGGAGCAAGGCTTGCAGAGATCTCCAAAAACCCGGATCCTCCATTCATGTTCGCTTACACAGGTTATGGCGGAGACGTAGGAGACTTAGATACGTACTCTTCTTTTGCATTTGTACCTGAAGGAAAGGCCTCCGCTGCTCTCGAGTCACTTCTGACTGAAAATAAAAGAGTCTTACTTCATGGCTTCACAGCTGGCGAAATGGAAAGAGCGAAGAAGGAAATGATGGAAGGAGCCGAAAGAAACGTCAAAGAGATGGACAAAACGGAATCTAATAGACTTGTCATGCGATATGTCTTTAAGTACCTAGACGATATAGCAACTCCGAGTCCTACACAATCTCTAACCTTATATGAAGAGTTTCTCCCAACCATACAACTAGACGAAGTGAATGTGTTGTCTAGCAAGTGGATAAAAGACGAAAGCAGAGTGGTTGTCATCAGTGGCCCAGAAAAAGTAGATTCACCACTTCCTGAAGAAGCGGAAGTACGAAACATGTTACTTCAAGTAGCCAATGCAAATGTGGATCCCTATGTGGACGATGTGATAGAAGAGCCATTCTTTGATATCCCATTATCAAATAAGAGCATCACCACTGACGAGACTATAGCAGAAGTGGATGTGCGACATTTACAATTAGAAAATGGTGTTGAAGTATACTTAAAGAAGACGGATTTTAAGAATGACGAAATACTGATGAGCGCTGAAAGCCCCGGAGGATCGTCTCTATATGACGACGCAGATTACTTCAATGCTAGTAGCGCTGCATCTATCGTAAGTGAAGCCGGAGTAGGTGCTTTTAGTCCTACTCAGATGAGTAAACTCTTAGCGGGCAAAAATGCATCTGTAAGACCATATATCGGCACACTATCAGAAGGTATGAATGGTTCTGCCTCTCCAGATGATTTAGAAATCATGTTTCAGATGATCTACAAGTTTTTCTATCAACCAAGAGTCGATGATGAAGCATTCACTTCTTTTGTAAGCAAGCAAAGTGGCGTCTTTAAAAATCTAATGTCTAACCCTCAGTATTTCTTTAGTGACTATGTGAGTCGTAAAAAGTTTGACAATCATCCAAGAGTAGGATTCCCTTCTGCAGAAGATTGGGAAGGTCTGGATTACAATAGAGCTATGGAGATATACAAAGAGAGATTTGGTGATGCCTCGGATTTTACATTTTCATTTGTAGGGAACTTCGATGAAAATCAGATGATAGAGTATATTCAAAAGTATCTAGGCAATCTCCCTAACATAGATCGCGATGAAAAATGGCAAGACTTAGGTATAGATCCTCTCGAAGGAGGTATCAAGGATAGATTTAAAAGAGGAGAAGCTCCTAAGACTAATGTTCAGATGTACTTTCATGGTGACTACGAGTACGATCTTGATAACAACTACATCATGAACTCCGCTCTTGCATATCTGAGAATTAAACTGAGAGAAGCATTAAGAGAAGATCTTGGTGGTGTATATGGAGTGAGAGTCTCAGGAGGAGGATCCAAAAAACCTAAGGAACGTTATGGCATTACAATTTCATTTAATGCTGATCCACCTATGACTGATACGCTCATACAAGCTGCCAAAATTGTCATACAAAACGCTATTAATGAAGGTCCTGATGATGTAGACATGACCAAGGTCAAAGAAACTCAAAAGCAAGGTCGAATTAAAAGTTTGAAAGAAAATCGATTTTGGCAAAATCGGATAGGCCAGGCTCACGAAGACAACAAAGTTTTTGAGGAGATACTACTTTCTAAGTTAGAAGCGCGTATAGCGGGCTTAACAGCAGAACAATTAAAAGGCGCGATCGGCCAATACTTTGATTACAGTAATTATATGGAGTTTATCATGGATCCAGAACCGAAGGAGTCTAATTAACAGATCTTCAAGAAGATATTCTAATTCTAAAAAGAGTGGTGCTTTGCATCACTCTTTTTTACTTTAAGAAAACTAGGCCCTTTCAGTCCACGTCTTCCTTAAGATCTTCAAACCATACTTTATCCCATTCACATAAGAGATCTCATCACCGTAGAATGTCGGTATACTGATCTCCTTGATACGTGCTTGAGCCTTTATAGACTGTATGATAATCTCAGTATCAAAGTCAAAGTAATCTGAGTTACTTCGATAATCTATAGACCTTAAGAGGTCAACATGATAAGCGCGATAACCCGTATGCCACTCAGCAAGTCGGACTTTCATCAGTCGGTTTTGGATGGCCGTGAGTATCTGATTAGCAATCCACTTATACAGCGGCATCCCTCCCTTGAGAGCAGCTCTTTTATCGAGCATCCTTGATCCTAGAACCATATCAGCCTCGTCTTCTTTAATCGGTTGGATCATCTGAGGAAGGTACTCAGGAGCATACTGCCCATCACCGTGTAATAAGACGACTACGTCATACCCATGCTCTATCGCATAGTTATACCCTAGTTTTTGATTGCCGCCATAGCCAGCATTCTGCGCATTCTTGGAAGTAGATATTGGGTAAACGGGGTGCTCTTTTATAAAAGAGGCTACTAGGTCAGAAGTATGGTCATCAGAAGCATCATCAATGATGTGGATTTGATAGTCCATTTGCGAAAGCGCATCATAAGGTATCCTTGATAAAGTACCTATGATATGACGTTCAGCCTCATAAGCCACCACGAGTATGAGTAGTCTCACATCAAGAAGTACTCGAGCCTTTGACTAGGTCCACGTGCAACCAGACACCTTCCTTATGAAGTATCGGAGCCAGTATTGGTGCCTCCAAGTAAGGAAGCTCAACTTTATAGGCATGCAGATCGATACTACGATCTCGATTACCTCTCCTTGCACCATACTTTACATCACCTTTGATAGGGCATCCGATATGACTTAACTGCACTCTTATCTGATGGAATCTACCTGTTTCGAGTTGTATCTCGAGTACCACGTATTTGTCTAACTCTTGGATTACGCGATAGGTCAGTTTTGACAACTTTCCTTGTTCTTTAGTAACTATACGAGACTTGTGATGGCGACCGTCCTTTTGGAGATAATGCTCAAGAGTATCTTCGGATTTTTCTGGTGGAGTTGTGATAGCAAGATAGGTCTTCTTGATATCGCGATGTTGCTGACCTCCTTTCTTGCTAAAGATCATCGCGCCACTTACTGGACGATCTATCCGACTCAATATATGTGGTGATGTACCTTGATGGGATGTTAACCATTCGGATAGGCTTGTGTCTCCAGTCTTATCAGGCTGCGAAGGAACTCCTGCAGGTTTATTAACGATGATATATCGATCATCATCGTGAAGGATAAGTTCTTGGGGACTATATAATTCAGTCCACTTCTTCATACTCTATATCATGGGTATCTGCACCGCGATCTGTGATACGCTTCGTCGGCATGATCAAGCGATACAATACAAAAAGCAATATGCCTATCGAGATTATCTTAAACATTGGCTACGCCTTGCGTAAAAAATAGATGATGGAGCTCGCTTTTTTACTATTCATCCATCCCTGAGCTAACGCAGCACCACTAACTAAAGGTATCATAATGCGTGACATGATGCTCTTCTTATAAGTTGCGCTTATGATGCTGTTATAAAATGGATCCAAAGGTAACATCTTAGTTTTCTCTAAGCGATATCCACATGACTCGGCGAATGTCTTGAAGCTATCATGATCAAAATGCCAAAGATGACGAGGCACATCGTAAGCACACCAGCTGTCTCCATATGCTCCAGCATCCATAGATTGGTGATTAGGTAGTGCTATGACTATAATACCTTCTGGTAGCATAAGATCATGTAGTCTCATAAGTACGCGTCGAGGTTCGTATATATGCTCTAATACATGCCAAAAACTGATATAGCTATAACCTCCAGGAAAGTTTTCTTTGAACAACTCATCAGGGTGATAAATATCTAAGCCGAAGTTTTTCTTTCCAAAATTTCTTGCTTGATCACTGATTTCTATGCCTGTAACTTCATACTTCTCCTCCTTCATATAGTTCAGGAAGTATCCAGTGCCAGTACCGACATCTAGTATCTTTTTAGGAAGGTCATATCTCGCAAGCATTCTTTGTTTGTAAGGCAACATGATCGACCTAGCCTTATGATAAAGTTTGTTGATTATGCCTTCTTGACTATCTGAGTGTTCTATATACTCCTCAGTTTGATAATACCTCATCGCCTCATCTGGGCTTGGTGGGTTTTGGATATAGACAAAACCGCAAGTTGGGCATTTGTGGAGATCGAAAACTTCTTGACTCACTAGATGATCTCTCACTTTTATGTGCAGCTTTCCTTTTTCATCCTCACACACTATGCACCGATCTACTATCATAAAAATATACGAACCTCGTTTGTTACCTTTCTAGATTCCGTTTATGGTCCATTTCTGACTGACATAATCAAATCATAATGGTTGTCAAGGAAGCTAAGTAAGTAGTTGTTTTTAATACTTTTGTAAAGATATCATATTACATATTTCTTTAATGACAAATACCCGTGGCTCTCAGATCAAATTATCTTGAGTCAACGAACGGGTTGATAGATATACCAAGCGAATGACTTCAACCAATAGGAAGTTTACTATAGCCTCAGGCATCATCTTCTTTGTGGCGATGATAGTCTACTATATGTCTGTGGAGCGAACTGGCAGTCTCTGGGATTGCGGTGAATTTATACTTGGGGCGCATAAGTTGCAAGTAGTACACCCACCTGGAGCCCCATTGTTTCTAATCGTAGGTCGGGTTTTTGCCTTTTTCGGTGACATTTTCTCCTCTAACCCTTCTAATATCGCTTTTGCAGTGAACCTTATGTCTGGTCTCTTTACTGCCTTAGCCGCTTCACTAGTTGGTCATAGCACAATGTTACTTTCTCACAGATTTTTTATCGAAGAGGACAAGCATGGTGATACGGTCGCAGCGATAGCGGGTATAGTGGCTGGATTAGCTACAGCCTTTAGTTCTTCGATATGGTTTAGCGCAGTCGAAGGTGAGGTATATGCTCTGTCTACTTTTTTTACAGCACTTACAGCATGGGCTGTAATCAAGTGGTATTCATTACCTGATGAAACAAAACATGATAAGTGGCTGGTATTTGCAGCATATAGTGCTGGACTATCCACTGGAGTACACTTGTTAAGCCTTTTGACATTTCCAGCATTAGCACTATTTGTATACTTCAAGAAAGCCAAAAAATTCAACCTAGTACATGCCTTAGGCTTCCTCATGGTAGGGGTGGCAACTGTGCCACTTATACAGAAGGTCATAATAGTTGGGATCCCTTCTGTCTGGAAGGTTTTAGATGAGATTATGGTTAACTCATTTGGCATGCCGGTTAATTCGGGTATTGTCCCTACGGTTCTGTTACTCGGAGGAATATTCGTCGGGTTACTGTATTACGCTAATTCTAAAAAAAGTTACCTATTACAGATGGCCACTGTCGCAACCTTGATGATAACGATAGGAAACTCAATGATCGGAGTTGTAGTCATCAGAGCTAATGCAGACACTCCTGTAAACATGAACGTACCAAGTGATCCAGCTAGATTACTACCCTATCTTAATAGGGAGCAATACGGTGAAAGGGCACTTGTATATGGACCAGCATATGATGCCTCACCTACGAGCTATGATAGAGAGCCAAGAAAGGGACTTTCTGACTTTCCACCATACCACGCAGCTACAGGCGATCTAACTTATGTAGATGTAGATGAGAAAATCACTCCTGTATATAATAGCTCTGACAAGATGTTATTTCCAAGGATCAGTCATGCTGAGATGGGAAGACCTGGACTGTATAAGACATGGCATGAAATGACCTATGGAAACGATGCCAAGCCGTCGTTCGCCTTCAATCTGTACTTCTTTTTCAAGTATCAGATCGGATGGATGTACACGCGATACTTCATGTGGAACTTCGTCGGAAAGCAAAATGGCAACCAGGGATATTACTCGTGGGATAAATCAGATGGAAACTGGAAATCAGGTATAAAGTTCATAGATGAGCAAAAGCTCTATAACATGGACGCGGTGCCACAGACCATCAAAAACAATGAGGCTAATAATAGCTACTTCTTCTTGCCGCTGATCTTTGGCTTGATAGGCCTATTTTTTCATGCCTTCAAGCGGCCTCAAGAATTCGCTGGTTTGTTTATGCTCTTCTTGATCACAGGTATCGGGATTATCATATACACTAATCAACCTCCTAATGAACCTCGAGAAAGAGATTATGTCCTTGTCGGCAGCTTTTTCACTTTCTGTATGTGGATGGGTATGGCGGTGCCTGCCATCTATAAAGCTATGGCTGATAAGTTTTCGGTTCGTGGCATGGCTGGAGTAGGTATAGCAAGCGCCCTTGTACTTTCGGCCCCACTCATCATGGGCTTTCAAAACTATGATGATCACAGTCGTAGAGATCAGTATGGTGCTAGGGATTATGCCAAGAACTTCCTAAATTCTCTTGACCCTAATGCTATCATCTTTACCTATGGTGATAATGACACCTACCCTCTTTGGTATGCACAAGAAGTAGAAGATGTCAGGCGAGATGTACGCATCGTCAACCTCAGTCTGATCACGGTAGACTGGTACATCAACAAGTTGCGCCGCAAGGTGAATGACGCCGCCCCTGTCAAGCTAACAGTGCCTGCGAGCGCTTATAGAGGCAACAAAAGAAATCAGCTTCCGATCGTTGATGCTAAGAAGGGAGTCATGCGACTTACTGATGCCCTCAAATTCGCAGGGCAGAAAAATCCGATAGGCCAGCAGTATTCATTTGAGTCTTATATGCCTGGACGCCAGTTCATCATAAAGACCGATCCGCAAGCGGCACAGCGTCTTGGAGTTTATAATCCTGCAGATACAACCCAAGTGTTCACAGATATCAGATTGAATTTTGCCGAGGGCAAGTCTTGGGTAACAAAGGATGAATTAGCGGTGATGGATGTGATCGCTTCTAATATCAACGAGCGTCCAGTATACTTTGCGACGACTTGTCAGAACACGAAACTCCTTGGTCTTAATGACTACATGTCCTTTGAAGGTCTTGCTCTCAGAGTGGTGCCTTTTAAAAACCCAAGTGATCGTGCGTTGTCTATTTACGGAAGTGGAAAGATCGATACGAAGAGAGCCTATGAAAATATCACGAAGAAGTGGGTCTGGGGAAATTTTGACAAAAAAGAGATGTTCGTCAACGACTCATATGGCGCTGCTATCCAAGCACATAGATTTGTGATGAATCGGACAGCGGATACCTTACTAGAAGAAGGCAAGACACAGCAGGCAGTCGATGTGGTGGACAAATACTTTGAAGGGTTTCCTCACTTTAACTTCCCTTACGATGCCGCTACGGTGCCGTTTATCAGTATTTATCAAAGGACAGGACAGAATGAAAAAGCGATACACCACCTAAGGATCTTAGCACAAGAAACAAAGGAATATTTGGCCTTTTACGATAGTATAGATCCAGAGACGAAAGCACTGAGCTTTGCACAAGATGCACAGCGTCGACAAAATGCCATGCTCAATGTATTTGCACTAGCTAATCGTATAGGCGATGCCGAGCTTATCAAGGAGATGGAAGATCTACTAGGCAGTTATCGCACCACAACAGTACCTAACTAGTATGAGCACCATACGTATATCCATAGGAGGTGATCATGCAGGGTATGACCTCAAAGAGAAAGTAAAACTGCACTTAGCCAGTCGTGGTATCACTTCCGTAAATGATCATGGTCCTCACTCGGGTGATTCTGTAGATTATCCCGACTTTGTTCATCCCGTATGCAGAGATGTCATCGAGGGCGCAGCAGATCTAGCCATATTGATCTGTGGTAGTGGAAATGGTGTAGCCATGACTGCTAACAAGTATACAGGCATCAGATGTGGGCTCTGTTGGACAGCTGAGTTAGCAGCTCTCACAAGACAGCATAATGACGCTAACGCTCTTGCTCTTCCGGCAAGGTTTATCGAAGAAGGTCTTGGGCTTGAGATAGTAGATGCGTTTTTAGATCATTCTTTTGACGGTGGCAGACATAAGCGCAGAGTAGATAAGATATCTCCGACAGTTACCCATACCTGTTAGGCTCCGACCTGCGGAGCCTTCTTCTAAGGAGTATATTTGCCTTCCAATTTTATTAGACATGAAACTCAGACTTATACTAGTGATCTTATTGGTCACCGTAGGCACACTTGTCCAAGCTCAATACGCAAGTCATAAGACGATGCCCGATCCGTCTAGGAAGGTGAAAACGGATATGAAGGATTGGTCATTCAAGTTGAGCACCACTATATCAACTTACGATCTTAAAGAACATATCTATACTCTGGCGAGTGATGCCTACGAAGGCCGCGAGACCGGTACTCGTGGTAATGCAAAAGCTGCAGAATACATCTCTAATGAATTCAAAAGACTAGGTCTGCCAACTATCGGCGAAGGTGATACTTACTACCAATCTGTAGACTTTACATTCAGTTCTTGGGATAAGGCTACTTTCTCACTAGGTGGCCAAGAATTAAAACTACTCCAAGACTTTATCTCCTTCCCACAGTTCAGCAAGGCGAGCGAAATATCAAGTGAAGAAGTGGTATTCGCAGGTTATGGTATCGATGATGAAATGTACAGTGATTATGCTGGCGTAGATGTATCAGGGAAGGTCGTCATGATATGGGATGGAGAACCGGCATCGGAAGACGGCATGTCTCTTATAAAGAATGGAGAAGAGCCTAGTACGTGGTCCACTGATTGGAAAAGAAAATCTCAGATCGCACAAGACAAAGGTGCCGAGCTACTCATCATCATATCTAATGACTTAAAGTCGCTGATCAATCAAAATAGAAGAGCTCTGGTTAATAGAGTGACTCAACTAGGTAATCATGCGAGCGCGGATTATGGTGCTAACACGATCTTCCTATCTCCGACTAAAGCTCAAGAGATACTTGGAGATAAAGCTGATGCCATCATAGCAAGTCGTGATGCCCTAAGAATGGGCAAAAAAACTTCTACATATCATGATCTGGGTATCAATGCCAGCGCATCCATACAACCAGCTAGAAGTGTTCTCTCTGGTTATAATGTCATGGGCTTTATCGAAGGCTCAGAAAAACCTGAGGAGGTCGTAGTCGTATCAGCGCACTATGATCATGTTGGTACGAAAGGCGATGAGGTATTTAACGGTGCTGATGACAATGCCTCAGGGACTACAACGGTGCTTGAGATAGCCGAAGCTCTTGTCACAGCTAAAAGGTTAGGCAACGGACCCAAGCGAAGTGTACTTTGTCTACTTGTAACAGGAGAAGAAAAAGGACTCCTTGGATCTGAGTACTATGCTGCTAACCCCATCTTTGCATTAGAAAATACAGTAGCTGATGTCAATATTGATATGGTAGGTAGATGGGGTAAAGAATACCTCGACAAAGGCGATCCTTACATCTATGTCATAGGCTCAGACAGATTAAGTCAAGATCTGCACGACGTTAACGAAGAGATGAACTCGACATACAGCAACATGCTCTTAGATTATAAGTACAACTCAGAAGAAGATCCTAATCGGTTTTACTTCAGATCTGATCATTATAACTTCGCTAAACATGGCATCCCTTCTATCTTTTACTTCAATGGTGTACATGCAGACTATCACAGACTAACCGATACAGTTGAAAAGATAGATCTCAAGCTGATGGAGAAAAGAGCACGACATATCTTCCATACTATCTGGTCTTTGTCTAATAGAAAAGACAGAATCAGAGTCACTGTCGCTAACTAGAAGTACAACTTGATCTTCTCTTTCTCGAAGAAGTAGATACAAAGCAGGTATAGACCCAAGAGTAAAGTGCCGATAAGAGTATTGATGATGATACTATCAAATCGCAAGTAGAATCCAGCAATCATAGTAAGTAAGATGAGTCCGAAAGTCCTTAATAAAGATATAATCGGATAGTCGATAGCATAGATCTTCTGTCCAAGGAAGTAAGCAACTATAACCATCACTGCATAGCAGATGAGGGCGGCATATGCTGAAGCAATTACTCCAAGGCTAGGCAGAAAAAGTAAGCTTACACCTATCGTGATGATAGCTCCTAGTCCAGCGATGACGGCGCCATATCCTGTCTTATCACTCAGTTTATACCAGATAGAAACATTATAGTAAAGACCCAGGAGAAGGTAAGCAAGTAGCAAAATAGGTACGAGATATAACCCTTCTCTATAGGTAGATCCTATCACATACTGTATCAAATCCAACTGCACAAGTATAAGTATAGCGATAGCCCCAGCTATGATCACAAAAAACAGTGCGATGTCGCCGAAGAGCTTTTTCTTGTCTTGATGATCTGCATGTTTGAAAAAGAACGGCTCTGCAGCATAGTTGTAAGCTGTTGTTACCATCGCTAGCAAGGCAGGTATCTTTTGTACTGCTCCATATATGCCAGCTTCTTCTTTGTTAGCCTCAGAATCTTCACCAAGCAGAAAGGTCTGTAGTGGCACTCCAAAAAACTGATTGACGCTAGCTGCTATGCCGACGATAACTAGTGGCCAAGAGTACTTCAGCATCTTCCAAAATAGACCCATGTCAAGTTTACCTTCTCGTATCGGAAAGACAAATGAAAGGCCTATCAGAAGCAGCGCACTTGCTATCATATTGGCGATGAACACAAAGTCTATATCGCTCGTGGCAAATGGCAACCATTCTCTTATCCACGATCCTTCTCCTCGGGGCATAACCTCTAAAAAGAAGAGCACCAGTAATACGGTTATGATAACATTAAAGAGTTTGAAGGAGACGAACATCTTCGCTCTAGACTGTAGACGTAGCCTAGCCATAGGGAGAAGGGCTAATACATCCATAGCGATGATGCACGAAAACCACTTCACATAGTATCCTTTACCTGGATACTTTAAAAGACTGGCAATCTCATCAGCATAACTAAATCCAAGAAGAAGGAGAAGAGCACAACTGATCAGAAGTGGACCAAGTGCAGTCCGCATCACATCTTGCTGCGAATAGTCTTTACTAGCATAACGAAAAAACGCCGTATCCATCCGGAATGAGAAAATGACAATCAAGATCGAAGCATAGGCATACAAGCCAAGATAGACGGCATATTCATCTGGAGACTCTTCAAGACGATACGTCAAGTAAGAAGTAAAAATGATAAAATGGAAGATCCGTGGTAAGATCTGTCCAAAACCATATAGTAAAGTCTCTCCTCCTAATTGTTTGACTAAAGACACAGAAAGTATTGTACCCAGTCAGTAAGGTATGACTTAGGAAGGACTATAGAAAAGCCCTTTTGGTTAGCCTTGGACTAATGTAGCATCAACAAGCAAGTACATGAGGCGATTGACATCGTCTGCATTGAGTACAAGCTTGCCTGTAAGAGTGACTTGTTCGGCGGTATACTCTACATCTTCGCTCGCCTCTACTTCCATGACCGTCTCAGGACCTGCTCCTCCACAGAAGAAGCACATGTTATATGGGTATGCCGAAAAAATAAACTCACTGTGACTCTTATAACCTTCAACTGGTATGATATATCCCTTTACCGTAACTACTTCCCCTTCGATGTCTTTTACATCCTCAGCGAAGACAGGTTTGTCGATCTTAAAGCCAAGAAATTCGTCATACTCTTTCTTGTAGGTAATCTTAGAAAGAGTCTTCCAGAGATTTACGTCAGTGGTGGCTGCTGCTTCTTCTTGCCCAAACAGTGCTGAACTTGCTATCAAAAAGGCCAAGCTTAATATCCATCGAGTCATAAGTGATAATTGATCTGCTATCGAATTACGAATATATACTAATAACTAGTACACCTCTAGATAGGTTACAGCACTATCTGATTCTAAGCAAATATTAACAGACCGTTAAAAAAGCATATTTGGCGACATAATTCGCTCTCAAGTTTTGAGAAGTGAGAAAGCTCAGCTAGTTTTGTGGTGTGAAAAAGAACGTGTGTTTCGTGGTTTGCTGTTGTTGCTGTAAAGGCAATTAGCTTACTTCGTACACGTTATAGATATAATGAACCTCTTCGAAGTATGATCTTTGTAGAGGTTTTTTTTATTACGTCATCATATGAAAATCATCGAGAGTAATACTTCTAACATCAATACTTGTTGCTTATCAGCGGCATGTTGTTGCTGTTGCTGTAGTGAGCTTGATACTCATCTTGATATTGGTACGATATAGACAATAAAAGACAATTGGAAATACTGGCCCGTCAAGATGATCTTGACGGGTTTTTTAGTTACTCAGGAAATTAGAAGTGCAAAACATGGCTGAAACAGCAGAGAACACAATCAAAAAAGTAGATCAGGTAGATATCGCCGAATTACGTCAGAAAATATCTTCTTTCAAAGAGGGAAAGATGGACGAGGAGCGCTTCAGACTCTACCGACTAACACGAGGAGTATATGGTCAGCGCCAACTTGGGGTTCAGATGTTTCGCATCAAGATACCTTATGGTAGCCTCAACTCAGATCAACTTGTCAGGATAGCAGATGTATCAGATAAATACGCCACTAGTAACTTGCATCTCACGACAAGGCAAGATATTCAGCTTCATTATGTCAAGTTGGATGATAGTCCAGAAGTATGGACAGCCCTCGCTGAGAAGGATATCACTGCACGTGAAGCCTGCGGTAATACAGTAAGAAATATCACAGCATCTCCTGAAGCTGGTGTGGATCCAGATGAACCATTTGATGTATCTCCATATGCTCATGAGGCCGCGCACTACTTTATGCGCAACCCAGTCTGCCAAGAGATGGGTCGTAAGATCAAGGTAGCCTTCTCCTCTAGTTCTAAGGACACTGCCTTCACCTTTATGCATGACTTCGGTTTTATCCCAGTCATCCAAGATGGCAAGAGAGGCTTTGAGGTGTATGTAGGAGGTGGACTTGGTGCTCAAGCGATCACTGCTCTTAAGGCTTATGATTTTCTACCAGCTGATGAGCTGATACCCTTTATGGAAGCGGGACTTCGAGTCTTTGATAGACATGGTGAGCGCGAAAAAAGACATAAAGCAAGGATGAAGTTCTTGATCAAAAAGATTGGTCTTGAAGAGTTCATGAGACTTGTAGAACTGGAGAAAGGTGCACTTTCATTTCAGACTTATGATATAGATACTTCTTCCTTTGGATTGCGTCAGCCGGCTCCCCACTTCGAACCAGAAGTAACAGAGCCAAAAGATGCTACGAAGTTTGCCCTTTGGAAAAAGACAAACACATTCGCACAGAAGCAAGACGGATTTTGCGGTGTATATATCAAGGTGCTACTCGGTGATCTTTCTTCAGAGCAAGCTCGGTATCTCTCACGGATCGTGAAGAAGTATGCAGCCGATGATATCCGCCTGACCATTAATCAAAACCTCCTTCTCACTTTCGTAAATGAGGCTCATCTACCAGAACTCTTTACCATACTTGATGGATTTGGTTTTGCAGAAGTTGGATATGACTCTATAGCAGATATAACGGCTTGCCCTGGTACAGATACCTGTAACCTAGGAGTGACAAATAGTACTGGTCTATCCAAGGAGTTAGAAAATATGCTTGCTGAAGAGTATCCTGAGTTACTCGAAGAGAAGCATATCAAAATCAAAATCAGCGGCTGTATGAATGCCTGCGGCCAGCATACCATCGCCAACATCGGCTTCCACGGAAGCTCTATCAAAAAGAACAAACTAGTTGTACCAGCCATGCAGATCCTGCTTGGTGGTGGACTCGATCCAAGTGGAAAGAGTTATATCGCTGATAAAGTCATCAAAGTGCCAACGAAGAGATCACTAGACGTCGTAAGAACAGTCTTAGATCACTATGATGAGAACAGCACCGAAGGAGAGTACTTCAATGTCTACTACGAGCGACTAGGAGGAAAAAAATTCTTCTATAATCTTCTTAAGCCACTTGCAAGTGTAGAAGATGCTCCTGAAGAAATATTGATGGATTGGGGTGAGGATCATCACTATCAGCAAGCGATAGGAGTCGGCGAATGCGCAGGTGTCATCCTCGATGTGATCGGTACGATCATCCAGGATGCTAAAGAAAAGCTAGAGGTGGGAGTTGGTAAGCTCTCAGAAGGAGCATACCCTGAAGCTATCTATCATGCCTATAACACCTATGTGATCGGAGCTAAAGCATTACTGCTCAGTGAAGATGTGAAGTGTAATACGCAGACTAAGATCATCAGTGATTTTCAAGAGCTAGTTGTAGAAACTGGCAAGTTAGATCTTGGATACAACTTCCAAGAGCAAGTACTGTCCATCAATCAGAACGGTCCTGATGAAACATTTGCGAAAGCGTATGTAACTGAAGCTGAAAACTTCCTAGGAAAGGTATTGGCTTATAGAGAGAGTGAATTATCTGATGACAAGGAAGTCGTCTCTAGCTACTACAAAGCATGATAAAAGGAAAAGTAACGCTTGTTGGTGCTGGTCCTGGCGATCCTGATCTGATCACGGTCAAAGGGATGAAGGCCATCTCTAAAGCAGATGTCATCTTATATGATGCACTAAGTGCGGAGGAACTACTCGGCTATGCTTCACCAGCATGCATCAAAATATATGTAGGCAAAAGGTGTGGTAGACATAGTCTCAAGCAGGCTGATATCAATACACTGATCCTCACTTATGCGAAAGAGTATCATGACGTTGTTAGATTAAAGGGAGGTGATCCCTTTGTATTTGGAAGAGGGCACGAAGAAAAGATCTCTCTTGAAAAGCTGGGGTTTGAAGTGGAAGTGATACCTGGGATCAGTAGCTCTACCAGCTTACCACTCATACAAGGTGTACCACTCACGAGAAGAAATGTAGCAGAGAGTTTTTGGGTGATGACAGGTACTACCAAAAATCACAAGATCTCTGATGATATCTATCAAGCAGCCAAGTCTAATGCCACTGCAGTCATACTAATGGGTATGAATAAACTGGCAGATATCGCTCAAGTCTACTGCAAAGAAGGAAGAGAAGATATACCAGTCATGGTCATCTCAAAAGGATCTACTGAAGAGGAGGCCGTAGTGATCGCAAGTGCAAAAAATATAGCCAAAAGGGTGAAGGAAGAAAGACTTCCGACTCCGGGCATCATAGTTATAGGTGAAGTAGTTAAGCTTCATCCATCACTTGTAAAAGAGAAAGCTCTGAAGACATGGAGGTAGCACAGAATCCACTCTATCCTGTTTTTTTGCGGCTCGACAGACTTCCGATGCTCATCGTGGGTGCAGGGGAAGTAGGCCATGAGAAGCTTTCATTTATCCTGAAGAGCAGTCCCAATGCTCAGATAGATATCGTAGCGCCATGGGTAAGTGATCCTGTCCAAGAGTTGATCTCAGAGTTTCCCGATCAGATCAATGTGATCAACCGTGAGTTCGCCCCTGATGATGTGATCGATCATGATATCATCATCGCAGCGACTAACATCCCGGATGTAAATAAGGCGGTACACCAAGCCGCCAAAGAGCATAAGAAGATCGTCAATGTGGCTGATACTCCAGATCTCTGTGACTTCTACATGTGTTCCATAGTTACACGCGGAGATGTCAAAGTGGGTATATCTACGAATGGAAAGTCGCCAACATTTGCCAAGCGCATGAGACAACTTCTTGAGGAGATTATGCCAACAGAAACTAATGACTTGGTCAATAACCTGAAGGTAATCAGAGATCGCTTGAAAGGTGACTTTGAAGAAAAAGTAAAGGAGCTTAACCGCCTAACAAAATCCCTAGTTGATGAATAACGCGAAACCGATAGTAGAGGAAGACAACGAAGTTCTTTTACAAGAACTGAATGAAAAGTATTGGCCACTGAAGCCTCTAGAGAGACTAGAAAAGCTTTTTAGCGAAGTTGATCATGAAGAGATATTGGTTACCTCATCATTTGGTACTACTTCGGGTATACTGATGGGGATGATCACAAAGGTGGCACCTGGTCATCCGATACACTTTATAGACACAACTTTTTGCTTCAAGCAAACCATCGGGTATAAAGAAGCGCTCACGAGATTATTAGGTTTGAACATTATCAACGTACTTCCAAGTATCGAGGATAATATAAAAGCCAGAGAGGAGCAGCTGTGGGTCGAGGATCAAGACAAGTGCTGTGATCTGAATAAGACAAAGCCTTTCGAACCATATAAGAAGGGCAAGAAATATTGGGTATCAGGGTTACTGATGAACTCTACTCCGTTTAGGGAGAATCTGGACATATTTGAATCACGTGGAGGCATCATCAAGATGCATCCTAACATCGACACTACAGCAGATGGTTTCGAAAAATTTTTGATAGACAACTTTATACCTCCTCATCCGCTTGTATCTGAGGGTTATGCATCCGTGGGCTGTACGCACTGTACTGCTAAAGGCCAAGGAAGAAGTGGAAGATGGAAGGGAACATCTAAGACAGAATGTGGTTTACATACCACACTATAAACATCATCGAGAAAGGATTTAATTTTACAACATGATTACGACAGATATACTGATCATCGGAGCGGGTCCAGTTGGGCTTTTTACAGTTTTTGAGGCTGGCTTGCTCAAACTCAAATGTCACTTAGTAGATGCACTGCCTATCCCTGGTGGACAGTTAGCGGAGATCTACCCAAAGAAGCCTATCTACGATATCCCTGGATATCCTAGTGTCTTAGCTGGAGAGCTTGTAGATAATCTAATGAAACAGATAGAGCCATTCAAACCAGGATTTACACTTGGAGAAAGAGCAGAACAAATAGAAAAGGTTGGTGATAAAATGTATCAACTGACGACTAACCGTGGAACAAAAATCCAAGCTCCAGTCATAGCGATAGCTGCTGGACTCGGTTGCTTCGAACCACGTAAGCCGCCGATCGAAGGCATCGCTGAGTTTGAAGATAAGGGCATCGACTATATGGTCAGGGATCCTGAAAAATTCAGAGATAAAAAGCTACTGATCGCTGGAGGAGGAGATAGCGCTCTCGACTGGACGATCGAACTAGCTGATATCGCCGCAGAGATCACACTGATACATAGGAGGACTTCTTTTAGAGGTGCACTAGACTCTGTAGATAAGGTGATGGAACTGGCCAAAGCTAAAAAAGTAAACCTCATCACCGAAGCACAAGCCATCGGTGTCAATGGTAATGGCGTCCTCAAGGAAGTACTGATCAAATCAAAAGAACAAGGAGAGTTTACCAAGCAGGTGGATAACTTCATACCACTCTTTGGACTGTCTCCGAAGCTCGGTCCTATCGCTGACTGGGGATTGAATATCAATCGGAACTCTATCAAGGTAGATACGAAGGACTATAGTACCAATGTAGAAGGTATCTATGCGATAGGAGACATCAATGATTATGAAGGTAAACTCAAATTAATCTTGTGCGGATTTCACGAAGGAACTTTAATGGTACAATCTGCATTTAAATATATACATCCTGATGCCAAGCTTAGTTTTAAGTACACAACGGTAGCAGGTGTCAATGGCTTTGAGTAGAAATACTCTTAGGGATTGAGTATTAAAAGTTTTGGAAGCGAAGTATCCCCTACTTCGCTTCTTTTTATAAGTAAGTTATGGAAGATGTCATCAACATAAAGGTCATAGATAGAGAGGGAGAGTCTCACGAGATAGAAGCTCCTACTGATATGAATTTTAACCTCATGGAGATCTGTAGAGCATCAGAGCTTGAGGTAGAAGGCACTTGCGGTGGTATGGCTCTCTGTGCTTCTTGTCATGTCTATGTAGAATCAGAACACGAGCTGACCGATCCCTCCGACGACGAAGAGGATATGTTAGATCAAGCATTCTTCGTAGAAGATAACAGTCGCCTCGGATGTCAGATCAAAATGACAAATGACAAAGAGGGCCTTACAGTCAGGCTGGCTCCTGTGTCCTAGCATCATTCACAATACTTTAATATCTTGTTGTGTAACCTCTTGGACTTTTTAATCGTTATGAACTTGTCTTGAGTCTTAGACTGTGATAAGGGACCTTTGATGAAACAGCGAATTCTCATATTCATACTTCTTCTTACTTCTGGCTATGTCTATGGTCAAGAAATAACCCTTAGCAATGCTTCATTTGAAGGAATACCGCACAGAGGGAGATTAGGTGGGCCTAAAATCGATGGCTGGTATGATTGTGGTCAAGTGAAGTTTTCAGAAGAAAGCCCTCCAGACCTTCATCCATTAATTGATACTGAAGTAAGGTTGCGAAGATCGCTGAGTGGATTATTAGT
>CAZXIE010000025.1:0-34778 GCA_964640065.1 uncultured Saprospiraceae bacterium
AGGAATGAAGTGGATGTTAAGAATTCTTTTAGGACTGTTAGTACTTCTTGTTCTTGCTTTTCTAATTTTAAGATCGCCTGATAAATCACTCGAAGATTTAAAATCACTCTATACAGATCAAGAGTCAGAGTGGCTAGAAGTAGATGGCATGCAAGTCCATCACAAAAGAGAGGGAAGTGGAGAGGCCGTTGTTCTTATACATGGTACAGGAGCGTCCCTACATACTTGGGATGGATGGACTGAAGAACTTGATGACAACTTTGAAGTGTATCGGATGGACCTTCCGGCTTTTGGATTAACTGGCCCTGATCCAGCCAAAGATTATACGATAGATGGATATGTTTCTTTTGTACATGAGTATGTTGAAAAACTAGGAGTAGACTCTTTCTCCATAGCCGGTAACTCCTTAGGCGGTTACATCGCTTGGGCGTATGCTGTAGCTCACCCAGATAGAATAGAAAAACTCATTTTACTAGATGCTGCAGGTTATCCCTCGGATGAAGAAACCGATGCCTTGGCTTTTAAAATAGCGACCAATCCTATCTTAGGCCCGCTCATGAAGCATATCACACCCAAGTCTTTTATAGCTAAGAATCTTGAACAAGTATATGCGGACCCATCTAAGATCTCAGATGAACTTGTCGATCGATATTATGACATGACCCTACGAGAAGGTAATCGCCAAGCCTTTATAGATCGAGTACATACCAATCATACAGATATATCTTCGCGCATAGCTGAGATCACCTGTCCGACACTTATCATGTGGGGAGATAGCGACACTTGGGTACAACCAGAAAATGCAGAAAAATTCAAAAGAGACATCAAGAACTCCGAGCTCATCGTATACAAGAATGTCGGTCATGTACCAATGGAAGAAGCGCCAGAACAAACTGTAAAAGACGCTTTGGCCTTTCTACTAAAAGAAAACATGTGACACGCCAAATCGGAAGCCGAGCTTTCTATCGCTAGGAGAGAAAAAGAAGCCTCCTGTGTCGTCAGTTCTATAGACTATACGTGCATTAAACGATGTGAAGGGGCTTAGAAAGTAATCTCCATCTATCACCACAGATAAATTAAAAGGGTCTATCTCAAATATGATGTCATCTGAAAAGAAATTAGAATATGCTCCTTCTAGACTGAACTCAACATTAGTTCGAGCATTTGGATAATAGCCTAGAGTGCCTGTGATGTTGGCTCCTAAGGCTGCGTCTGGGGAGATATCTGTAAATGTGTTGAAGAAAGGATCCGTTTCAATTCGAACACCTCCTGTTACATCTATCTGCCAGCGCTGCTTGATTGGATTATGATAGAAATAATTAATTCCTCCAGCATAGTTGCCAGCAGTTTTCGAATCTATAGCAGCTGTTGTTCTTCTAGATCCAAGCGCTTCACCAAAAACTAACCAACGAGACCCTGACTGCCGAGGAATAAATCTTTCATTGCGATACGTGTCACTTAACTGCGCCATAAATACAATATCCTCTGCATTGACAATTCCCTTTTCAACTAGATATGTACCTATCTCCGTTAACTCGAAGACCCTTTTCATTCGTGCATCTAAGCGACGGAGATTATTAAGATCGGCAAGTAACTCTGCGAACTCCCAGTACTCCTCATAAGTCAGATCTCTATTGATCACGCCAGTCTGAGATAAGTCTTCTATAATCCTAAGAGCAGACCACGCATCTGAGACAAGTTCTACTCGGCCCTTACCAAATCCTAGAACTGTGCCGCCAACGGCATTAAGAGAATGACCAAGATTGTTAGCGTCACTATAGTTGATGAGAAGAGATGGACTTACTTCCACATACCAATTAGAGGGTTTGTACCATCTGAAAGATGAAGAAGAATTAGAGAACACAGACCCGAATCTAAAGTCATCACCAACTATCTCCCTATTGATATCAAAAGAAAAAGTGGTTTCGCCACTAACATTAGCAGAAAGGAAGGTAGATGTAGTTTGCTGTAGTTTTGGACTGTTGTTAAAGCTAGTGAATCCACCAACGAGGGAAGATCTATTTCTTACTTCTCGACCGGTGCTAACTCTTTCAAAAGGGCCGATGCCTCCACTTGTGCCAAGACTAAATTCTAATGTATTTCTCACAAGATCTTGTCTGTAGAAATTCTTGAGAAAATCATCAGTAGACTCTGCCTCTCCCTGGCCGGAAATTGTTGTTGAGATAAAAAGAACAAAGAAGAGTAGGAGGAGTATACGCATGGACCTATAACGTTAGGTTGCCTTTAGAAGCTGCGTATCTACCTTTTCCAAACTTGCTGCCATTAAAGGTCAGAGTCTTCTTCTTGAGAGCTTTTTCTTCCTCAGGAAGAGCTATAAACTCTTGACATAGAGTCGAACAACAGTTGTTGTATTGCTCTTGACAACTTTCACACTGTATGAACAGAATGTGGCAGGCATCATTAGCACAGTTAGTATGACTATCGCTTGGGTTGCCACACTGATGACACTTGGCTATCACATCTTCTGATATCCGCTCTCCTAAGCGATCATCAAAGACGAAGTTCTTGCCTATGTATTTATTATCTAAACCACTTTGTTTAACCTGACGAGCATATTCTATGATGCCTCCATCAAGTTGATACAGATTGTCAAATCCCCTGTGCTTAAAGTATGCTGTAGCTTTTTCACAACGGATACCACCAGTGCAGTACATGATGACATTTTTCTCTTTGTTTTGATCTAGGATCTCTTCGACTATAGGTAAAGATTCTCTGAAAGTTTCTACGTCGGGACGTATAGCACCATCAAAATGCCCTACCTCACTTTCGTAGTGATTACGCATATCGATGACGATAGTCTGATCTGAAGCCGTCAGTTGATTGTATTCTTTGGCGGAGATATGCCTAGCATTATCGGTGACATCAAAGTTTTCATCTTCTATGCCATCTGCGACTATCTTCTCTTTGATCTTGATGATAAGCTTGTAGAAGGACTTTCCATCGTCTTCCACAGCTATGTTCAGCCTACATCCATCAAGAAAGGTGATCTGGTTCATCCGATCTCGGAGATCTTCTAAGGCGGATGTTGGCACGCTGATTTGCCCATTAACTCCCTCATGTGCCACATATATTCTTCCGAAGGTTTCGATCTCTCCTAGCAGAATGTAGAAGTGATCCCTGAAGAGGTTCACATTACCAATCTTCGCGTATTTATAGAATGAAAGGGTAGTTCTGGCTATATCACTTGAAGCCAGCTTTTCCTTTAGAATTCTCCTGTCTATTTTATTATGAAGTTGACTCATAACTAAATTCGGCCCCATTTTTGGGCTTTCTATCTGCAAAAGTAGTAGATGTCATGTTAAAATGATGATTGAGAAACTTTTTCGTCGATTAGACCATTTCAACATAATAACACTGGTGCCCTGAAGAATCCGTGGAGTTCAACAAAACCTATAGCTATGCCATCGAAGTCTAAGAAAAAAACGCGTTATACAGATCGAGAACTTGCCAAGTTTGAGAAGGTTATCGATCAGAAAATCACCCAAGCAGAAGAACAGCTTCAACTATACTCCTCTCAGATCATGGAACTCAATGAAAGCGGTGAAGCCAAATTCAAGAGCCTTGGAGAGTCCACAACCTCTATGGAAGCCGAGAGACTTAGTGATCTTGCTACAAGACAAAAAAAGCTGATTCATCATCTTCATAACGCAAAACTGCGTATCCAAAACAAGGTCTACGGCATATGTAGAGAGACTGGTGAATTGATCAGCAAGAAAAGACTGATGGCTGTCCCTCATGCTACGCTTACTATAGCCGCCAAGCAAAAGAAATAATGCTTTAATTTGCGGCAGCGAAAGACTCAGCTGATCGCAGATTAATGCAGATAAGACCTTGAAGAAATCTCACATCTTAATATTGGTAGTGCTTGGAGTGTTGATCTTAGATCAAGCTCTGAAGATATATGTCAAGACAAGCTTTAGCTACGGAGGAGGATTTAAGATCCTCGGCCAAGACTGGGCTCAAATCCTATTTATAGAAAATCCTGGTATGGCCTTCGGCATCACCTTTGGTGATAAATGCCTTGGCTCCACTACAGAAGATGGCACCTGTAATGGTATCAAGATCACAGAAGATACAGGAAAGCTTCTATTGAGCCTATTTAGGATTCTGATGGTTACCTTTTTGATCTACTTCATCAGGGAGTTACATAAAGCGAAAGAATCAATGGGCTTACTTATCAGCCTGTCGCTCATACTCGCTGGCGCTATCGGAAATATCTTGGACAGCATGTTTTACGGTCTCATCTTTAATGAGCCACTTTATCACGAAGGTATAGCAGAGCTCATGTCGGACGATCGAGGGTATGCACCTTTCTTATTTGGGAGGGTAGTGGACATGTTTTACTTCCCGATGATAGACACGCGTCTTCCAGAGTGGCTTCCTCTTTGGGGCGGAGATAGATTTCAGTTTTTTAGACCGATTTTTAATCTCGCTGATGCCTCTATATCAATAGGCGTTGCTAGCATCATACTCTTCCATAGAAGCTTTTTGAAAAGCTCTACTACCAATAATAAGAAACCAGAAGATTCACCTGCGCCGGTTTCGCCGCCTACGACCGAGGCACCTTCGACTACCGGATCACCAGAATCTTAGTAACAAAAGCGTCAGGGTTATCAAAGGCTCTTACGTCAGTGCTAAAGACTAGGTATACTCCCGACTGAACCTCTTCACCTTTGAGATCAAGACCATCCCAGATAGCTTGCCCACCGAGTGCTTCGATCTCTGATACAAGGAGACCATTTACGTCAGTGATCTTAACGTTGGCATCAGTGACTAACCCTCGGATTGCTATGGGACCTCTATAGTTTGGTTCGACAGGATTAGGATATGCATAGACTTCATCTTCGCGATGACGGTTCGTTCCTCCAGTTGCTTCCGTACGAATTGTCACAAGGCCATTGTTGGTCCCGATCCACATGATTCCCTCATTAGGTTCATAGGCAAGCGCATTGATCTCATCATCGAGAAGTGGACTGTTGTCAGCAGTAAAGTGTGCTATCTGCTCTTCTCCTTGAGGAGACTGAACGAAGACTCCTGATCTTGTTCCAAACCATTTTCGATTAGCACCATCTACTTCGATGGTATTGATCTGTTGATCTGCGAGTAAGAAAGCACCGAGACTATCCTGAAGTACTAATCTTCTAACTCCAGGACATCTTTCGGCATCAAATACATCTCTACCACAATCAAAAAATACTGGCCCCTCATCAGTGCCTACCCACACAGTGCCTTCACGATCTACTTTTACAGACCTAACGATGTTAGTTGTCAAGACACTGTTGGTTTGTTGGATCAGTCGAAACCTGTCATCGCCTGTGCTCGCGATATCTTCGCCGCTATCATAAACGAGGATACCTCCATTACTTCCTTGTACAGGCATCCACTTGAATCCAAGATCATCTATAGTGATGTCACTCAGTGTGCCGAGGCTCGGGACTGCATGACTTATCCATGTTCCATCAGGAGTGAGTATGTTGATAGGCTCGGGAGCATTATATGCCGTAACCCAAAGGTTTTCGTCTTCATCAAAAACTAGTCCTGATACTCTTTCTCTAGCAGGGTCACCTATGCTTCCTCGCAGAGTAGAATTAGTTTGATTATAAAGTGTGTAGGAGTCTTGCTCCTCATCATATTCTAATAACCCAGCCCAGTAACTTCCTGCATATAATCTTGGAAGAGTGGGATGAAAGGCAACTCTAAAAACATTGAGGAGGTCGAGGGCTGCTATGTTGTTATTATCAAACTGATTAAAGTTTGTCCAGGTATTTTCATTTTGAAAATAGAATCCATTTCTAGAAAATAGAAAAGTGAAATTTTCAGCTACTCCGCCAGATGCGACCAACACATCGTCATCTCTCAAAACGATATCACTGATATCTTCTGAAAAAGGAGAATTATAATTGAACTGGCGACAAGTAGAGGTATAGTCTGAGGACATGCGAAATCGTGAGAACAAATCTGCATACCAGATCTGACCAGCCTCGTCTCGTATTGCCTCTATGGGTATGCCAGAGCAGTCTTGTCCCCCAGTTAAGAACAGATCATCATCATCAAAAAACAATATTTGATTGCTGAAGTCTGGTCCTCGCCATCCCGCTATCAATCGGTCATTAGAAGATTCTAAAAACTCCACATCCAGTTGACTTTCTAAATGTATGGTCTCCCATAGGTTGAGACGCTGATTTGATTTATAAAGATTACCTGCTATGCCTACATATAGAAATCCGTTATGAACGGACAGCGCACGCGTAGAAAATAAAGAGGGTAGTCCTTGATCCGTGCCGAGGAGTTCCCAAGTATTAAAATCAGCTATGTTATCACCGGAGGAAATATCAAAGACATAAAGTCCATCATCTGTACCTGCGTAGACTTGAGACCCCACAGTTTCCATCTCTACTACTCTTATACCAGTTATGATCGTTGCTCCAAAAGTGAGACGGGCCCCATCGAGGATGACTATCCCAAAGTCAGTAGATAGGTATGCCACCCCCTCGGAAGAGATGTGGATATCGTTGATTTGTTTGCTACCAGTGATCGAAGTGTTCGCGCTGATATTTGGCACATTGAGGATGGCTTCAGATCTGATGACATCGATGTTGCTATTATTATAAATGACGAATAGTTGATCATTCACTTCATCATATCTGACTTGCTGGATGCCGATATCTGAGAGCCCAGATACTTTAGAAAGAAAGGACACCGACATGTCGCTCTTATTCACGCTAACTATACTGAGAGGTGTGGCGTAATAGACCTTGTCATCGCTTTGTGTAACGGAAGAGGCTTGTTGATAAGGAAGAAAATCTCTCCACTCACCGATTCTTTGCTGACCGCTGAGAGAGCAGCAAATTATGCTTGTAATTAATAGGAAAAGAAAGTGTGATTTCAACGATAGAGACTACTGGTCCTTAGATAGTCAAAAACCTCATCTGGCACTAAATATTGCACGGAGCGACCTTCCTTCAGTGCTTTTCGCACATATGTCGCCGAGATGTGCATCAGTGGGGATTCTACAAAGTGAACCTTCGGATGATCCTCATAGCCATGCTCAGCTTGATCGTCTCTTTTGTATACATAGATCTCGTGGTGCTTGAGGATCTGCTCATAGTTTTTCCACTTATGTAAATGTTCTAAATTATCACCACCCATGATCAATGCGTACTCGTGTTTCTTGTCCTCGTGCTTTTCCTTGAGATAAGTCAAGGTATCTATCGTGTAAGATGGAGTAGGCAAGTCAAACTCGATATTACTTGGCTTGATATCAGGATGATCGGCTGTGGCTAAATCTACGAGGTGATATCGATCATAGTTGCTTGCAAGTGAAGCTTTCTTTTTGAATGGACTCTGAGGAGAAATCACCATCCAGATTTTATCAAGCGGTGACAACTCTAACATCTGGTTAGCAATAATCAGATGACCTATGTGTATAGGATTAAAAGATCCGAAGAATAAGCCAATCTTCATATCGTGCCAACTAAGGTAGTCTCATATTAACTACCCATCATCACCGGCATCACAAGCATGAGTAGGTCTTCGCCTTCTGGTTGTTCTGCTGGCACGAGGATACCTGCGCGGTTAGGAGTTGATAGTTTGATATCGATTTGCTCGGTCGTTAGCACATTAAGCATCTCGATCAAGAACTTGGCATTGAAGCCGATGTTCATCGGTTCGCCTTGGTACTCGCATGTAAGTTGCTCGGTAGCTTCATTACTAAAGTCTAAATCCTGAGCAGATATGGTTAGACTTCGATCAGTGATGTTAAGCACAACCTGGTTCGTCGACTTATTAGCATAGATGGCTATCCTGCGAAGGGAGTTCAAGAAGTCTATGCGATCTAGCGATAGCTTGTTAGCATTGTCATATGGTATGACTGCATTGTAGTCAGGATACTTAGCATCGATCAATCTGATGATGACCTTCGTATCTTCTATCTCAAATGAACAGTTGTTCTTGTTATAAGCAACATCTACTGTCTGATCACCACCCAGAGCAGCTCTTAATAGACTTAATCCCTTCTTAGGGATGATGAAGTTGATCGTCTCGCCTTCGTCATCTAATTTGAATCCATACTTGACTAGCTTATGTGCATCCGTCGCAACGAATGTGATATTAGCTGCTTCGAGTTGTACATAGACTCCTTGCATAGCCATGCGAAGTTCATCATTGCTGGTAGCAAAGAGAGTCTTCGAAAGTGCATTAGAAATCAGAGTGGAGTTCAGTCTTATCGTCTGCGACTCATCAAGAGATGGTAGGTCTGGAAAGTCTTCAGGATTGTCGCCTGCAAGTTTGTACTTACCATAAGCCGATGTGATCGTCACACTTTTTACTCCTTCGTCTACATCAAAAGTCACAGGCTGCTCAGGCAATGCCTTGAGGGTATCGAGTAAGATCTTCGCCGTGATAGCGATCCGACCATCTTCTTCCCCGCTAACATTGAGCGCCGTTATGATCGTAGTCTCGAGATTAGAAGCTGTGATGGTGAGCTTATCACCACTTAGATCGAACAGGTAATCTTCTAGTATGGGTAGAACTGTGTTCGCACCAACGACACCATTGACTAACGATAACTTCTTTTGTAAGTCAGATGCAGAAACGCTAAACTTCATCGTATATCATTTACGTAAGTGAACATAATTAAAAGAAAGGTCAAGAACTGCCAAAGAGCTTTTATCACTTACTTCCAAAGTGAACAAAAATAGATGTTTGTCTCGACTTGGAAGTCGCTATCATTAGAATACTTTTGCCAGCAGTTTAATGACCAGTAAAGTGCTAGATTATCTTTCTCATCCACCAGAGATAAAACCTATCTCTCACATCAGGATTCCTGAGGTAGTGAGTTATGCTAGCGCACATGATATACCGGTGTATGAAGTAAGAAAGAAAAAGTCTGACATCATACTCATAGAGCTAGTCTTTAAAGCAGGCCGACCATATGAAACACAGAAGTTAGCAGCAACTGCTTGTGCCTCTCTTATGCGCCAAGGCGCAGGAAAATACTCGAGCGAAGTGCTGTCAGAAGAGATAGATTTTCTTGGAGCGACACTGAGCACAAAAGCTAGTATGGACTATATCTCCATCAAAGCTGTGTGCATGAAGAAGGAATTTGGAAGCCTTCTTGAGCTACTGGGTGTGATCATCAGTGAGCCACACTATGATGAGAAAGAACTGGATCTCTATCGAGAGCGCAGTATGTCTAGACTCCAAATCCAACTTGCTAAGCCAGATATCAGATCCTACAGAGCGATCACTGAGGCCATGTATGGACATGAGTACCCCTATGGCTATAATAGCTCAGAGGATCATTATAAAAACCTACACGTAGGTCATCTTAAGTCTCATCATCAAGACTTCATACATGCAGCTAACTGCCACGTCTTTCTTGCAGGTGATATCGAAGATACAGACCACGCGAGGATAGATGGATTATGTGCTAGGATACCGATAAGCGATAAAGAACCAGTCAAGCCTAACGCAGTTTCGCAGGCCTCTACTCAACCATCTAACATCAGACTAAAAGGAGGCACCCACCAAGCTTCTATCAGAATCGGAAGAAAGGCTGTCACAAGACTCCATGAAGATTTTTACGGCCTTAGCTATCTGTGTAATCTACTAGGCGGATTTCAAGGCTCTCGGTTGGTCTCAGAGCTTAGAGAAAATAAGGGCCTGACTTATGGTATCTACAGCATGCTCGACGTCTTAGCATACGATGCGGATATGATGATATCTACTGAGGTGGCCATAGAAAAAGTGGATGAAAGTCTTGAGGCGATCTATAATGAGATGGAAAGACTTACTCAAGAACTAGTAAGTGAAGAAGAAATACGCCGTGTCAATAACTATATCTTAGGAAATCACTTAAATCTTTTTGATGGTCCTTTCAATAGCATAAGGGGTATAAAAACCTTAGTTTTGGCAGGATTTCCCCTGGACATGCTGGATTCTCTTATCGAGTCTTCTGTCGGCTTTAATGCAGAATATATTCGACAGATGGCAACGAAGTATTTTAAAAGGAATGATTTTTGGGAGGTAATAGTAGGAACACCCAATTAGAGAGCACGGTAATCAATGAGTCTATTTAGTTTTTTCAAGCAAGAGTTAGCGATCGACCTCGGTACGGCGAACACTCTTATCGTCTATGATGATAAGGTAGTTGTCGACGAACCATCCATCGTTGCTATGGATCGTAATACACGAGAACTGCTAGCAGTTGGCATCAAAGCCATGCACATGCATGAAAAAACCCACAACAATATCATGACGGTTCGTCCTCTGAAAGATGGTGTGATCGCAGACTTCCAAGCTGCTGAGAACATGATCCAAGGGATGATCAATATGGTCGAGGGTCGCCGAAAGTTTTTCACTCACCTTAAGATGGTTATCTGTATTCCTTCAGGAATCACAGAAGTTGAAAAAAGAGCAGTTTTTGATAGTGCTGACCATGTCGACTCTAAAGAGACTTATCTTATCCATGAGCCGATGGCCGCTGCCCTTGGTATAGGTATCAATGTCATGGAACCAATGGGTAACATGATTATCGACATAGGAGGAGGAACAACAGAGATCGCAGTCATAGCACTCGCAGGTATCGTCACTGATCAATCTATAAGAACTGCAGGTGACGAACTCAATGATGATATCGTAGAGTACGTCAAGCGTATGCATAACTTACTCATCGGAGAGAGGACTGCTGAGCGTATCAAGAAAGAAGTTGGATCTGCAATAGTGGAGCTAGAAAATCCACCAGAAAAAATAGCAGTGAACGGTCGAGATCTTTTGACAGGTATACCGAAGCAAATATTCGTAGGACACGAAGAGGTAGCTGAAGCTATCGATAAGTCACTAGCCAAGATAGAGGACGCCGTGATCCGAGCACTTGAAGAGACACCACCAGAGCTTTCAGCTGATATATATCGCACTGGTATATTTTTAACAGGAGGAGGAGCTCTCTTGAAGGGATTAGATAAGCGTATCGCAGAGAAGACGAAGCTGAAAGTTTTTGTCGCTGATGATCCTCTACGAGCAGTGGTCCGCGGGACGGGCAAAGCACTCAAGCACACCAAAGAGTATACCTTCTTAATGGATAGAAGAAGCATGTGATATGTCTGTGCTCGCGAGTTTAACACAGAAATATTCACATATTGCTCTTTTCATTTTTTGCGAGATCGTCGCATTTGTGCTCATCATTAATTTTAATCACAAGCAAAGAGACATCTTCATGCATTCTTCATCACTCCTTAGTGGTAAGATGTTAGAAACGAGGACTGATCTGACAGATTTTGTAACACTCAAGACTGCCAATGAAGACCTCCAAGATGAGAATGCGAAACTGCTCCAGAAGCTGATCGCTACACCTGCTACTGTCGATTCATCCCAAGTAAACGATAGCCTATTAACTTATAAAGTGATACCAGCGAAGGTGATCAATAATAGCATCATGTCTTTACGTAATCACATGACGATAGAAGCAGGTACAAATAAAAGTATAACACCTTCTATGGGTGTGATATCAGCTGATGGCGTAGTTGGGGTCGTTAAAAAAGTAGGTAAGAACTATGCCACTATACTTTCGCTTTTGCATGTCGACACGCGCATCAGTGCCAGTATCAAGGGCGATAATTTCTTTGGGACTCTCTCATGGAATGGAGCGCTTTATAGCGAACTATCACTGTCAGATATCCCAACTCACGCAAGGATAGCGAAAGGAGACTCTATAGTGACTAATGGATATTCTACCATATTTCCGAAAGGGATAGATATAGGAGTTGTCAAAGAATATAGTGTGAATAAGAATGGGGCCTTTTACGATGTGACTGTTACCCCGAGCGTGGACTTTACTAATCTTGACCATGTCTACCTTCTTAAAGGTACCTTTGCTGAAGAATTGATTTCTTTATCAGAAGATGAATAGGCTTTATGTCAGCCATGCGATCCAATCTTTAGTTGTCCTTATTATACAAGTATTGCTGCTAAAGAATGTACAGATACCTGTCTTTGACAGATATACGATCGCTATCATTATCTATCCAATTATCATTATTTTTTTGCCGCTTGAGACTCGACGATCGCTTGTGATAATAGGCGCATTTTTTGTTGGTCTCTTGATCGATTTATTCTACGATACTATCGGAGTACATACCGCTGCACTTGTCTTAACTGCATTTCTCAGGACACCTATCTTACAGCTTATAGAGCCAAGACAAGGATATCGCAATGGGATCGCCTTAAGTGGTAGAAATTACGGCTTTGGATGGGTGGCGACGTACACTGCCATCATACTCTTTATACATGTCCTTACCTTTTATAGCATAGATGCATTCACTTTTGTTTTCTTTCTGAAGATTATAGCTAGTACGATGCTCACCTTTCTAGTGTCGTATATCATTATCATCCTCTACAAAGCGTTAGTGTAGTAATGAACGATATCAGATATAAGACAATCGTGGTACTCATCTGGATAGGAGGCTTGCTACTGATCGGACATCTTGGTATCCACCAGCTAGTAGATACATCGTATCAAGAGCAGGCACAAAACAGGACATTACTTAAGAGGTCGATAGCAGCTCCGAGGGGTATCATATATGATAGAGACTCAGAGCTCTTAGTTGTAAATGACCCAACTTATGAGATAGAGATCATCGCAAGGGAGATAGACCCTGATATGGATAAGGTGTTGTTCTGTGATTTGCTCGGCATCACACTTGAGGATTATGATCGCCTACTTGACATCACTAAGTCAAGGAAATACTATAAAAGCTACATACCTATCACCTTTCTTTCTCAGATAGACCCACTTGACTTTGCGAGATTTCAAGAGCACCTCTTTCGTTTTCCAGGGTTTTACCCAAGACTAAGTAATAGACGGAGTTATCCATCTCCACATGCAGCCCATGTCCTCGGCTACATCAGCGAGGTTACTAGTAGTGATATCGAAAACTCTCCTGATACCTATACCATGGGAGATGTCAAAGGAGCAAGTGGCATCGAGCGTGTATATGAAGATGAACTCAGAGGTGACAAAGGCATCGAATACATCTTAAAAGACAATGTCGGAAGGGAGGTCGAAGAATATGATAAAGGAGAACTAGATCGATCTGCTACTGGAGGCGAAGATCTATATACCACTCTCGACATAGACCTTCAGGCATATGGAGAAGAGCTCATGAAAAACAAGCGCGGTAGCATCGTCGCTATAGAGCCTAGTACTGGTGAGATCCTTGCCATCGTCAGCGCTCCGTCTTACGACCCTAACAAACTATCACTGAGCAAATACCGAAGCAGTACTTATCTAGAGTTACTAGGCGATACGATCAATGAGCCTCTCCTTGACAGACCTCTTCAAGCAACATATCCTCCTGGCTCGATATTCAAGCCGATTATATCTCTAATCGCTATGCAAGAAGGAGTGTGGCACGCTACAAGACCGATGGTATGCACTGGCGAGTATGATGTCAATAAAAAGAGAGGATTCGTACAGAAGTGTAGGGATCATCCGAAGCCCTATAATGTCCAAGCGGCGCTCCAGCATTCGTGTAACACATACTACTATCAGATGGTCAAAGAGTATCTGGAAAAATATGGTTACAACAATCCTGGTCAAGGGATGGATGAACTCATGGGTCACCTTAAAGATTTTGGTATCGGCGAAAAGCTTGGTGTCGATCTTATGCATGAAAATGAGGGCTTTAGGCCGAGTGCAGCTTACTATGATAAGACAATTAACACGACTACATACAAGTGGCGATCGTCATATGTCTTATCTCTAGGTATCGGACAAGGAGAACTCGAGCTTACTACTCTTCAGATGGCCAACTTAGCAGCTATCATGGCTAATAGAGGGCATTACTATACACCTCATATTATCAGATCATTCAGTTCGGACCGTGAGCTAGGATTGAGCTTCCAGGAGCCTAAGTCAGTTGCTATCGATAGCCAATACTTCCCACCTGTGATCGATGGTATGGAACGGGTGATTAGAGCAGGCACTGGATATAGGGCTTATGTACGAGGACTTGACATCTGTGGTAAGACGGGTACTTCACAAAATGCCGGCGAAGACCACTCAGTCTTCTTTGGTTTTGCACCTAAAGATGACCCTAAGATTGCCCTCGCTGTATATGTTGAAAATGCAGGAGGCGGAGGGGCATTAGCCGCGCCGATCGGAGGACTTATGATAGAAAAATACATACGGGACTCTATACCTCCTAATAGACTTGCAGAGGAAACTCGGATTAAAGAGATCGTATTAACTGATCTTCCTGAGACATAATCTGTTATACCACTTTCGTAAATATTGTAAGACCGAGATGATTATATCAGCCATAGTAGCAGCAGCCTCTAATCGAGTGATCGGCATCGATAATGACTTGCCTTGGAGACTTCCCAAGGACCTCAAGTGGTTCAAAGAAAAGACACTTCATCATCATGTCATCCATGGCAGAAAGTCCTTTGAGGCCCTACCGTTTCCACTTCCTAAGCGAGTGAATATCGTAGTGACTCGTGATAAGACTTACTATCATAATCATGCGATCGTTGTACACAGTATAGAAGAAGCACTAGCATATGCGAAGTCCGAAGGAGAGCAGGAAGCCTTTATTCTTGGTGGTGGAAACATCTACAAGCAAACAAAGGACCTCTGGGACAAACTATATCTCACTGAAGTTTATGCAGCCCCTAAAGGTGACACTTACTTTCCTGAAGTAGACCTAGACAGGTACAATTCTATTTTTGAAGAAGCCCACGAGTCTGATGAAAAGCATGAGCATGCTTTTACATTTAAGATTCTAGAACGAAAGTAATTAGGCCGCAACCTGTAGTTCGATCTGTTTGTCCATAATCTTGAACCAAAGAGGCGGAATCAGGGCTAGTAACATAGACCCAGGATACCCAAGGGGTAGCTGAGGACTTTCTTTAAAATGTCTCAGAATCTGATACTTACGTGTAGACTTGAAGTGATGATCACTATGGCGTGTAAGCTCATAGAGTAACACACGACCTATCTCATGGTCTGAATTCCAAGAGTGATGAGGTTGGACAGGTTCATATTTGCCAGACGACGACTTTGTTCTAACAAGACCATAGTGTTCTATGTAATTGACCAGCTCTAATAAAGAGAATCCAAGGATAGCAGTAACCATGAACATCAATAACGGATATAGGCCAAAGACACTGAAGATGAGACTTACCAAAGCCAACTGTACTATAGTGAACAGGATCATCTTGTTACTCATACTCCATGGGCCTTTCCCTGCTCGACGCAGATCCTTGTTTTCTATCCGCCATGCAGAAAGGTAGCTCATGAAAACTGACCTAAACCAAAACAAATAGAAGGCCTCTCCTTTACGAGAAGTTGCTGGATCTTCAGGAGTTGCTACGTTTAGATGGTGCCCTCGATTATGCTCTATGTTGAAGTGCATATAGAGTGATGGAAGTAATAGGAGTCTAGAAACCCATTGGTTATAAAGGCCAGGGCGATGTCCTATTTCGTGTCCTACATTGATACCCATAGATCCGGACATCATGCCTACAGCTACAGTTTTGCCAATAAGATCTAAGGTGGTCATATTCCCACCAGTGACGAGTGTTAAGTACCAATATACAAGACCATAGAGTATCGGAAGATTGAGGTAAAGAAGTATGTCAAAAAAGACCGACTTACTTCTTGACATTTCTTTTTCTTCTGGATGATTACTCTTGTCGTGAGGCATGATCTGCTCAGCAAGGGGTACAAGTCCGTACAGAAAAATTAAAGAAGTAAATGACCAGACGCCGTTAAAAGCAAGGGAGACAAAACATGTCAACGGAGTGAGATAGGCAAGGATGTATTTTAAGTCAGTGAAGTTCATCTTAGCACTGTTTATATAGGATTAGACCCAAGTATAATATCAATATTATTATATTTTTCTTTAGCCTGCTTGACTGCATCGTCTGTTACATTAGATTTCCACAAGTAGAGAGACTTCAGGTTAGGCATCTTATCAAGCATGTCAAAGATCTGATCATCAATTTCTGTATTCGTTAGATTGAGTGTCTCTAGATGAGATAGGTCGGCAAAAGCCATGAGTCCTTCTGTTGTAATAGGGTTCCCATCGAGCTTTAGCTTAGTCAAATGAGTGAGTTCCCGAAGAAAGGATAAGGAACCATCTGTAAGTCCACTGTTGGATAACTTCAGCCAAGTCACTTGTTCAGCAATAGAAGTCAGACTTTTTAATTGTTCTTGCTGAATTTGCTTCCCATAAGGAAGGCTGACTTCTACCCATCCATTATCACCTGATATCATCTGCGCTTCTATGCCGGTTTTATTCACAAGCTCGAGTGAAGGTTTAGTTGGGGTACTTACCTTTTTCTTTTCTATCCAAGGTTTAGGTGTGAGGTCGAGTCCAAACAAATCGAGAAGTGTTTTTTTGATGCTGGGAGTAGCACTCATATTACTTGCTACCGCTTGGTAGTCAGCACCTTCAGAGATCCACCATTCTAGAAGCTTGATCTCATGATAGGTGAGAGGTGTCCCACTACTAGGCATGAACTTAGAGCTACTAGTAGGTAGTGTTACTCTTCTGATAAGTTCGCTTCCTATATCTCCAGCGACGATTACGGGCCCTCCATCACCTCCTTTTTGAAGAGCTTCGAAGGAGGTCATATTGAGCCCTCCATTTTGGACATCATCATTATGACAGGACCAGCACTTGCGCTCTAGCGTAGGTTGTATGAGATGTGGATAGACGATCACACTATCCGGTTCTAGATACTGTGGGTAGTCATTTGAAGTTGCCCCATATCCTAGTAATTTTTGGATAGGCTTAGGCGCATACTCTAGTAAGTAGTCTGACCCATGTGTCATGTTACCACCGAGATGCCCTGTGATCAACAGGACTATTAGAGCGCCTATGTTAGTTACACGCTTTACTAAGCTTGATGGTGTTTTATTACGTCGAACATACCATGCATATAGAGAGAATAACCCGATAAATATGCCCAACCAACGATGGGCAAATAAAGTCCAATTATCATAAGCTCCTTGATTAGCCAAGAACCATCCCAATAAGGCTGCTATACCACTCGAGATGGCGCTTAACAGCCAGGCATACGATACAGAACTGCCTGATCCATCACCCTTTTTACGCCATTCTAGGATGATGGCCAACAAGATAAATCCAATCGGGAGGTGAACTACAACAGGGTGAAATCGTCCCAAGAAAGCTGTGATGGAAAGTATAGTCATGATCAATATTAGCGAATGCACACTAAGCTAATACATCTTTCTTCATATGGCTCTACACTTCCGTTGACGATAGTTGATCGCCCGTTTAACTCATACTATTTACAACAAATAAAAAAAGCCTCAGTGAATCACTGAGGCTTTCATAGGTTCATGATGACAATGCTATATTAAGCCACCTTCTTTGGTGTGTTTTTCAGCTTCTTGCCGAGGATAATATCCATTTTCATTTTTGCAGATGTTGCTGCTAAGAATCTTCTCGGTCTTAATCCCGAGGTGTAATTACTGGGTGAAGTTGCAAAGCCTCTCATAATATTGAATTTTTTGGTTTCAAAATATAATTTTGTATTCGATACATTATTAACCCACTTTCGGACTATAATGTTGAATGTGAAATAGTATTTGGTTAATCATTCTGTCATTAATACGACTAAGATCAGCCAAAAGTTACCTCTGAGGCATGAATCCTATACTATCCAAGAGAGAATCTCGACTAACGGATATATTCTCATGACATGGAGAAATCCTTAAATCGGGGAGAAATCAGTAATAAGTATTTGCGAAAGCGAGATTATGCCAAGATGTCCTTGACTACATGGCCGTGGACATCAGTAAGGCGATATCTTCTTCCTTGATGACGATAGGTGAGTTGCTCATGATTAACACCAAGGAGATGCATGATAGTCGCCTGGAAATCATGAACGTGAACGGGGTCCTTGATGATATTATATCCGAAGTCATCGGTCATCCCATAACTAAATCCTGCTTTAACACCTGCACCAGCCATAAATACAGTAAAGCACTTTGGATGATGATCGCGACCATAGTTGTCTTCAGTCAGCGCACCTTGGGTATACGCAGTACGACCAAATTCGCCACCCCAGACGATCAATGTATCATCTAGTAATCCACGTTGCTTCAAATCTTTTATCAGGGCCGCCGTCGGCTGATCGGTTTCTTTGCACTGCTTTTTCATGAGGTATGGAAGAGCGCCATGGGCATCCCATCCTTGATGATACAGCTGTATGAACTTGACATCCCTCTCGACTAATCTTCGGGCTAGTAAGCAGTTAGCCGCATAAGTGCCTGGTTCTCTTGAGTCAGGCCCATACATGTCATAGATATAATCTGGTTCTTTCTCGACATCCATGATCTCTGGTACAGAGGTTTGCATACGATAGGCCATTTCATATTGGCTCATGCGAGCTTGTATCTCAGGGTCCCCGTGATGTGCGTGACTTAGTGCTTCGAGTCGTTGTAGATGATCGAGTTGATTGCGTCGACCTTCGCTATTTATGCCAGGAGGATTATCTAAATAGAGGACTGCCTCTTTTCCACCTCTAAACTGTGTCCCTTGGTGATGGGAGGGCAGAAATCCATTGCCCCATAGACGCGCATACAAAGGCTGACCACCAAATTTGTTTTTAGTGATGAGCACTACGAAAGAAGGTAGGTTTTCGTTATCACTCCCAAGACCATAACTTACCCAAGACCCCATTGATGGGCGTCCCGGCAACTCCGAACCTGTCTGCATAAATGTGACTGCTGGATCATGATTGATAGCATCGGTATGCATGGATTTTATAAAACAGAGATCATCAACAATCTCGGAAGTATAGGGCATCAGCTCACTTACCCATGCACCACTCTGACCATATTGTGCAAAATCGAATATGCTATCGGCGAGTGGCATGGAAGCTTGTCCCGCAGACATGCCTGTTAGTCGTTGTCCTCCAAGAACGCTTTTTGGTATTTCCTCACCACGGTGTTGGGCAAGAACCGGTTTGGGATCAAAAAGCTCCATCTGTGATGGTCCTCCGCTTTGAAACAAGTAGATCACCCGTTTGGCTTTTGGAGCAAAGTGTGGTGACTTCAGGATGCCTCCACCTTGAGCTTGAAGATCAGACTGACCGATAAGCTTTTGAGGAGAAATTAAAGACCCTAGTGCGGCGGCTCCCAAGCCTAATGTTGTACGTCCGAGAAAATCACGGCGGCTATAGTTCTTATTGTGATTGTTACACATATTTTATCTTTTCATGTAAGCTTCATCGTGATTAAGGATGGCACTTGTTACTATCGCCAGAGCTGCTGTATGAGGTATAGAAGAGTTCTTATTCGTGACAGTTTCCCCTACATTAAGAAGGGCCTTTGAAGAGGCCAGATCACTTTCGTAAATGCTAAACTGGTCCTCATATAAATCTCTTAAGATGCTTATCTCCTCTTGATTTGGGCTACGTCCTGTAGTCAATCTGAAGGCATAGCTAATCTGACTTTGAAAGCCTTCACCTCCTTCGATCTGAATTCGTTCTGCCAGCACCCTGGCCGCTTCTACAAACTGTGGGTCATTCATCAAAACAAGAGCTTGAAGAGGGGTATTGGTGTTTTCTCTTTTTATAGTACAGACTTCTCTATTAGGTTGATCAAAGATGGTCATCGCAGGCGGCGGTGATGTGCGTCTTACAAAGGTGTACATACTCCTTCTGAAGAGATCGTCGCCTCTATCTTGTTTGTAAGTAAGCAAGATCTTACTGAAGAAAGATTTCTCGATCCACAGACCATCTGGTTGATAAGGTTTTACACTAGCTCCTCCAGACTCTTTGACAAGTAAACCGCTTGCTGCTAGTGCATTATCCCTTATCATTTCTGCAGGTAGTCGGTATGAAGCACCTCTAGCGAGGAGTTTGTTTTCAGCATCTATCTCCAAATCTCCTGGTCTAATCTTGGACGATTGTCTATAGGTATGAGACATAACTATTTGCTTGAGAAGACGCTTGATGTCCCAACCATGTTCCATCAGGTCGACGGCTAACCAATCTAAGAGCTTTGGATGTGTAGGAAGCGCACCTTGTATGCCAAAGTCTCCAGGTGTATCTACAATGCCATTGCCAAAGATCATCTGCCAGTATCTATTGACAGTTACGCGTGCGGTTAGAGGATTGTCGTCATCAAATAACCACCTTGCTAATCCAAGTCTGTTTTGCGGTAGGTCTTCCCCAAAAGCAGGAAGCACAGCAGGTACTGCGCTACTTACCATCTCTGTAGGTTGAGTATAGTCTCCGCGGTTATAAATGTACATCGGCCGTACTGTATCGAGCTCTTCCATAACCATGACCTCTGGAATGGAGGCAATGAGCTGCTGTTTCTCGGTCAAGTGTATTTTAAGGGTCTTCTGATGAATATTTACGGAAGTGTTAGAAACAATAGCATGATCCATAGCTAAGTCTTTCATCTCCTTGTCGGAAGTGGATATTTCTATATCACTTGCCACTAGCATTTCGGCTTTACTCAGTGCTTTGTCAAAGACTTTGATTTCATCTAGTGCACCATTAAATCCTCCTTCTTCTCCAGTGTAAAGACGATGACTTCTGCCTACGCGTACTGGTCGATTGTCAAGTTTGTAGGCTATCTCAGGATTTGCAAATGCCTCACGGCTCGTCTTGTCATCATACTCATCGTTACTCTTGAAGGTGACAGGGTGGATGCTCTTATAAAGCCTGTTGTAGTCTATAGAGGATGGTGTCTGTCGTCCATTAATAAAAAGTATGACACCTTCAGCATTCTCCGAACCATCGTACGTAAAACCTACCTGCGTCCATTGATCGAGTTCTACTGGATCTTCAGATCTGACATGTAGATAATTATGAGGCAAGGAATGAATGAGTCTGAGATTGAGATGATTGTTATCATCAAGATCAAACTCCCAACCTCTCCAGTAATTATTTTTCTCTCCGCTTGTACAGAGTAGCATCTGTGTTTTATCCTTTTCCTTTTTAGTGGTTTTCATCCACAAGCTAGCAGAGAAAGGATCTGACTTTTCAAAGGAAGGAACCCCTTTTAAGTACAGTTCGTCATAGACACCTGTAAAGGTGATAGCCTGACCTTTCTTTCCTTCAACAAACTCATTTTCTTTATTGCCATAGATGTTTTTATTACCATCATAGACCTTCAAGCTGGGCACTTGATCTTTGCTTTCTGGGAACTCTCTGAGGTAAGCTGGTCTTCTTTTATCCAATGCCGCATGGACTATTGGCCTTGTCTTAATGGAAGATAGATCTTGGATGAAATCAGCTTTTTCAGCAGCCTCTTTTTTAGAGAGCTGAATACTTTCTTGAATATTAAATATGCTCTGATTGATGGCTGCGAGTTCTTGTTGAGATTGGACATCCGGCAAACCGAGCATCGGTCCATAATTGCCATCGTCACCAGTCATGCCAAGTTCTTTGACATTGTTAAAGAAGGCATTTACTTGATAGTATTCTTTCTGTGAGATAGGGTCAAATTTGTGATCATGACAACGTGCACAGTTAAGTGTAAGACCTTGAAAAGCAGTCATCACCGTTTCTGTACGATCGAAGACATAAGCCAATCTAAACTCTTCATCTATAGCTCCTCCCTCTGCAGTCATAGTATGATTACGACAAAATGCAGTTGCTAACTTCTGATCAATAGATGCTTCTGGAAGTAGATCCCCAGCTATCTGCCAAGTCGCGAATTGGTCATAAGGCATATTCTTTTGCCAAGCATCGATGACCCAGTCTCTCCATGGCCACATCAATCTATATCCATCAGCATGCATACCGTGCGAATCAGCATATCTACTAACATCTAGCCACTCCATAGCAAGTCTTTCTGCAGAAGCAGGAGAAGTAAGTAATTCATCTACTACCTTCTCATAGGCTCTAGGATCATTGTCTGTCAAGAACCTATCGATGTCTTCTACTGCGGGAGGGAGCCCTGTAAGGTCCATATACAACCGTCGTAGTAGACGTTCTTTATCTGACTCCTGACTTGGCTCGAGATTAGTGCCTTTTAGTTTTTCCTGTATAAAATGATCGATCTCGTTATGAGCGGTCCAATTTTCATCCGTTATTGGGATATCAGCCTTCAAAGGTCGGGTAAAAGCCCAATGTTCTTCATAAGGTGCGCCATCTTTGATCCATTTATATAGAATTGCTTTTTCTTTGGCGGAGAGAGTAAGGTGTGACGCGGGAGTTGGCATCATAATCTCCGGATCGGCACTCAATATCCTAGTGACTAACTCACTGCGATTGACGCTTCCTCCGATGGCTTTACCATTACCAGAAACCAAAGATGCTCTCGCTTCGTCTTCTATGTCTAACCTAAGGTCAGCCTGACGTGCTTCTTCATCTGGGCCATGACAGCTGTAGCATCTGTCCGAAAGAATGGGCCTTACATCATAGTTGAAGTCGATGTCATCTGAGAGATTTTCATAGGCTTTGGCAACCTCATCCGAAAGAGTCGGCCCAGTACAGGACAAAAGCCCGAGGAATAAAATGCTCATGAAGAATGAGAAATGAGACAAACGCATAACTGATTGATCCTAACTTCTCTTGTTAAGATAGATATTATCTCTAGAGATCTAGTATATCTTGTCTTTAGAGACAACAGTGCATGTAGATTGCGCGAAGATGTCTTTCTTCGTTGATACAGATATATCAATATGAGTCAATTACAGCTACGCCTCCGAGAGAGGTATCATAAGATATACCAAGATGCACTTGACACTTGCAATGATCGGCAGCGTCAAGCCGTAGATCATATCCACGGGCCTGTCATGGTGATTGCTGGTCCAGGAACAGGGAAGACACAGATACTCGCAGTTAGGATAGGAAGGATCCTACAAGAAACCGACACGCAGGCACATAACATCCTTTGCCTCACATATACTGATGCAGCGACGATATCTATGCGTAATCGACTTGTGAAGATTATCGGCCCAGATGCTCATCGGATACACATCTATACTTTTCATGCTTTTTGTAATCAGGTGATACAAGATCATCTCGGATACTTTGGGGAGTATAGACAGTTAGAAGCGATATCAGATCTAGAGAAAGTAGAACTCTTTGATCAACTTGTTACTGACTTGTCTGTAGATCATAGACTAAAAAAACTCAAGGGTGATCCATATCGAAATACTCAGCGGAGATTAGAAAATCTATTTGCTCTGATGAAAAAGGAAAACTATACTCCTGAGTATATCTGTGAGATTTCTGATAACAGAATCTTAGAAATACCATCTCTTGAAGAGTTCAAATATCAAAATAACAGAACTGGAAAGTGGCAAAAAGGTGATATCAAGCAAAAACAAGTAGACGATGCCATAGGTAAGTTAGAAGACCTTAAAGCAGGAGCACTCCTCTTTCCTATATACAAAGAGATGATGCATGACAAGGGACTTTATGACTATGATGACATGATCTTGTGGGTGCTCGAGGCATATAAAAAAGATGAAGACTTACTGCTAGGTTATCAAGAGCGTTATGAGTACTTTCTAGTAGACGAGTTTCAAGATACTAATGGTGCTCAAAAACAACTACTTGACCTGCTCATCAGTTACTGGGAAGACCAACCTAATGTATTTGTAGTTGGAGATGACGATCAAGCTATTTACAAATTTCAAGGAGCTAACTTAGGAAATATCACAGAGTTTCGAAATGAGTATCAACCATATCCCGTGGTACTCGTAGACAACTATCGTAGCACTCAAAAGATACTGGATGGAGCGATGGCCTTGATTAATTATAATGAAGAGCGCATCGTCAATGAAGAAGACTTTGAACTTGATAAAAATCTTGTTTCTCATACGAACCTTGGAGATAGCGCACTCGATATACAGATATCTTCTTTCCCTAATCAATCTCACGAACAATCGGCCATCTTAGATATACTTGTATCTCGTTATGAGAGTAGTGGAGATATAAGTGACATAGCTATAATCTATAGATCTCATAAACAAGTAGAGAAGATAGTAGAGGTACTTGAAAAGAAAAACATACCGATCAATGTAAAGAGAAGAGTTAATATCCTACAGATGCCTCTTGTTAAGAACATCTTGAATATCCTGACCTACTTGGAGCAACTTTATCAAGGTAAGAAGCCAGACCATCGCTTATTATTTGAGTTGATGCACTATAGTTTTTTTAATATCCGACCGCAGGATATCTCTAAATTACTTTGGCACACGAGGGGCTCCAATGATGATGATAATCCGTACAAGTCTTTGAGTCAACTGATCTCAGAGCCAAAGGAATTAGAAAAAATAGGATTACAAGCTCCTGCAGAGATAAGTGCATTCAGTGATTTGATTAATAAGTGGCTCGCGGATTTACACGATGTAACACTACAAGTATTATTTCAAAACATCATCAATGAAGGGCAGATACTCAGTCAGATTTTGTTTCATCCAGATAAAGCATGGAAGCTCCAAGTTATAAGTACACTTTTTGATTACATCAAGAATGAAACATCCAAAGATCCTGATATCACACTGAGGGGTATTCTAAAGACATTTCGGTTGATGGAGGAAAATAGAATCCCCCTGAGTATCAATAAGGTTATAACGTCAGATAAAGGGGCTCACTTTATAACTGCCCATTCTTCTAAAGGATTAGAATTTGAAGAAGTGATCATCTTTGGAAGTACTAAGGATATATGGGATAAGAATACGAGTAGTCGCTACTCTTTTTCCTATCCAGCTCCTATCAATGCAGATAACGATACAAATATTGAAGATGAAAGGCGACTTATGTATGTGGCGATGACACGTGCAAAGCGATCGCTACATATCACTTATAGTCTTAAAAAAGCGGATAACAAGGAGTTGGCGAGATCTCAGTTTATAGATCAGCTGATCGGAGCTACAGAGCTATCAGTGTCTCCTCGTATGATGAGTGATGAGGCGGTCTTGGACTTTGAGTATTATGTCCTACTAAAAAAGTCGAAAGCAAATCATCTAATTGATCATGACCTAATTGATAAAGTATTAGAAGGATATCGACTTAGTGTTACTGGCCTTAACAAATATCTGAAGTGTCCATATACATTTTACTTCGAATCCATTCTGCGTGTTCCTATGGCTAGAACACAGCATATGGGTTATGGGCGAGCGATACATTATGCTTTAGAAAAATACTATGCCGAGGTATCTGATGATAGGGTGCCAAGTTTGGAAGAATATTTACAATATTTCCGAAAGGGGATGGATCATCATAAAGGTCACTTTACTGATGAGCAGTACACTAATATGTCAGCCTTAGGTACTAAAGTTCTGACTTTGTACCACGAGAAGTATCTCACTCTTTTAGATAGCTCATCGCAGAGTTTTCACTTAGAGGTGCCAATCAAGGAAGCCGAGTATAAGGGTGTGCCTCTTAAAGGGTTTTTGGATAAGGTGGTGGTGCCAAAGGGTAATACTCGAGTGGAGGTGGTGGATTATAAGACGGGTACTTATAAAAAGCCAAAACTTTCTCCACCTAGCGATCGTCAACCAGAGGGTGGTGACTACTGGAGACAAATCGTCTTTTACAAGATGCTACTGATGAGCGATCGAAAGCACAACTGGGATATGGCCCATGGAGTTATCGACTTTGTAGAACCTGATAAAAAAACAGGAAAGTTTTACAAGGAGTCTTTAGAAGTGTCACCCAAGCATATCGAAAAAGTAGGAGAGCAAATCACCGAAGTCTGGGCCGGGATACATGATCATGAGTTCAACAAAGGATGTGGAGAGGACGACTGCCATTGGTGTCAATTTGTGGCTAATGACTATGTTATAGACCCAGAACTTGCTGAAACAGAAGATATCGATCGTGACGATATATAGCCAGCTAGATATTTCTACTTTTGCGGCATAGTCATGGAAACCACAGAGAAGAATATAAATCCCGAAGAACAAGCGCTAGAGGTCGATCACTCTTTGAGACTGGATCTCTATGTGGAGGCCCTAATCTTCGCATCGGATTATGCCCTCAATATTGAGGAGATCAGAAAGGTGATCAATGTAACTTTCGATCAGAAGTTTAAAAAACAGCATACTCAGGAGCTGATAGATAACATACGAGAGAAGTACTCGGATGATAACATGGCTATCGAGCTAAGAGCCATAGCAGGAGGCTATATGTTCATGACAAAGCCCACGTATCATCGTATCATAGGAGACTTCCTAAAGATCACATCTAAGAAAAAGCTGACCAAAGCAGCACTCGAGACCTTGTCCATCATAGCCTATAAACAACCGATTACTAAGTCTGAGATAGAGAGTATCCGTGGAGTCAATGCTGACTACGCTGTGCAAAAACTCTTAGAGAAAGAGTTAGTTGAGATAGAAGGTCGTGCGGATAGTCCGGGAAGACCGCTCTTATACGCTACCTCCACCAAGTTTTTAAATCACTTTGGGATAGAAGGGACCAATGATCTGCCTAAACTCAAAGAATTTGAAACCCCTGAGGACACAATTGGTGTTAAAGAGGAAGAATAACTCCTTACTATGGACAAACCGTTAGTCAATCGTGTCGCAGAGAGTGGGCTGATCACCATTAATCTTGAGAATCATTTCCCATCTAAGGACTTGGTTTCATTTGATCTTAAAGACCATCTTTTTCAGGGCTTGATCCTCAAAGAGAAGGATTTTCGCACAGCGTTGAAAGAACATGACTGGTCAGCTTATGAGGGAAAGGTGGTATGTATATTTTGCTCGACAGATGCTATTATACCAGTTTGGGCTTTTATGCTAACAGCTTCTTATGCATCGATGACCACTTCAGACACCTATATCGGTAGTAAAGAAGCGTATATAGACCAGCATTATAGGGCTTTTATACACAGCTTAGATACAGAGCAATACCAAGATGCGCGTATAGTAATCAAGGGTTGTAGCCATAAACCAGTGCCGGCATCAGCCTATGCATATTTGACACAAATACTGAAGCCCGTTACAAAGAGTATCATGTATGGGGAGCCTTGTTCTACAGTGCCTATCTATAAGCGGCCGCTTAAGAGGGTGAGATAAACACTTACATCTCTTCGGCGCGCTTTCGCAAATATTCTAATACGCAGTACGTTATGATTACGTTAGAGTCCAAACACTTGAGGCGATAGGATTTCTTAGTCCCTATCTTTAAAGCCACAATCAGATATACCACACTATGGAGAAGCTTACAGTACGACTTGCTCTCGTGTCACTTTGCATTTTTATGCTCTTGATATTTATCTCATCAGATGCCTCTGAGTCAGGTAGCTATGAGGAAGCTACTTCGCCACTACCTCAAGTGGTAAAAGCCCCAGATCTCAATAAATCTTTTAGCTGGGCCGGAGAGGCTATGCCGCTAACAGCAGATGCTAAGGAGCGACTAGATGTTGAGCTTTTATCTAACTCCTACTATCACTCTAGCACTCTTCAATATTTGAAAAGAGCAAATCGATACTTTCCTATTATGGAGCGTATTTTACTAGAACATGGCATCCCTGATGACTTTAAGTACCTAGCAGTGGCGGAAAGTGGACTCCAACATGTATCATCTGCAGCATCGGCTAAGGGCTTCTGGCAGTTCAGGAAACTAGCGGGCAAGGAGTATGGTTTAGAGATTAATGACGAAGTCGATGAACGTTATCATATCGAGCGGTCTACGATCGCTGCATGTAAATACTTGAATTATCTGCACAGAAGATTTGGAACATGGACGGATGCTTCGGCATCCTATAATGTGGGTCCGACTGCATATGCACGACAGCTCAAGGCGCAAGGCGAAGTGGGCTTCTATAACATGAATCTCAATCGTGAGACATCTCGGTATGTGTTCAGATTGATGGCCATCAAGGAAATCATGGATAGTCCTAATGAGTATGGCTTTTACTTGGATGATGAGCAAAAGTACCCACCACTAGATAATTACTATCTCGTTACAGTAGATAAGTCAGTTTCTAATTGGGGAGAGTGGGCTAGACAGCACGGTATTACTTATCGCGAACTCAAGCGGTATAACCCATGGCTTAGAGATAGTCATCTTACAGTTATCAATAACACCTACGATATCAAGATCCCCCGCGGATAGGATAGAAGCTAGCTACAGACAAAGAGTTGTCGTAGTGACGGGGTAGGGAGGTAGCATTCTTCTTTCTTACCCATGATGCTGTATCTATATCTGGCTATTAAGTTATAGCCAGCGTCTCGGATAAAAGAAGGAATGACTCTTAAGATCCTTCCCATTGTTTTATATCCTCCACCTAGATGATTACAGATCAAGACTGTTACATCTGTCTTGGTATATATCTCACCTTTATACAGCCCGATGACTGTATCGATGTTATCATTCATCCCGAGTTCTTGATTGATGCTTTGGCCTAGATCATCCTGTAGTGTGCAGTATCTGAAAGAGAGATTTTTATCAGCTTTGATAATCCAATCTAGAGATGCGGAGCAAAAGCCGCAGACCCCATCAAAAAATATGATGGGGTAGCCATATGATAACTTATCTAACTCGTCTCTGCTCATAACTGTGTAACAAAGTTACGCTATCAAGAGTTGTTGCTCTATAGAGCGTGACTATTGATTAGACAGCTCGAGCTGTTCGACTCTTTTGACTAAGTCTTCTATGAGTTCTTTCTGGTCAGCGATCACCTTTTCTTGTTGTTCAATATACTACTTGGATGGCCTTGAATAAACACCAAAGTCATCATAGTTCATTGCTTATTCATCATATCGCTGACTGTGATCTACCAGATATAGAATGAGCTTCATGATATATCGTGCGATTAGTCCTTTGCACCATGGGCGTTCAACATGGTAAAAACTTATTTCATTGAGTATTTTAAGAACACCCAGCAAGTATAACTTCTAAGACAGCAGAAAGGGAAACACTAAACTCTTCCTTCATTACTATCTCCTGTTTTGCGGATAATAGCACGTCAGCACTATTATTAATCGTACTACTTTCACAGATAAGAGATCACTAGTTATCGCAATCTATCATTTGGGTATTTTTTCTAACAAATCCAATGCTTGATTAAGTTTATAGTGATCCGGCATATCAACTATTTTCTCTAATTCTATTTTGGCTGATGGGGTATCATTTGATTGTAAATAGCCTAATGCTAAATACCAGGAGCGCATATCCTCAAGATCTGTCGTATTGTCTTGCTTAAGAATTGTGATGGCCGTATTGATTTCACCTAATTCATAATGTGCTATACCTCGATAAAACAAGAGGCCCCCATCTTTTTGATTTTCGGTGAGCGACAGAACCTTTGCAAAATCTTTGCGCTTATAGGCATCATTCACATTTGAGAGAATAGTAGATGCTTCATTTCGTCCTCTACTTCCTTCAGAGATTACGAATGGAGGTGTCTCGTAGTAAGCTGTTGCGTATTGTATAGGTGCCTTGGGCTGATGATCTGATCTAGTAAGAAAGTAGGCAGTGAGAGCGAGACTGATGAGAAGGAGAAGAGCCCAAACCCACTTTGTTATTCCCGATGATGACTTATCCTTCACTTGAGGGATATCTAGCTTGTCTATACGACCACTTAGCATCTGCTCTACTTTATTGAGATCACCAGAGAAGGCTTCCTTACCGACACGGGCCATCTCCTCCAGTTCTTTAATTTCTTCTTTACTAAGTTTTTTTTCTTTCATTGCATAAGAGCATTCAAACGTAACCCAAGGTTTCGTCGACCGTTTTGAATATGGCTTTTAACAGCTTTGATCTCCATACCTGTTTGATCAGATATTTCTTTATACGTTTTCTCATCCAAATAAAACAACTCGATGCATTGACTTTGAGCTGGTTTTAGTAAGCCAATCTCCTTGATTAGCTTTTCTTCCAACGCTTCTTTAGAGATATGTTCCTCGATATTTCCATTTTCCATAAATTTTTCTGGAATATTTTTTTGATCAAGGTTGTATTGCACCTTTTTTTGCTTGTGAAAAAGCTTTAGACTGAGATTTCGAGCAACTTTCATCAGCCAAGCCCGATGGTCATCGAGCTGATGAAAGTCAGCATTGTTCAAGGCCACCTCAAAGGTATCCATGACTATATCCATGCTGCTTTTTTCATCCTTAAGGACGTAGTAGCATACACCAAACATATCCTTCGAACAGGATTTAAAAAGCTCAGCTATCTGGATCTGATCTGACATTGGATCACTAAAAATAGGGATTCTGAGCTATGCACTACGTCCACGAAGTAACTTATAGCAGAATGTGATCACTAAAAGTATGATTATCATAAGACCAGGTAGGGCATATTGAGATATCATACTCTTCTTGTCGATCTGAAGACTAATGTCTTCTCCATTATAGACATATCCTCCCCAGTAGTACGGATGCCTCCATTTCTGAGGTACGGAGTTATAAAACTGCCTCTTTGCGGTGGATAAAGCAGTTGGTATAGTCTTTCCTTCATGAAGGTTAGTATAGAATGACTTCATGAGCTGTAAGCTCGTTTCATCATTCACTGGCCAAGAAGTCTGTACCACATTTGGACAACCAGCATAGTGAAAAGCTCTGGCAAGACTTGCGATACTCCCAGCACCATGCATATTACCTAAACCAGAATTGCAAGCAGAAAGGGTGACTAGTTGGGCATTGATATCTAAGTCATCGATCTCGTGGAAATAAAGATCTTCCTCGTCATTACCCTCTAGACCAAATACCAAGCGAGATTTAATCGGTTCTAAAGGATTAACTACACCGTGCAATGCCAAATGTAAGATGGCTGCATCTGGTGCTGTGTTCTTAAACTTCTCTTTCGTCGATTTTTCATCTATAAAAACTTTCGCATTGAATTCTTTTTTTAAGAACTCTATTTCTTCTCGTGCCGAGATCAAATTTCCGAACTCTTCCTTGCGGGTTTCAACCATACTTATTCCACCATTAGGGGAAGAGGTATATCCTTGTATACCAGAAGATTTTTGTGATGATGGATCTTTACTCCATCCGGCTGAATAGACATGTCGTATAGGTTGATCAAAGCACAAGTAATTTTCTTCTTTATCCATTAATAGATCATAAGGAACTAGTTCTAATTTCCCCATACTACATATGGTGATTTGTTTACCCTCTATTATATCGGATAAGCTTCCTATAAAGATTTTATGAAGTTGTTGAAGTTGATCTTTATAGTTAGTTGACTTTGGATTTGCCAGAGATAGATTAGTCTGATAGACTAGTGACTCTAAATCTTCAACATGCTTATTAATTGAGACAACAGTGTCTTGAGTGATACAAAGACCATATAGTGAAGAGCTCAGTTTATCATGTACATAGTACAGTATTACTTCATCAGCATCTATCCGAAGTCTTAATTCGTCAAGTGACAATTGGTGCTCTGTGTTTTCTGGTTTGTAGCTAGTCCCTAATTTTTCTGATAGTTGAACATACTCACGATTAAGACTATCTAATCGTGTCTTATCCTTTGTTTCAATAGAATCTTGTTTGTTGAGCAAATCTATTTCCTCGCGTAACAGCAGCTTGTCTTTATATATGGCACTTGCAGCATCCGTGCTATTTTTGAGTTTTGCTCTCACCAGGTTAGAGAAAATATCTAATGAAAAGAGTTTTTCGATCCGATCATGAGCTTCATCCATGTAATCGGAAATCCCGGTGTGTTCATACATGCGTATGGATATAGCAGCTCCCCGCGCATGAAGACGATAGATGGGAAGACGTTCTATCTTAAGCTCATTCTTTTTTAGAACATCATCAAATGTAGAATCTACTATTTTGTATATCTCATCAGCTTCTAGGAGCTTTATAGTGGGGTCGGATTCTTCATCGCTCCAGCTGATTAGGTTCGCTATATAGGTTATGGGGTAGGTCAATGTATTAGTACTACTTAGCAAGAATTCTTTTGTAATAATGAATTCATCCTCTTCCAAATAGTCAGCACCACGGTAGCTTTTATTCACCTCTTTAAGAGACTTGTCAGCAGTTTTGAAGTCTCCCTTCATCGTTGATAAACGAGCCAGTCTTTCTTTAGGTGTAAGCAGGAGATATTCTAATCCTACTCTGCTTGGATCATCATAATAATCACGCAGCAACTTCAAATTATTTTGCAGATGAAACCAAGCTTTATCTATATCTCTAGACTTGGCAACTCGCGAATAATAATCAGAAAACAACCCATGCGAATTAGCGGCAAATGGATAATCACGAGTTCTTGCATATTGTGTCATGTTTAATATCGAGTCGTGATACTGTAAGGCAATATTAAAATGAAGAGTATCTTCTAAAGACTCGGCTAAAACTAGACTTGAAGAAATGATATTAGAAAACGCACTACACCTGTTATGATATGTTGTAGGAAGGATATACTGGAGAACTTGTTTGCTTAATTCGATACTTCTCTTAGGCTGGGTAGAACGCAGTATAACAGCTTGGTTAATATAAGGACTAACGAGTGTTGAGTCATATTGTAGTGCAAAGTTATAGTTCGGAATCACATCATCGAATCTTCCTGCTACATTGTTGAGAAAGCCGATGTTGCTATATAATGATGCGAGCTGGGTAGAGTCTGACTTTGATAAGTGTTGAACCTGAAGCATTTTGTTAATTCCGCTTTTCGTCCACTCGACGGTTTTGCCTAGCTTCCCCTCGTTATAGGTCATATAACTCATGCTGATAGAATTTCGAGCCTCTCTTATAGGATCTGCCTCATCAAGACTCTGGAGAATCTGAAATGAAGAGTCCATATAGATCGCAAAAGAGTCCCAATCACCTCTTTCCTGTTGTAGTAGTGCATGTAGATAGTAGGTAAGATCAGTAAGTGTGTCTGGTAAGTTCTCTTTTTCGCTATGTAGATGCTTAAGTCCTAGCTCTGAGAAAGTCTGAGCTTCGTCCAAGCTGCCAGATGACGTATGAAGCTCTGTTAAAGCACAGAGTGCCGATAACTTCCACTCAGGTCGAAGCAGATCATCTTGGATGCCCTCCAGGCTATCAAGCCTTTCAGCTAAGAGATTAGAGTTTCCTTTTTGTAGATCGTTAGTTGCCCGCGTGATGAGGTTGAAGACTACGGTAGAATCCGAGGATTGACCAATGAGGGCCGATAAAGGAAGGGCTATAAGAACCGAAAGCAACAACTTTAGGGACAGCTGATAGGAGGAGGTAGATACAGATGCTCTATTCATATAGAATGCCGCCAATATAATGAAACACTGAATTTTGATGAGGAAACATGGGTGAAGAAACTCTGATTTGTAAGGCAAAATTCCTAATCACTAAAAAAAGTCGCTTCGTTTTTATGGAATACATAGCTAGTCAGTACTTATAGGTACAAACCGTGGTTTTTGGTGTGACTGGCGTGCCTAGTCTGCTTCTTAACCACATTATACACTAGCGATGAGTCCATATCACCTCCTTCTTATGACAGATAGCCATTGTTCTTCCCTACAAATACTACCCCATAAGGGTAGGACAAAAGACTTCTAGTCTCCTCACTTTTGAGCTATGATAACCCAATTACTAGCGCTCTTGGCAGAGGCGAACGACGATATCAGAGAATTAGAGCGTGTACAGGAAAAATTGTTGACAGTCTCAAACGACCTCGAAGAACTCAATCAACAAATAGAAGTAAACATCAAAAATAATAGCAATGATAAACTTTATCAGTAAAAGAGAAAAAGAGGTATTACAGCTCGTAGCTTTTGAGCATAGTACAAAAGAGATTGCTCGATCTCTATTAATCAGTGAGCATACCGTCATCTCTCATAGAAAAAATCTACTTCTTAAGATGGATGTGAAAAACACTGCTGGACTAGTGCGGAGAGCGTTTGAGTTGGGGTTTCTTCAGACTGTAAGTGCCACGTGAATTATTTGTAGCATACCAACAGATGAATGGACTCTTTACAATTCACGTGTTGACATCCCTGTTCAGGGACCACTTCATACAATTATAAATTTTGTGAAATATATAATCAAGAACAATAACTAAAAAAATATCAAAATGAGACATGCATTGCTTCTTTTAGGTTCCATTTTTCTGCTGATTACATCAGCGCGTGGACAATCTTTAGAATATGAATTTGATCCCAACTATTTGTCAATAACCAGAAATAAGGACACTATCTTACATACAACAACTGGTAACATGATAAGCAATATAAACCTTCGTATACAAGAACGAGGAGAGACTTCTTATGTCGCTGTCAGATCAAGACTAAATGGCGTAAGAGATAATCCAGGAATTGAGTTTGTACAAGCAGATGGTACTGCGGCACTAAGATTAGTCACTAACTTTAATAGCACAGGAGATGCTCGTGTGATCACAGATGAAGTAGAAATTACAGGAGGTTCTGATCTTGCTGAGTTGTTTGAAATTACAAATCAAGAACGAGAAATAGTTCCTGGATATCTGGTATCTCTAGATCCCACTGCTCCTGGCAAGCTCAAAATCAGCAATGAGCCATATGATAAAAAGATAGCTGGTATTATATCCGGTGCTAATGGTATCAAACCAGGGATTCTAATGGGTCAGGACGATACTATGGCAACAGGGGACGATCTTGTCACTTTGTCAGGTCGGACCTATGTCATGGCTAATACTTCTAATGGTGACATAAAAATCGGGGATATGATCACCACATCATCTGTGGCAGGTCAAGCCATGAAGGCGACCCACAAGAAAAAATCACGCGGTGCTATAATTGGAAAAGCCATGACTGAGCTAGAGGATGGATCAGGCTTCATTTTGGTATTAGTAAATCTGCAGTAAGATGATTAAGAATCACTCAATCCTCATAATCAGTATTC
>CAZXIE010000026.1:0-18776 GCA_964640065.1 uncultured Saprospiraceae bacterium
TGGTGCTTCTAAGATTATTGACCACAATAGGATCAATAAAGATAAGAAGCGTATTAGAGAGTAATCTCCTCATATACATTTTCCAAATTTCCTCAACATTCTGCTTTACTAAGAAATTTAGTCTTGTTTGGCCATATCCCTAATTATTTAGGCTCGGCTAAAACATTTTTTGATAGAAAATCTAAACGGTGTTTAGCTCATTGATTATTAGAGTGGGGCTCATAGTTCTAGCACCATTGCGAATATTTACGAAAGTGAAATCATGCTCAGGCATACTTGAGTATCGGATAAGTGTCCAAGTACCAGTGAAATAGAGCGTTTTTGACTTGACTCTGAGTATAGTGAATAGAGAATAAGCCTTACATTTGCCAACCGAAATTTGATATTACAAAAATCATCAATACGAAAATCTAAATCGAAAAGTAAATATGAATCAGACGATACTATATATGATTCCGGCTTTTGGTGTCCTAGCATTGCTATACACTATGTGGAAATCAGCTTGGGTTTCTAAGCAAGAAATCGGAACAGAAAGAATGAGCAGGATCGCCGATAATATCGCGGACGGAGCTATGTCATTCTTAAAGGCAGAGTATCGCGTACTAGCGATATTCGTGGCAGTAGTCGCTGTGATTATGGCAGTTAGTGGTAATACAGCCGGCTCTCACATGCTTGTTGCGTTGTCATTCGTACTAGGAGCCATCTGTTCTGCGCTAGCAGGATTTATCGGGATGCGAGTTGCAACCAAGGCGAATGTAAGAACAACCAATGCCGCAAGGAAAGGACTAGGCACTGCACTTGAAGTTGCATTTGCTGGTGGTGCTGTTATGGGGCTTGGTGTTGTAGGACTTGGGGTTCTAGGACTGGGACTTCTCTTCTTATTGTATTCTAACATGTTTGGTGTTGGGAGTCAAGATGAGGTAGTCAGAGTCATCACCATCCTTACAGGATTTTCATTTGGTGCATCATCTATAGCTCTTTTTGCGAGAGTTGGTGGAGGTATATATACAAAGGCGGCCGATGTAGGAGCCGACCTTGTAGGTAAAGTAGAAGCAGGTATCCCTGAGGATCACCCGCTCAATCCGGCGACCATCGCAGATAACGTGGGTGACAATGTTGGTGATGTAGCAGGGATGGGTGCCGATTTATTCGAATCATATGTAGGTTCTATCATCGGAACGATGGTGATCGGGGCTACTTTCATAGGCGTCGCGGGATTTGCTACGGGCAATGCTTTTGGTGGGATGAATGCAGTTCTTCTACCTCTTGGTCTTGCTTGTCTGGGCATCATCACATCTATCATAGGTACATTCTTCGTAAAGGTGAAAGAAGGTGGAAATCCACAGACAGCGTTGAACACTGGAGAGTATCTCTCTTTTGCATTGATGATCGTAGGTACCTATTTCATGGTGAATCACTTCTTGCCTGATACATGGTCAGCGTTAGGAGAATCATATACTAATATGGGTGTATTCTACGCAGTTCTCTTTGGACTTGCTGCGGGACTGCTGATCGGTATCATCACTGAGTTCTACACGGGTACGGGTACGAAGCCGGTGAGATCCATAGTGAAGCAATCACTTACAGGATCTGCGACTAACATCATCGCAGGTCTGGGTGTGGGTATGCAGTCTACTGCACTACCGATCATCGTGCTTGCCGCTGCCATCATCGGAGCACATCACTTTGCAGGTCTGTATGGTATCGCTATCGCAGCGGTAGGTATGCTTTCTAATACGGGTATCCAGTTAGCTGTCGATGCATATGGTCCGATCGCTGATAACGCAGGTGGTATCGCTGAGATGGCAGAATTACCAAAAGAAGTAAGACAACGAACAGATAAGCTAGATGCAGTAGGAAACACAACGGCTGCGATCGGTAAGGGATTTGCGATTGGTTCAGCGGCATTGACTGCCCTAGCTTTATTTGCAGCCTTTATAACAGCATATAATGTAGCTCACCCTAATGAGCAGTTAACTGGTATCGATATCACTAATGCTAGAACGATGGCTGCACTCTTCGTAGGAGGTATGCTTCCATTCTTATTCTCAGCACTCTCTATGAATGCTGTGGGTCGTGCAGCGATGGATATGATAACAGAGGTACGTCGTCAGTTCAAGGATATACCTGAGCTTAAGGCGGCACTTAATGTCATGAAGAAAAACGAAGGAAAAGAAATGGGCTCTTGGAGCGCAGAAGATGTAAAGATATTTGAAGCTGCAGATGGGAAGGCTGAATACAGCAAGTGCGTAGATATATCTACTAAGGCTTCTATCCGTGAGATGATTCTACCAGGATTGATAGCAGTAACTACACCAGTACTATTTGGATTTATCGGTGGTGCGGAGATGCTTGGTGGACTACTTGCTGGAGTAACAGTATGTGGTGTATTGATGGCCATCTTCCAGTCTAATGCAGGTGGAGCGTGGGATAACGCAAAGAAGATGTTTGAAGAGGGTGTCGAGATCGAAGGTAAGATGTACTACAAAGGATCGGAGCCGCATAAAGCTACAGTAGTTGGAGATACAGTAGGAGATCCGTTCAAAGATACCTCTGGTCCATCTCTCAATATCTTGTTAAAGTTGATGACGGTAGTAGCGCTAGTTATCGCTCCTTTTATCTAAAAAATGCGTTTTTTATGAGTGATGAGAGTCGCTCATGAACAGAGCGTGGTTATAAATAAGTTAATGTGAAGTGCTCGACAGATCTCTGTCGGGCACTTTGGCATTAAAGATGTACTTTAGTTAGGTATACACAAGATCAAAAAAGTTGATCTTGCGCATGCAGAAAAAATTAAATACGTCCCATGTTAAAGATCTTTTCCCTCCTTATCTTAGGAAGCCTCGGATTCTCGCTGAGCTCTCACTATACTGACCATACGGATCCAACTGATCCTGAAAAGGAAAAAGTGATTCAGAGTACAGTGATCGGTATACTTGAGCAATATCACTACGAGCCCGAAGATCTAGATGACAACTTCTCTAATGATGCTTTTGATCTCTTCTTGAGCTACATAGATAGCAGAAAGAGATTTCTCACTAAGGAAGACCTAGAGCTACTTGAGCCTTATCGCTATGAGATCGACGATCAGATAAGAGCAGGTTCATTTGACTTCTTTAATAAGGCAACAGAACTACTCAACGAAAGAGTAAAGGCAGTCGATGAGATATATCAGGATGTATTAGCTCAGCCATTTGACTTTGAAGTAGATGAGACATTCGAGTTTGACCCTGATAATAAAAAATGGTCAGCTAATAAGACTACCATAAAAGATACGTGGCGCAAGCAGCTCAAATATGATGTGCTTACTGACCTTACTAGTCTAATAAAGAAGCAAGAAACTGCACAGAAAAGACTTGAGAAAGGCGAGTATGAAGAAGATGAGGAGAGTGACTCTGACCTAAGAGCAGAAGATCAAGAATTATGTGATAAGTCTATTGCAGACTTAGAGATACAAGCCCGAGAGCAAGTGCTCGATGACTATGACAAGTGGTACGAGAGCTTCGAGAAAGTAAGAAGATCAGATCGCTTTGAGTCTTACCTCAACACGATCACACATATATTTGATCCCCACTCTGACTACTTTAATCCAAAGGAGAAGCAAGACTTTGATATCAACATGGGTGGAAAGCTAGAAGGTATCGGAGCTAGGCTTCGTACGGAAGGAGATCTTACACAAGTTGTATCCATCGTACCGGGAGGTCCAGTATGGAAGGACAAGCAGATCGAAGTCAATGATTATATCCTCAAGGTTCGTCAAGATGGAGAAGACGAAGCGCTAGATGTATCAGGCTGGAGGATAGATGATGTGGTTAGTAAGATCAGAGGTAAGAAAGGAACACGAGTGATCCTTACCGTTCAAAAGAAAGATGGATCAGTAGTAGATGTGGAGTTAGAAAGGGATGTCATCAATATCCTCGATAGTGTTGCTAAGTCAGCTATCATCGAGTTAGATAATGTGATGGACAAGGTAGGCTACATAGACCTACCGAAGTTCTATAGTTCGTTTGACGGTCCTGAAGGAAATAGCTGCGCGATCGATGTAGCAAAAGAAATAACTAAGCTGAAAGAAAATAATGTCAACGGCATTATCCTCGACTTGAGAGGAAATGGCGGTGGTTCTCTAAAAGATGTGGTAGATATGAGTGGCCTCTTTATAGAAGAAGGACCGATCGTACAAGTTAAGCCACGTAACCGCCGACCATATGTTTATAATGATGAAGAAGAAGGAGTTCACTATGATGGCCCTCTCATCGTATTAGTCAACTCGTTTAGTGCTTCGGCATCTGAGATACTAGCAGCAGCTATGCAAGATTATGATAGAGCGATCATCGTAGGTAGTCAGTCATTTGGTAAAGGAACGGTGCAGCGTTTTGTTGATCTCGACAGAGCAGTGAAAGGGAATCAAGAGTTTAAGCCACTTGGTCAGATTAAACTAACGATGCAAAAGTTCTATAGAGTAAATGGTGGATCTACTCAGCTAAGAGGAGTCACGCCAGATATCATCTTGCCGGACAGATTCCGTAAGATCGACGTAGGAGAAAGAGAATATCCACATGCTATGGAGTGGTCGCAGTTACCGGCACTTGAGTATGACCAGGAAGTATATAAGATACCTAACAGATCACTTCTAGAGCAGCAGAGTAAAGCACGTCTTGCAGATGATGAAACCTTTGCTTTGATCAATGAGCAAGGAGAATGGTTTGAAGAAAGCAGAAACAAAACTTCTTACTCGCTTAAGCTGACAGACCAGCAAGCATGGGAAGCAAGAAGAAAGCAGATGTCTGAAAAGTTCAAGACGGTTACTGAAGGTAATATCGAGGGACTCGGTGTTATCAACCTTCCTCAAGATGCAGAAGCGATCAACAAGGATGAAGATTCTCAAGCGAAGCATGAGGATTGGGTAGAGGCACTTCTCAAGGATGTTTACCTGGAAGAGGTTCTTTCGATCATGAAGGACATGGTAGATAATAGTGAGTACACTGCTGTCGAGAAAACGAAGCCGTAAAGGAGTATCCCTAGTGGTCTAAGGCTTTGGTAATAGAGGGTTTCTAGTGCGTTGATTTCCAAATAATGTGAGAAAGGTCACTGACCTCTAATCTCATCTTCTACCTTTGGGAGATGGAGTATCTTTCATTAGAGCAAGTATCCAAGAGCTTTGGCGAAAAAGTCCTCTTCGACCGTATCAATTTTACGATCAGTAAGGGCGATAAGATTGGCCTCATAGCTCGTAATGGTAGTGGAAAGACAACTCTCCTCAAAGTCATCGCCGGTGTAGAGACTCCAGAAGGAGAGCGCTCGCGAGTCTTACTCAATCGCAATGTCAAGACTTCCTATCTCGATCAAGATCCACAGTTTGATTTAGAGGGCACTGTAGGTGAGGCCATCTTCGATGTAGACATCCCATCTTTAAAAGCACTCAAGAATTACGAGTTAGCCATGGCTGATGGAGATAGTGAGCGCATAGAGTTTGCCATGCAGTTGATGGATGAGCTCAAAGCCTGGGATGCCGATGCTAAGGCTAAAGAGATCCTCTATAAACTTCATCTCACGGACCTCGATCAAGTCATAGGCACGATGAGTGGAGGTCAAGTTAAGCGCCTAGCTCTTGCACAGATTATACTCTCGGAGCCCGACTTTTTGATCATGGATGAGCCTACTAACCACCTGGATGTTGAGATGATAGAGTGGCTTGAAGATTATCTCTCCAGACAGCAACTCACGATCTTGATGGTGACTCACGACCGGTACTTCTTGGAGCGAGTTTGCAATGCAATCATAGAGCTAGATAAGGGAAAAATCTTTCCATACAGCGGTAACTATAGTGACTACCTAGAGAAGAAAACACTACGCTCCCAGCAGGACAATGTAAGCATTGATAAGGCCAAAAAATTACTTGCCAAGGAATTAGAATGGGTCCGAAGACAACCTAAAGCTCGTGGTACTAAAGCCAAATCTCGAGTCAATGAATACAAGAAACTTCAAGACGAAGTGAGTAGCATTACCTATGAAGAAGTCTTTCAGATAGAGGTGGATTCTGCGCGACTAGGCAAGAAGATCATGGAGTTATCGGATGTTCATATGGCTTTCGATGATAAAGTCATCATGAAGGAGTGGTGGTACAAGTGGCAGAAGGGAGAGAGAGTCGGTATCGCCGGCCCTAACGGTGTAGGTAAGACCACTTTCGTAAATATTATAGAAGGCAACACACGACCAGATCGCGGAAAGAGAATTCTTGGAGAGACAGTTCAGATAGGATACTATACTCAGGATGGACTTCAAGTTGAAGGGGACAAAAGAGTGATAGATATCATCAGAGACATCGCCGAATATATCCCTTTAAAGAAAGGATTAAAACTTAGTGCAGCAGCCCTGCTAGAGCGATTCATGTTTGATAGAAAACAGCAACAAGTCTTTACATCACAATTAAGCGGAGGTGAGAAAAAACGTCTTCATTTATTGACAGTACTCATCAAGAATCCTAATTTTCTTATCCTCGATGAGCCAACTAATGATCTAGACCTACTCACCCTCAATGTCCTAGAAGACTACCTCATGCAGTTCAAGGGATGTCTCATGATTATCAGCCATGATCGTTACTTTATGGATAAGCTGGTAGACCATATGTTTATCTTCAAAGGTGAAGGTGTTATCCAAGATTATCCAGGCAACTATAGCCAGTGGAAAGCTCAAGACGAATTAGAAAAAGCGAATAAGTCGAGCAGCTCTACAAGTACTGCTAAGGCCAATGATGTAGAGGCACCCAAAGAGGAAAAAAGAAAACTTAGCTATCATGAAAAGAAAGAGATGCAAGACATCGAAAAAGAGATAGATAAGCTTGCGAAACGAAAGAAAGTGATAGAAGATTTATTTCTTACTGGAGTAGAAGATCAATCCAAGATCGAACAACTTTCTATCGAACTTGGTGAGATCAGAACACGCACTGATGATATCGAGATGCGTTGGCTTGAATTATCAGAATGGTTATAGCCAAGCAAGATCCTTAGGCATGTTTAATACACTTCAACTTTAGAGATTGCACCTACTTGATAATCGTTTGATAACCAAGTAGTGTATTTGTTAGGTGTTGAATCAGAAGAAAGTGTCGCTCATCTGAAAGTTCACAAAGGTCTATTGTCAAAGGGCTAACTACACCTGAAAAATCTTGTACAATTTGATTGCCGGCATTTAAGATGTTGATTTCATAACTAGAAAAATCACCATCCAACACAATTTGACTTGAAAATGGATTGTGCTCCAGCTCTATACAATCTGAAGTAATTGTGACACTAGCATTGACAGAAGAGTTTACTTCGTCAGCGCCTACATCTATAGCATCCTCAATTCGAAGATTTGCAGTATTGTCTAATTCGCCATGGGGGAATATGTTCGCGTCCCAGAAGTATAAGGGCCAACCTGTTATGTTACTTTGTATTAGCCCTGTATTTTTTGCTGCGGAACTATTTGATATGGATAGATCTCCATTATCAGGATTTATAAATTCGGGGTTAGCTATTGTCAAGGTGCCTTCAAGGTTACTTTGCCCTGACGTTCCATTTCCCCACCACATATTATGTCCCCATGTATTACCAGTATTGTTACTGCCAAATATTTCATAGTTCTCACCTACGCTTGCTTCTCCAAAGAATATATTGTTAGCAATGTTTGCATTAATAACTCTATGTTGAAATACAATCTCAGAACCCCATCCTTTATTTTGATAAAATGAGTTATTGATAATATGAATGCGTTCAGCACTACCACCACCTGATTGAGTATTGTTTGCATTAAAACCTCCCATGATTACTCCCACTTCGATATTCTCAAAGATGTAATTATTACTCATGATAATATCTTCCGTTTTTTTACCTGGCATTTCACTTGCAAACTCAAACCCTAGATCGTTCTTGGTCGAAACATTGCGATCAAAAAGGATGTATTGCCCGCCATCCACATAAAAGCCTCCAGCCGTGCCATCTGTGCCAGGATACCATGGGTTGCCGATACTACTATTATTCTCAGCGATATTGTTTGATACTAAACCATTCCTCGCTCTATCTTCATCTCCACAAGTACTACACTCTCCTTCAAATCCTATAAAATCAAATGCAATATTATTATTGTCATGAACATAGTTGTTGATCACACGAAATTTGTCAACATTTCCATTGATCACAAACGCTTCACTGGATTGTAAAGTATTATTATAAACTTCATTAGAGATAAGATCTATATTGCTTAGGCCGGATGTTGTGGTACCAAAAACGCCTATACCATGCGCCCCTTCTGCACATCCAGTGCAAGTGGTTGTATTGGAGATATTCCTTATAGTATTGTTTCTAATTTGAATGCCTTCACCACTGCCATCTACGAGTATCCCAACTGGTGTAGGCCCACCACCAGATGTCGAAAAATTCTGAATAGTGAATCCTTTGAATTGTATATAACTTGAATTCCTAATAGTGACTAGTCCTTCTCTGCTGAATGGACTCGAAGAGGTTCCATCAATAACTACTGTGCCATTAGTCACAATAGAAATGATATCAGAAGAAGAGCCTATTTTATTAGTAATAAGAACCTTTTCAAAATAGACTCCGGGTTGTATAACAAGAGAATCACCTATAGTAAGCTGATCGATACCATGTTGTATTGTCAAAAATGGAGAAGCGCTTGTGCCTAAATTAGAATTACTTCCTGTAGTCGCAACAAAGTATGTGATACCATAAAGACTTGGTCCGAACAGGATGAATATGATGGATGCAATAAATTTCATTCTCTAACTTTACTACATGGAGTTCATGTCTTCATGCTTAGAACAGGTTAATGTGGCGCGTATCTTTAAATTGCTCAGATTATTGCTCTGGAGAAAAAACTAAAGACTTAGAATGGGTTCGGTGCTGGGCCAACACTAGTGACTACCTCCAATTTTGATTAAAAACTCAAGGGCGACTATAACCTAACAACACCCTCCACCCGGAGTACAAACACCTTCACCTTCTAGAAATGGTAAAGCATCGCTTTTCTCACCAGCCTTTCTTGCAAAGACAGTTATGCTAAAGATACCAGTAGTGCCATTTTTAAAGCTCTCTATTTCTTGTTGATTCATATAGTCTTGCAGTATATCATCAGGTATGATGATAGCTTTCTCTTTTTGAACTGTTACACCTTCAAATCCCGCCTCTTCGATACGAGCCAAGTATGCTGATTTTTGTATAGCTCCAGATACACAGCCTGCATACATCTCTGCAGCTTGAGTAAGCTCCTGAGGGAGATCTCCTTCTAAGACGATATCAGATATGCTAAAGTGGCCACCCGGCTTTAGAACTCTATGTATCTCAGGAAAAATCTTATCCTTTGTTGGAAGAAGATTAAGTACACAGTTGCTGACGACCACATCTACAGTACCTTCTGTCACAGGCATGTCTTCTATATCGCCTTGTCTGAACTCTACATTGTTGAAGCCATTGACCTCAGCGTTCTTGCGCGCTAAGTTGATCATCTCAGGAGTAAAGTCGATACCTATCACCTTACCACTTGGTCCCGACTCGTGTCGGGCTACAAAGCAGTCATTGCCAGCTCCAGACCCGAGGTCCACGACCGTGTTACCCTCCTTAATCATCGCAAACTGCGTAGGTAGACCACAACCTAGTCCGAGATCAGCCTCTTCTTTATAACCTTCCATCTGATATTCATCAGACATGATGTTATAGACTTCTTGGCTTGAGTTGGTAGCTCCACAGCAAGATGCTTGGATAACTGCTTTATCGCCTTTGGCGATCTCTGCGTATTTGTCTCTTACTAGGGTTTTTAGATCTGTAGTTGTATCCATTATAAGTGCTATTTCTATAGAAAGATAAAGATATAACAACACTGAATGTTCAATGTTAATTTAACACCAATTCGCAAAGAAGATTTAGGAAGATCCTATTTTCGTATTAATGAAATTCCTCATGTTTCGTTTCTGTCTTGTTCTATTGCTGCTTCATGTTGCCTATAGCCTCTTTTCTCAAGGTGATAGCCTAGTAGCAGTTTTCCACTTTGATGGTGATGCTGTAGACTCAGTAATGAATAGAGAAGGGAGAGTGGATGGCCCCATCTTAGTTGCTGATCGCTTTGGTAATGAAGAAGGAGCTTATGAATTTGATGGTACAGATGATATCATAGTCGTACTCGATGACTCTCTTCTCCGACTTGAAGAAGACTTTACCCTTGCTGTCTGGTTTATGCCTTATTCTGAGAAAGATGGGGTGTTGTTTCGAAAGAACTCTTCTCAAAATCAGTTTCCAAGTCTTGGATATGGCGTAGGCGTTTCTGGTACAGGTCACCACGCCTTTACCATTAGTACTGACAGCTCAGCCAATGGACTTTCTTCACAAGGTCCACTGATCAACGAATACATGCTTGATAAATGGAATTTGATCATTGCCTCTAAGAGACAAGACACGATATATATGGTAACCAATGAGGTCGGAAGAGGCCGATATACTTTTTATGAAAAGCAGATCCAAGGTACGATCAGGTACGATGGCGGTCCGCTAGTAATAGGAACCAGATCACAACTTCCAGCCAATACTTTTCATGGACGCATAGACGAGATCAGGATCTATAATCAATTTTTAACAGTAGAGGAACTCACAGGTGTCAACTTCGAGGATGAGACTACAAGTGTTACCGAGTTGATAAACTCGCCATTTAACATCTATCCCAGTCCCTTTGACAGTGAGATTTTCATCTCCAATAAAGAGGCATCTTCAGAAGAAATAATTGTTGAGTTATTTGACCTATCAGGTCAAAGAGTTCTTACTACACGAGTGCTATCGAATACTAGAATCAATACGGCAGCACTTGATCAAGGAATCTATTTTGTGCTGATCAAGACAAATGAAGAAGACATAATAGGTAAACTGATAAAGACGAAATAATTTTAATTACCCTTCTTCCATCTTTTGCTCAACCAGTTGTGGGTAACTAGGAGAGTATCCATTCATCTTAGAAAGGATATTGCCATTTTCATCTATCAACCATGAATATGGGATGCTGCGGATCTTAAGTTTTGCTGCCGCTTCTTGATTGCCATCGTACAAGAAGGTATAGTTCCAACCATTGGCTTTAGCCATTTGCTTAGCTTTCGATACCATGCTTGGTACATCTAAAGAAACTGTGATAATCTCCAGGTCATATTTTTCTTTCCATTCAGCTTGCACTTTTTTTAGAGCATTGAGCTCTGTCCTGCAAGGTCCACACCATGTAGCCCAAAGACTCACGAGTTTGGGTCCACCTTCCTTGACATAGTCTTGAAGATTGACGGTTTCGCCGAGCTCATTGAGTACATCTAAGTCTGGAAATTGGTCCTGAGAGTAGCTTGTTACAGCTAAGAGAAAGCTAAAGCAGAGGGTGAGAGTAAGTCGTATTCTATTCATTACTTGGGTATTTATAGGGGTTGTAGTCTTGATGCTATAACGACAATGTATTCCGTATAATTCTCAATTGCTTGATTTTATGAACTTCTTAGGGTTATTACCTTGCTATTAACCAGATGTTTTGGTTCATTATTCCCATAAAGAGGCTTGATTAGACCAGTTCTACCGCTAAATCATCGTCGGATTAGGTAATTCTGAAGATTCACTAATTACAGCCTACATTTACGAAAGTGGCTAAGGAATATATACATACGGACATCGATGGAAGAGCGCTAAAGCTTAGTAACCTCGATAAAGTGATATATCCTTCGTTGGGAATCTCCAAGGCAGAGGTGATTAAGTATTATCTCGAGATGTCATCATATATCCTGCGATATGTACAGCATCGGCCGATCACGATGATCAGATTTCCCGATGGGGTAGAGGGCAAGAGTTTTTACTCTAAGGATAAGCCAGACTGGACACCCGCTTGGATCGATAGCATGGTTATCCAACATGAAGAAAAAGAGATCAATTATATCGTTCCTGCAGACAAGGCGACGATAGTGTGGTTAGCTAATCTGGCATGTCTAGAGATACATCCTACACAGTTTAAAAAGTCCAGTGAGCAGAAGCCCGATTTTTTCGTGGTGGATTTGGACCCAGATGAGGGCTTGGGATTTGATGAAGTAAAGGAAGCAGCTTGGAAGATCAAGGAGTTTCTAGAGCGCTATGAGTATACGTGCTTCTTAAAAACATCGGGAGGGAAAGGACTGCACATATATGTGCCCATCAGACCAGAACTACCATACGAGGAAGTCACCAAATCTGTGAAGGCACTGGCGAAAGTATTTGTGAAAGAGTATGGTCAGAAGTATACGCTACAGATCAGCAAGGCGCGACGCAGCGGAAAGATATTAATAGACATCTATCGTAATCATCTTTCTAATACTTGCGTCGCTCCATACAGTCTAAGAGGAAAGAAAGGAGCACCAGTATCACTACCCATCAGATGGGAAGATCTTGATGATTTGGAAAAGTCGGGAGCTTATGATATCAAGACTGCACCTAGATATATCGAGGAGCATGGAGACCCGTGGCATGACTGGCGAGTACATGAGGTAAGTTTGCACGATCATCGTCACGAAGAGCTAGAAGCAGGGCAAGAAGGCTCGAAGCTTGCGGATTACGTCAAGAAGAGAGACTTCAAGCAGACGCCGGAGCCACCAGCTAGGATCAGTAGAAACTATAAAGACCAATATGTAGTACAATTACATGATGCGTCTAATCTACACTATGATCTGAGACTCGAAGATGAGGGCGTGTTGATGTCTTGGGCGATACCGAAAGGACTTCCATTTGCGAAAGCGCAGAAAAGATTAGCGATCAGAACTGAGGACCATCCGATAGCATATCTGGATTATGAAGGGACGATACCTAAAGGTCAGTATGGAGCAGGTAAGATGTGGATCGCACACAAAGGACAGATAATCTGGGATAAGAAAAAAGAGGGTGCTTTTTCATTTTCATTGACCAGTCGGTGGACGACTCGCAGTTATCACTTGCACAAGACAGGTAGAGAAGACCAGTGGCTTGTCTCATGTGATGAAGATTATGAGCATATCGATCACGAACATAAAGTCCTGCCGATGCTCGCCTCAGCTAGTAAAGGAGTACCCAAAGGAGAACACATCAGCTATGAAGTGAAGTGGGACGGGATACGTGTGCTAGTATATATTAAAGACGATGAGGTCAAGATCATAAGTAGGAGTGGGAATGATATCACGAAGCAGTTTCCAGAGCTATTGATCCCTGAAGTGGTACGAGTAGAGCATGCAGTCCTCGATGGAGAGATCGTCGTCTTAGATGATAAAGGGCGACCACTTTTTCATGATGTGATCAGCAGAATGCACAGAAAGGGAGAAGCTTCGATAGCATCTGCAAGTAAGTCGAAGCCTGTGTCCTTTTACTGCTTTGATCTACTGTCTTTAGATGGAAGTGATATCATGCACTTACCGCTTAAGCGACGTCGGGAGTGGCTCAAGTGCATCATGAAATCAGGAGTATACTATCGCTATAGTGATGACTTTGCGGACGGAGATCAGCTTTTTGAAGCGATCAAAACACAAGGCATGGAAGGCATCATGGCGAAGGACCAAACTAGCAGATACTTGCCAGGGCAGAGATCTGATCATTGGTTAAAGGTCAAGAGTCGTACTTTAGAGGTGTGCTCCATCATCGGTTACACTGAGGGCCAAGGAGATAGATCAGGATTGATGGGTGCCATGCACTTGGCCATCTATAACGGTGATGAGATAACCTATATGGGTAAGGTAGGCACAGGTTTTGATCATAAGAAACTAAGAGAACTCACTGATATATTGAAAGCTGTACCAACGACGACTAAACCGATGGATGATCCTATCGAGGAAGAACATCGGAGTGTATTTATAGAGCCACAGTTGAAATGTCAGATAGAGTATGCTTCGCTGAGTTCTAATGGCACTTACAGAGAGCCAGTATTTTTAAAACTTATAGAAGAGAAGTTATGAGGTCAGTATGGAAAGGACACATCAGGTTTTCGTTAGTGACGATACCTATACAAATATTTAACGCGATAGACAGTAGCTCTACGATCTCCTTTAATCAGCTTCACAAAGAAGATATGGGCCGTGTTTCATATCGAAAGGTATGTAAGTCTTGTAGTGAAGAACTAGGAAGGAAAGATATCGTCAAGGGATACGAATATGCGGATGACCAGTACGTTGTGCTTAAAAAACAGGAGCTAGATTCTATAAAACTGAAGAGCACAAGAGCTATAGACATAGAGGCTTTTGTGGATATCGATGAGGTACACCCTAGTAGATTTGAAGCGGTATACTTTGTTGGTCCTAATGGCGATGTGGCAAAGAAGACTTACGGATTGTTTTGTGAAGTACTGAAGAGATCTGGCAAAGCAGGTGTAGGCCGTATCATATTAAGAGATAGGGAAGATGTAGTCTTGCTAAAGGCAGAGGAGAAGGGGATGATCATGTATAAACTGAGATTTCCAGATGAAGTCAGGTCGATAGAAAAAGTCCCAGATCTGGACGGCATAGAAGTCGACGAAAAGCAACTTGCACTGGCGGAGACGCTTGTTGATTCGTTAGTGATGTCATTTGATGAAGTGGACTTTCAGGATCGCTATAAAGACGCTCTCATGGAGCTTGTCAATGAAAAGATAGAAGGGAAGGAGATTGTAACCGTGAGTGACGCTAAAGAAGATGCTCCAGTCATAGATATCATGGATGCATTAAAGGCAAGCATAGAGAAAACCAAGAAGGTGAAGAAAGGTGCTTGATATTCTCTCTTGGAATATCCGCCAAGGAGGAGGCAGTCGACTCGTCAAGATCGTAAGTGCTATCGGTAAGCTTGCCCCTGAGGTAATCGCTCTCAGCGAGTATCGTAATAATAAGTCTGGCACCAAACTTCGCAGTTCTCTCTTGCAGTTGGGCTATCGCTATCAAGTAGCATCTCATGCAGATACCGATGCTAATAGCGCTTTTCTCGCAAGCAAGTACCCATGTGATCTCTCCATCTTTCCCAAAGCTGATGAGGAGTACGCTCATAATATAGTTTGTGCTAGGTTACCTGCCTTTGATGTATACTCGGTGTACTTCCCACATAAAAAGAAGCATAAGCTCTTTGAGTTTTTGATTGAAGAAGAGTTGGGAGAAAAACCGGCCATTATCGTTGGTGATTATAATACTGGTAAGAACTACATCGATCAAGCGGGCAACTCATTCTGGTATACCGAACAATTAGAAGACCTCGAAAAGAAAGGATATGTAGATGCATTCCGACACGTGCACGGAGAAGCGAAGGAGTTCTCTTGGTATAGTCATCAGGGTAACGGATATCGCTATGATCACACTTATGTAAGTGAAGAGCTGCTGCCGTTTATAGGGGACTGTAAGTATCTCCATCAGTGGAGAGAAGACGGACTTTCCGATCATAGTCCTATGGTCCTAACACTTAAAGTTTGATATGGCGTATCACTATAGCCAAGTATCTTCTCAAGAGCAATTGGAACAGATTAGTCAGCTGCAAGTTGATAACCTCAAAAGATCGCTCACTCCTCCTGAGATCGCAAAAGAAGGTTTTGTGACATGCGAGCATAGCATAGACCTCCTTCATAAGATGAATCACCCCGATGGTCACATTATCGCAGTGGAAGACGACCAAGTGGCGGGTTACTGTCTCGTGATGTCCCCACTTTGGAGGACAGAGATAGAAGTGCTAAAGCCGATGTTTGAGATGGTCGATGAGATTGCATCGCGCCATGATCAGCTAACTGTTACTAACTACATCGTGATGGGCCAAGTCTGTATCGGCAAGTCTCATCGTCAGCAGGGAGTATTCAAAGGTATGTATCATCACTTTCGTAAATGTCTCTCTCACAAATACGCCTTTTGTATAACCGAGATTGCCACCGAAAATACTCGATCCCTTTCTGCACACGAAGCGGTGGGTTTCAAAGTATTACATAGCTATATAGCTACAGATGGACGAAGCTGGGAGTTAGTGATATGGGACTGGAGATAGAAACAGAAGTTAGTGGCTCTCTACTCTATGAACCACTTCCAATCTTTGAGCCTGAAGCTGGCAAGCGCCCAGATTGGTAAGATTACAAGCGCTAGAAACTCATTGGTTCTGAAAGCTTCGTTGAAAAACTGAGATATACCGATCCACCAAGATCCAGGACTCTTAAGTATGGCCATAGAGTTACTATCAACATTGGCATCGAAGAGTGCCGTATACTTCATCGCAAGAAGTAGAAACACAAAAAATCCTCCTACGGCAAACGAAAAAAGTTTCCTCTTCCATGATATCGGTGACGCTATGATCAGCGCGAGTAACATGATAAATGGTCCGAATGCCGTGATTCTGGCACTTTGATTAGTGATAACAAAGGGCTTTACCTGACTTTTATTACGACTGTTTCTATACTGCTCTTTAGAAAATATATGGATCGAATAATCGAATTTATCAGACTGTCCATCATATTTGGTAAAGTCTGTTCTAATCGATGGATGCATAAGATTAAAAGTAGCTTTCTGAAAGACGTTATATACAGGTATGACAGCAGTCCTGATGGGCTTCACATAGGTCAGGGATTGTAGTACCAGGTAAGAGATGACAAATATCCCTAGAAACTTAAAGATGTTAGGCATCGTCTTCATGATGCAGGGTTTTCAGGAGCAGGATTCACTTGAGAAGTAGCCCATCTCATCCAGTAGATCCACAAGCCAACTGTAAATACAATGAAGATGGCCTGCCAAAAGTCTACGTGCATAAACTCAAAAAAGGAAGGAGCATACACTCCAGTTAGAAATAGCGTCACGATACGTATGACATTAACTGCCGCTATAGCTAAGAGACCATACAAAAGTCCCTTCCACTTAGTCCTTGTAGCGATCGGAAAGATAGCTACCGATATAATGTATAAGATAGCTGGTGCTATGGCATCACATCCTTCTTCGATGCTTACAGAAAAATCCGCACCTGAGATAACTTCGCCATGGGCTTGCACACCAAATCCAAAGAGGTTGAGGATGCCTGCTGAGACTGTCGAGTAGGCTAAAAGTATAGGGGCTCTGAAGGATTCAAACCATGCCATGTTAGTGATCAAGTAGAATAATAGACAGATCGCTAAGAAGCTAACTGCAAATATGACGACCGGTTTGCGTTCACTCCATTCACTAGAGCCTTTTTTGACGGTACGTTTTTTTATAAGCTTCTTCTTGGAAGCCTTCTTGCTCTTCTTTTTGTCCTTAGCCGTAGGCTGATGTGAGCCTTTTTTTTTGTCTTTTGCCTTAGCCAGATCTTGGTCCTTTTTCTTTTTAGCCATTATGAACTTTGGGTTCTAGTGGAAGGATACATATTATTCAAATCTAACATACATAATTGGATGTACAACTCAGCTAACTTATCAGTACAGTCTCCTAAAAATCTTTTCCCCTTTTCTGATGTCGACAATGATGGATCACCTATGCCAGTGTCTTCAGTCACTAGCGACCATCTTCTTTCTGACCATGCCCATCCCTCATTGATACCTTTGATCTGAGTTTGTTTTTCATCACCCGGTCCCGCAGATGCAAGATCTATCCATTCTGGATAGAGATGCATCATCACAGATGTCTCCATCTCGTCCGCATGATCTCCTTTTTTCTGAAAGTAGGCATACTTATCTACCGCCTTGAACCAATGACAAAGTGATAAGTGGATATCGGGGTAGTGAGCACCGAGCTCTCGAAGCAATGGCTTAAAATTATTTCCTCCGTGACTATTCACTACAAGAAGTTTTTCGATCCCTGCATTACTTAGTACTTCGATAGTGTCAGATAAGATGGCCATCTGTGTCGATGGATAGATATTCATATCAAGCCTGATATCCATCTGGCCCGTATTCACGCCAAATGGTATCGTTGGAAGTACCACAAATCTTTGTTCGTTCTCATATGCTTTCTTTCCTGCTTCGGCAGCGACGTAATCTGCTTCATAGATATCAGTACCATAGGGTAAGTGATAATTATGCGCTTCACATGCCCCCCATGGTAGTATGGCGAGCTCGAGATCTTTTTCTTTTATCTCAGCCCAAGTTGATTCGCTGAGCATGTAAGGTCTTCGTTTCATATGTGATGAGCTTTGGTGAAAGTTCACTTACGTAAATGTTCTTAAGCCATAGTGAAAATAAAAAGGGCGACACCGCAAAGTATCGCCCCCGTCTTTTTGGCCAACTAAATTACCTTCTCAGGTGTAACAAATTGACCAATATGGATCTAATGATGAAAACGTTTGGTAAAGAAAATGGATATAATACATATATCCAAACTTATAATGTAAAATATACTGTAATATGTTCTGGCAAGGAAAGTGCCTTGGTCAGAGATTCTAATACCTACACCTTGTATAAAAGTTCGGAAAGCATATCTTTGCACCCCGGTATAAAAAGCTGTGCCGGTAAGAGAGCAATCTCTTTGTTATATCTCCTCGGTGAGGTGGGTGAGTGGCTGAAACCACCGGTTTGCTAAACCGGCGTACCTTGAAAGGGGTACCGGGGGTTCGAATCCCCCTCTCACCGCAGATATTTTCGGAGCGTAGCGAGGTCCGGTTGAGGCTTCATTTTAACATAGAGCTATCAACTGCAAAGAGCTATACTTTGAGAAGTAGTAAGAATTATTTTTTCATCGTAAGATGATAGATCGGGGCGTAGCGCAGTCCGGTTAGCGCATCACGCTATGGCGTGAGGGTCGCAGACTGAATGAGCAAGGCCTCAAAGGAGTAGTAAGAATTATTTTTTCATCGTAAGATGATAGATCGGGGCGTAGCGCAGTC
>CAZXIE010000026.1:18876-29041 GCA_964640065.1 uncultured Saprospiraceae bacterium
CGGTTAGCGCACCTGTTTTGGGAACAGGGGGTCGCAGGTTCGAATCCTGCCGCCCCGACGACTGAATAAAAGCTCGACACTTTGTGTCGGGCTTTTGTTTCTTTTTATTCTGGGGAAGGATAATATTAATTGGATATCACGTCTTTCTCTTTTAAGCGTAGTATAAACTTCTATCTTACACTAGATTATGGACTACAAAGAAGCTGGTCGCCGACTACTATACTTTCTTTTTGATCCACTAGTTCACCTTATTAAAAAACTAGGCATCAGACCTAACCATATCACTATGATAGGTTTGCTTCTTAATGTCTATGCCGCTCTTCACTTAGTAGACTTCTTTGTTTGGGATGATCTCTCCTATGGCGATAATCTCTTTGGTTTTGGGATTATTCTTGGATTTGCAGGACTAATGGATACGATAGACGGTCGATTAGCGAGGCTATATGAGATGAAATCCCAGTTTGGGGCCTTCTTTGATTCTGTCATGGATCGATATAGTGAGTTTATTATGTTTATGGGCATACTTCTATACTATACTCACTTTGATTATTTACCTGGAGTGATCCTGGCCTTCATAGCTTTGATCGGCTCTATCATGGTATCATATAATAGATCGCGTGCAGAAGCACTTGGTGTGGATTGTTCGGTAGGATTAATGCAGCGTCCAGAGAGGATCGTTTTTGTCGGGGTATGGTCTATCATATGGGGTATTGTCTACTGGATAGGGGCACCGACGAGTTTAGAAATAGGCTCCATGGTATTAGATTACTATACACTAGGCTTTGTATTTTTGGCCATCACCACTAATATTACGGCCTTGCGGAGACTCTTTCATTCTGAAGACCAACTTAGAAAAATCACATCTTAGCCTACTCTCTAGTTCGAGGATATCTATATGGAAAACCTGAAGAGTAGAGCCGGAGTTGCTGCTGTTTTTGCAGTTGGATATTTCCTAGTTTTTTATGGACTTGTGGGGTGGAGGTCTCTTCATACATATCTCCTTCTTTTAGTACTTGCTCTTGCTCTATCGCATAGGTATACGATGTATGTACTTTTAGCATGGTCTGGTTTTTTGGGCTGGACCCTTCTATATGATGCCATGTCGATCATGCCTAACCATGAAGTAAGTAGTGTACACATCAAAGACCTTTATGACTTGGAGGTACAGCTTTTTGGCATTTACGAAAGTGGAACGAAGATCAGCTTGTGCGAGTGGATCGTGCCGAGGTACAACGCTTTTTTGAGTTTTATACTTGGGTTTTCTTATCTACTATGGATGCCCGCACCTATGACCTATGGCTTATATCTGATTTTTAGAGGACGCAAGGACATACCGTTTTATGCAGCAGCGTACTTCTTAACTAACGTGATCGGTGTCCTGTTTTACTATCTGATACCGGCTGCACCACCGTGGTATTTCTTACATCACGGAGCTGAGGTAGACTTGACAGTTCTTGGGAGCGCTGCAGGACTTGCAGAGTTCGACAAGATCGTAGGTCTGGATATATTTCAAGGTATCTACTCTAACAACTCTAATATCTTCGGCGCTATACCAAGTCTGCATGCAGCCTATCCTCTTGTGTGCCTTCTAGTCGCTCGGAGGATCGGACATAGGGGCTGGGTAGTGTTTTTTGGCCTGATGTCTCTCGGGACATGGTTAGCAGCAGTGTATACACAACATCACTATGTCATAGATGTGATCTGTGGTATTGTGTGTGCATTGGGAGCTTATGGCTTAATGAGTTTTCTCTCAAAGTCTTCAGCATGGAAAAAAGTCGAAGAGTGGTACCATGGATATCTTTACATGCCTGAGGAGATCAGAGCATGAAGTTTTATCACACAACTATTGTCACGGCATTTGGAGCAGGATATGCCAAGTTCGCACCAGGTACTTGGGGTACGCTTGTTGGATCTATCATACTTTGGATACTGTGGACATGTGGACTGCTTACGGCGCCATGGGTGCTCTTAGCCATCACTTTGGGAGTAACAGCCCTTGGGCACTGGAGTGTTACCCAGTTACCTGATACTTGGATTCACGATGATCAGAGGATTGTGATCGATGAAGTGCTTGGCTTATGGGTGACTATGCTCTGGGTGCCAATCAGCTGGAAGACCCTTTTGCTGTCCTTTATTCTCTTTAGGCTCTTCGATATCTTTAAGCCCCTAGGTATCAGAAGCTTCGATAATATGAAGTCGGATTTTGCGGTGATCGTCGATGATCTCGTAGCAGGTGTCTATGCGAATATCACATTACAAATACTCATAGTAGCTTTGTCGGCCTATGAGCTCTGGTAGATATAAACCGAGAGTACCATTTGTTACTTCTCTCCTTAGGTATAATGTAAGTGCGGCTACTGCTACTGCGACTGACTACTCCGTACTTGCCCTATGTACTGAGATCTTAGGATTTGACCCTGTTCTTAGCACATTTATAGGAGCTATAGCTGGAGGAACTGTGGCCTTTTTGTTAGGCAGAAACTGGACTTTCCTTAATAAGGAAGGTAATATTAGCGCTCAAGGCATCAAGTTTCTTGTAGTCGTCGGTGGAAGCATATTATTGAATACATTTGGCATGTACATTGCAACTCACTACTTAAGTCTTGGTCACTACATGATTGCTAGGATCTTAGTGAGTGTTACTATCGGAGTATGTTATAACTTTCCGATGCAGAGATACTTTGTGTTCAGATGAGTTCGAAGAAGAAGTTGCTTTTCATAGTGAATCCTTTTGCCGGTCACGGATCTAAATCTAAGATTCCGAATCTCATCGTTAACTCCATAGATAAATCAAAGTTTGAGTATGACTTGGTCTTTACTGAGTATGGAGGTCATGCTAAGATCATAGCCAAAGAAGCCAGAGCTAACAACATGGATGCTGTGGTATCTGTAGGAGGTGATGGCACGGTTAACGAGATCGCTTCTGAGTTGCTTTATGCAGATACAGCCTTAGGTATCATCCCAGGTGGCTCAGGCAATGGACTCAGCTCTCACCTAGGTATCGGAAGAAACGCAAAAAAGGCAATCGAGATACTTGACAGATACCAGATTAAGAAGATAGACACTGCCACAGTCAATGATCAGTGTTATGTAAACATGGCTGGCGTAGGTATCGATGGCTTAGTGGCTTATAAGACCGCTCAAAGTTCTAAGCGAGGCTTTAAGACATATCTCAAAGGTGCACTGACAGAAGCCATTAAGTATAAAAATCAGACCTATAAGGTTGAGATAGACGGTGTCGTCCAAGAAGGTAAGTTTCTATCCATCAATGTTGCTAATGGATCCATGTTTGGGTACAACTTCACAGTAGCTGCCGATGCTGATACAAGTGATGGCTATGTTGATGCTTTGATGTTACATGATGCCTGGAAGATGGATTACTTTGGCAATGCCTGGAGATTTTGGGCGGGGCGCATCCATAAGAGCAAGTTTGCGAGCATGAATAAGGTAACTGAGGTAAAAGTCACCACTTATGAAGATACATTCATGCACATCGATGGAGAAGGATATCCACTTCAAGCCGGTGAGCTAAGCTTTAAGGTGCAAAAACACTCCCTTCAAGTGATATGCTAGAGCACAACAACTCTCTAGAATGTCGGTTCTATTTCTATTAACATCTCTTTAATAGCCTTCTATACTGCTAATCAGGGCTCTTAAGATACTTTTGCGGGATGAAAAGCTTCTTTTTTCTAGTATGTATATATTTATCCATAGCTGTATCTGGCCAGGAGATCTCAGAAGCTAAGTCATTAGACATCTTCAAGACTGATCAAGCGCCCATTATTGACGGTGCTCTTGATGAGGAGATGTGGAGTGAGTTGCCTGCTGCTAAGGACTTTTGGCAGTACTTTCCTACAGACTCGCTACAGGCTCAAGGTCAGACAGAGATTTACATAAGTGCAGATGATGAGCAACTTTATGTAGGCATCAAATGCTACGGTGCTGGCGATGACTGGATCGTAAGTTCCCTGCGTCGTGATTATAGAGCAGGAGGAAGTGATAATATCACATTGATCTTTGACACTTTTAATGATAAGACCAACGCAGTGTTTTTTGGTATTAACCCTGAAGGAGTCATAAGAGAAGGACTCATAGCCAATGGCGGTAATAACCGATCAGATTTTTCAGAATCATGGGATAACAAGTGGCGAGGGGAAGCGAAGATCTATGATGGTTATTATACCGCAGAGCTTGCCATTCCTTTTTCAACACTAAGGTTTGATCCTTCCGTAACTGAGTGGGGGTTTTCGGCTTATCGATTTGATACGCAGGATAACGAGATCAGCGTCTGGAATCAGCGCCCACGTAATCAGGGACTATTTAATCTTGCCTTTTCTGCTCCTCTCAGATGGGTAGAGCCCATAGGTGGAGGTAAAAAGAGCAACATAAGTGTTATTCCATTTGTATCGGCAGGAGTTAATAGAGATTTTGAAGAAGGCACGCCTGCCGTAAATACTGCAGAGATAGGAGGTGATGTGAAGGTAGCTGTGACACCAGGGTTAAATCTTGATCTCACGATCAATCCTGACTTTTCTCAAGTCGAAGTAGATCAGCAGATTACGAATCTCAGTAGGTTTGAAATATTCTTCCCAGAAAGGCGTCAGTTCTTTTTAGAAAATGCAGACCTCTTTGGAGGTTTTGGTTTTAGAAACATTAACCCATTTTTCTCCCGACGTATAGGTGTAGGTGAAGATGTGAATACTGGACTGACAGTGCAGAATCGCATCCTAGGTGGCGTAAGATTAAGCGGGAAGGTCAATAAGGATACAAGAGTTGGTTTTCTCAACATGCTTACTGCACCCAGTGAAGAACAAGGCCTCCCTCAGATCAACTACAGTGTAGGAGTTGTACAACAGAAAATCTGGGATCGGTCGAACATAGGATTCATCCTCATCAATAAACAGTCCATGGCCGATAATCTAGAAGAATTAGGCCAGGAGTCATCTAATAGGGTAGGAGGTATAGATTTTAATTATGCATCTCCAGATAATACCTGGTCAGGCAAGACATTTGCTCATGTGGCCTTCACTCCAGATGAATCAGCCAAATTAGCACATGGGACCGAGTTGTCTTTTAACAAAAGGAAGATAGGTATCAACTGGTCGCACGAATATGTACAAGACGACTATAATGCCGAAGTTGGTTTTATACAGAGGACTAATTATTTCAATATTGCTCCACAGATTGAATTCAAATTCTACCCAGAATCTGGAAACATTAATCAGTGGAATATACAAGCTGAGTCAGAGGTTATATGGAGACCTGGCTTTGGGCGTAGTGATCATGAGTTTAGCTTAGGTGCTAATGGACAACTTGCTGATAACTCACGATTCTTTGGCAGGGTGTCACATAATTTTGTGCACTTGTTTGGCTCATTTGATCCTACGGGCACAGAGAGTGATGAGCTGTTAGCGGGTACGGATTATAATTACGTGGACGTAGCCGGATTCTTCAGTACTGACAATAGAAAAGATGTACAGGCTTCATTTAGAGCGGTTGCTGGACAGTACTTTAATGGGTACAGAGCGGGCATAGGAGGTAGTGTGCGCTATAGATATCAGCCCAAAGGACAAGTCGAGCTTACCTATTCTATCAACCACTTTGATCTGCCTCACCTCGAAGAAACAAGACAGACACTCCTCATAGGCCCTCGAGTAGATTATACCTTCTCTAGGTCACTCTTTGCCACCGCATTTGTTCAGTATAATACCCAATCAAAGAACACTAATATCAATACTCGTATACAGTGGAGATTTGCACCAGCATCGGATTTTTTCTTGGTATACACAGATAATTACTTTACCGGCACCCTAGAGGATCCATCTGATAGATTTGGTTTTCAGATTAGGAATAGAGCTATAGTAGCTAAGTTGACATATTGGATCAATGTTTAGTAGATCGTTCTATGTCAGTGGTCGAATTATCATGCTCCAACCACCAACTTAAGCTGACCTTTATTGTTGTCAACCTATTACTACCGCTTGCTAATAACTCGATATGTATCGAATTCTACTTACACTACTCGTCATAACTTTTACACTTCAACTCTCTGCTCAGTTTGGGCGGGGTGGTGGTGGAGCACCTAAGATAAAGGGTAAGATCTCAGGAGTTGTGATAGACTCAACGACTAATCAGCCAGTCTCTTTTGCCACTATCTCTATGAAGAAGAACGGCAGGACGAAGATCGTTAACGGTACATTATCTGAGGACAACGGCTCTTTCTCTTTCACTGACGTAAATCCAGGCAAATACGATATAGAGATATCCTTCATAGGGTATACGACTAAAGTCGTCGACTCTTTGGTGACCTCAAAGAAGAAACCCGATTTTAATATCGGGTCGATATATCTTGTACCGGTGGATTACCTCTTAGACGAAGTAGAGGTAACTGCTAAGAGAGCACTCATCGAGAATAAAATAGACAAGATCGTCTTCAATGCGGAGGATGATTCTTCTGTAGCTGGAGGTGATGCTACAGATGTGCTTCGTAAGGTGCCACTTTTATCTGTAGACCTTGACGGCAATGTTTCTCTCCGAGGATCGCAGAATGTTAGAATACTGATCAATGGAAAGCCATCCGGTATGTTCTCTTCTAATGTAGCAGATGCACTGAAGATGTTTCCAGCTGACCAGATTAAAAAAGTGGAAGTCATTTCTTCTCCAGGTGCAAAGTATGATGGAGAGGGTAGTGCAGGTATCATCAATATTATAACGAAGAAAGAAAATATAGAAGGTATAGCCGGTACGATCAATGCATCAGGTGGTAACCGTCAGAACAATACCAACGTAACTCTCAATGTAGGAAAAGGCAGATTTGGTTTTACAACTAATGCTTCCGTTTTCTATTCTAATCCTGTAGATGCGAGCAATACATTTGAAAGATTCTCTGACAGTGGTGCTACCCTTTATAGTTTAGACGGAGTTACGCGGTCATCTAGGCTTGGATTTAATGGCTCAGCTAGTGCCTTCTATGATGTCAATGCTTATAATTCAATCAACTCATCTTTTACACTTCGTGGATTTGGATCAGATCAAAATACAACGTCACTAGGATTTGCAGAAGCTTTCGCTTTTGATAGGAACTCTGTAGGTGATAATCTCTTTAGTGGTTTTGATCTCAATCTAGATTATACTCGAAAGTTTGAATCCAATGAAACTCGGGAGTTAGTATTCGCTGGACAAATATCTGGTAATGTTCAAAATCAAAACAACACTGTTTCAGATTTTCTCACAGATCTAACACCGATACGTGATGATGTTATCAATAATGAAGGTGATAACCTAGAGTATACCTTGCAGGTAGATTTTACAGAACCACTTAGTAAGGGAGTCAAATTAGAAACGGGATTGAAGGCTGTTATCCGAAGGATCGATAGTGACTCTGATTTTATACCAGATGCTGGTCGATCTAATGTCTTCTTATATGACCAAGATGTATTTGCAGGATATGCCTCTACGTCTTTTGCTATAGGCAAGCTCAACTTTATAACCGGCCTAAGATATGAGCGGACGGAGATTACTGGTGATGGAGAACAAACTGCTCAGCAGTTTCAAAATTCGTACAACAATGTCCTTCCTAATATAGCGGTATCCAAGTCTTTTAAAAACTTCAAGACGCTGAAGCTTTCATACAGTAAGCGTATACAGCGACCAAGCTTGTTCTTTATAAACCCATTTCTCAATGTCAGCGACTTCGGAAACGTATCACAAGGAAATCCGATCCTAGATCCAGAGCTTGTCGACCAATTTGAAGTAGGTTATAACACCAATATCTTAGGCTTCTCCATCTTTGGAAATGGTTACTATAGAAAATCTACGGACCTTATAGAGTCTGTGGCTAGTCTTGTTACAGCGGGAGAGTTAGGGATCTCGGAGCTGCCTCAAGAAAGAGAGGTCTCACTAACCTCATTTTTTAATGTAGGAGAAAACAACTCTATCGGGGTCAACATCTTTACTTCTAAGTCCATCAAGAAGTTAACCTTAAGGGGTGGGGGTGATGTCTACACGTATAATGCTAATGGTACGATCAATGGTCAAGAAGTATCTAATAGCGCACTAAGCTATCGCCTCTTCACTAATGGAGAGTTCAGTTTCACAGGTACACTTAAGGCTGACTTCTTCGGATTCTTCCAAGCGCCTCAGTTTACACTACAAGGCCAGAATCCTTCCTTCTCGATATTTGGTGTAGGCTTCAGAAAGGACTTCAAAGATTGGAGTTTAGGGATAAGAATCATAGAGCCCTTTGCTGCTAACAAGTCTTTCAATTCTGATATCCAAGGTGATGGCTTCAGACAAGTATCATCATTTGTACTTCCTTTCAGATCCTTTGGATTGAATGTCAGATATAAGTTTGGAAAGGTGGACTTTACAGAAAGAAAGTCTAAGGTTAAAAACACTGACTCAAAGCAAGGCGACGGACAAGGTGGCCAAGGAGGCGGTGGCGGAGGACCTATCGGTGGATAGGTTTCGCTATATTTAACTATCAAGATATCGTTTAGACAACTCTCATTACTTCTAGCGATCCTATTCGTTAGCAATTCGCTATTGGCTAAAACCATAAGTGGGTATGTAAGAGATGATATTTCTAGGGAGGCACTTGCTTATGTTAACATAGGCGTACTAGGCTTTAATAAGGGTATCATCTCCAAGATAGATGGATCCTTCTCATTACATGTTTCTCCTGATTTATATGATGAGACGCTGAGGTTTTCGATGATAGGTTATGAGACTCAGGATTTCAGGATAGGTGATGTCTTGGGGGAGATAGAAGTCTCCATGAAGTTGAAGACATACGATATAGGAGAAATCGTCATACGGGATTTTAGGCATCATCCAATAAAACAATATGGTAATGTATCTACTGGCAAGTGGACAACTGGCGTATCCGGTGATGCTGAATATGGAGTTGGACACGAATGGGGATTAATCATACCCTACAAAGGACAACCCTATCAACCCAAAGACATCAACTTCCATATGAGATATAATACGGTTGATAGTGCTCTCTTTCGGCTCATGATCTATGATGTCAAAGATGGATTGCCCGGCGATCCTCTTCTCCAAGAAGATGTAACAGTTAAGTCCTATAAGAAGAAGAAAATGATCAGGCGGAGTGTTGCCGAGTATAATCTAATCGTAGATCGAGATATCATAGTGACAGTCCAAGTCTTATATGTTTGGTATAGTTCTAAGGGCAAGAATTATTTCTTCCTGACGCATGCTCAAGATGCAGTTGATGCTCAGAATTATTCTAGAGCCTCAAGTCAAGATGCTTGGGTAAAGCGGGCTGCGGGTCCTCTTGCACTTTATATCGATGGCTGGACACCCCAATAAAAAAAGCCTAATCAGTAATGATTAAGCTTTTTTGATCTATCGTTTTATCGGTGGATTAGTGTCCTCCGTAGTTCTCTTCTCTATACTTAGCGTTAAGTATTTCGTTTCGTCTCTCCACAGATGGTTTTGTGAAGTTCTTTCTTCGACGAATTTCTTTTAGGAGTCCTGTGCGCTGAAACTTTCTTTTGTATCTCTTGAGCGCTCTGTCTATTGACTCTTCTTCTTTTACATTTATTATAAGCATATGCTGTACTAACTTCTTATAGTTTTCTCCCAAAGGGGCCGCAAAACTACATGTTATCGCTTACTTATACAATAGTCTAGAGTTAAATATTCCTAACCACCTAGATTTTAGCATCCTGGAGCACTTCGCCACCAAAAAGCAACAAAAGCAAGGCTACAGCTGTGAATACAATCATTTCTTGAGATTTAATATGGTTTATCAACAGAGGCTTTGGCCTCATTAACCTTGATAAAGGCAATAATTGGGCCAAAGTGATTCTTTGTAGCCTCTCTTGAGGGAGGATTTAGGTGGGTGAATTTTCTGGATGTGATTAAGGTGTACGTGAGTAGGACTGACCCTCTTATCCCTCTCTTAAAAAAGAGGGACGATAGATTTCGCTTGTCGACCCCGATAGCTGTTTTCTCAATTTTAAGTTGCGTCTCCGGGCGCAACGCTCCTGGTGCGGTTTGCATAACTTTTGGGTAGTCGAGATAAAGTCTTGCGCCGGGAGACGCAAGACAACGTGCTTTGAAGCTGTCAAGGTAAGAACGAGAGTGTACAAGTCTGTCGCGAGACGCGAAAGACAACGCGGTGTTATGAACGAAAGGT
>CAZXIE010000026.1:29141-31321 GCA_964640065.1 uncultured Saprospiraceae bacterium
GTTTGACAAAGTGTTTTAACGCCTTGCTTTTTATGAGTTCAAGTGACTTCAGTCCCTTGTCAAGTGAGTTAAGTTACTCTACATATAAGTCAACTCCTGATACTCAAAAGGATCTGGGTGATCGGTGTTATAATGCAGCCCTCTACTTTCCTTACGCATCTCCGCTCCTTTCGTGACTAGATAGGCGATGGTGATGAGATTACGAAGTTCACAAAGTTGTGGTGATATCTTACTGGTTGCATAAAGCCTCTCAGTTTCTTCGTACAAGAGGAAGAGCCTATCCGTCGCTCTCTTGAGACGGACATCGGTTCTTACGATACCTACATAGTAACTCATGATCTCCTTCAGTTCTTTCCAACTTTGAGTGATGAGGACCATCTCTTTTGGATGCGTTGTGCCTTTAGCATTCCAATCTGGGATGTCAGTGCGGACTTCTGTATTTTCTAATTTGGTAGCGAGGTCATGAGCGACTCGGTGACCAAAGACAAGTCCTTCTAACAAAGAGTTAGAAGCAAGTCGATTAGCACCGTGAAGACCCGAGCAGGTACACTCACCAGCAGCGTATAGATGTTTGATAGATGTGAGTCCGTGTTCATCTGTAAAGATACCTCCGCACTGGTAGTGACAAGCTGGCACTACAGGTATGAGATCTGTAAAGGGATCGATACCGATACTTTTGCACTTTTTATAAATGTTAGGGAAGTGCTCTAAGAACTGTTCTTGATCCATATGTGTGCAGTCGAGGCACATGTGATCTGCACCTGACATTTTCATTTCATTGTCGATGGCACGGGCTACGATGTCCCTAGGAGCTAGCGATAGACGCTCATCGTACTTCTGCATAAACTCTTTCCCTTCTGGAGTCCTGAGGATGGCACCTTCTCCTCTGACTGCTTCGGAGATAAGGAAGTCAGGATTCTCTCCTGTCGTCTGAAAGAGAGCTGTAGGGTGAAACTGTACGAACTCCATGTTAGCGATCCTTCCTTTTGCTCTGTAGAACATGGAGATCCCATCGCCAGTAGCGATGACAGGGTTGGTCGTGTTTTTATAGATCTGACCTGTTCCACCGGTGCACATAACAGTCATCCGAGCATTGATGGTATCTATCTCTGTTGTTTCTTTATTCAAGACATAGGCACCATAGCAAGTTACATCTGGTGTGAGTCTTGTGACATTACGTCCGAGGTGGTGCTGAGTGATGATATCTAGTGCGAAGTAGTGCTCTAGCACTGTGATATTAGCAAATTCTTTTACTTTTTCATTGAGCGTGCGCTGGATTTCCCAGCCGGTGATGTCTTTGTAGTGTAGGATGCGGTTCTCGCTATGGCCACCTTCTCGACCCAAGTTATAGTCGCCATCATCTTCCTTATCAAATCGCGCTCCCCACTCTATAAGTTCTACTACTCGATGGTGACCTTCTTCTACGACTATCTTGACGATCTCTCGATCGCATAACCCATCGCCAGCATCGAGCGTATCTTCTATGTGAGAGTCGTAGTCATCTACATGAAAATCCCATACCGTCGCTATCCCTCCTTGTGCCCAACTGGTGTTACTTTCTTTGGTGTTTGTCTTGGTAAGAACAGTGATCGAAAGCTCGGGTCGCAGTTGTGCCAGTTTGATGGCTGTCGAAAAGCCAGCTACGCCAGCACCGATGATCAGCACGTCTGTCTGTATATTGGGGCTTCTGTCTTCTAAAGTCATATCGCAATATATGAATATATGAGTATCGCTATTGTAGACGCATATTATGATATAAGTCATCGATTATGGGCCGAAAGCTGGAAAAAACATAGCCGGCATGACATCGATATCTATAGTCTTCCACCAGCACACTGGAAGTGGCAGATGATGGGCGGCACTATAGCGCTTTCGCAAATGATCAACAAGGCCAAGAAGTCATACGACCTCATCATCGTCACAGATATGGTGAACCTACCCACTTTCAGATCACTTTTGTCAGCTGCACATCGTGAGGTGCCGATCTATATCTACTTCCACGAAAATCAAATCACCTACCCTTGGTCACCTACTGACCAAGATGTCAAGTTAGAAAGAGACCATCACTATGGGTTTATAAACTATACATCCGCACTTGCTGCCGATCAGGTGTTTTTTAATTCTACCTATCATAAGGATAGTTTTATAGAGGCCCTTCCAGCATTCATCCGTCAGTTTCC
>CAZXIE010000026.1:31421-33071 GCA_964640065.1 uncultured Saprospiraceae bacterium
GCATAGTCCTGTCATATTTCAAGTTGCGAAAGAACGTCTTGCTGAAGAGATCATCCACTTCGGATATGCCGAAGATAGAGCTAGGTACTTAGAGCTAATCAGTAAGGCGAATATCTTGTTAGTAACGGGCTACCAGGACTTCTTTGGGATCAGCGTAGTGGAGGCGATAGCGGCAGGATGTTATCCATTACTACCTCAAAGACTGGCTTATCCGGAGCATATACCTCAAGATAAAATAGAGGATCATGTCTATAATCATGAAGGAGAGCTATTAGAAAAGCTAGAGCATATAATGACAAAGAGTTCGTTTTTGCAAACTAAAGCTACTCAAGAGTTTGTACAGAAGTATGATTGGAAAAATCTAATTAGAGAGTATGATGAGATGGTGAGCACTATGAAGCCAGATGCTTCATAAAAGCATCTAGACCTGATACATATACGTTATCTCTGAGTTGTGAAGTGAAGTCTACCCATCCGATCACCCAACCTTCATCTGCTTTGATGTCTTCGAGTGAGGACCAATATCCTCTTGTGACGGTCGGTGTAGTCGAGCTCTTGATTTCTACTCCTATGGTCTTTCCTCTTCCTTCTATGACGAGATCGAGTTCCGCACCTCCAGAGGTTTTATAAAAGGAGTACTCGTACTCAGGATATCTCTTGATGATGTTGTAGATCACTAGCCCTTCAAACGAAAATCCAAATACCGGATGACTGAACAACTGATCAAAGTTCTTGATGCCTAGCATAGTATGAAGACAGCCTGTATCTGCGATGTAGACCTTAGGACTTTTGACAAGCCTCTTGCCAGTATTGCGACTATAAGCGGGTAGCATGAACAACTGATAGGCACCTACTAATGTGTCTAGATAAGACTTGACTGTATTATAAGCTAGCGATAGTGACTTAGAGAGCTTAGCTACATTGAGTTCTTGACCATGTATGTGGGCTAACATCATGAAGAGCCGACGTACTTGCTCCTGAGTGACTCCAGGTACTAACTGTAAGAGATCTCTACGAAAGAAAGTATTGATATAGCTGCGAGTCCAGGTCTGCGCCAGTCGATCAGAAGATGCCAGTAAGCTGCGAGGTAGTACACCTCTGAAGAGATAACTCTCGAAGCTGACCTTGTCTGATATCTCCTCTAGTAAAAATCCCGAGAGCTCTTCATATACGACTCTTCCAGCCATAGACTCTGCAGATTGTTGGAGCAAAGCTTCGGAAGCAGAGCCCAGTAATAAGAACTGACCTACCTTTTCATCTTGATCGATATGAGACTTGATATCTACGAAGATGTCTGGCATATACTGTACCTCATCTAAGATGATGAGTTTGTCCTTGTGGGTTTTAAAGAAGAGTAGGGGATCACCGAGACGCGAGGTGTGTTGTCTATTCTCTAGATCTATGTATATGACAGTCTCATCCACGAGGGACTTGGCCAGGGTGGATTTGCCACACTGACGTGGGCCTAGTATGCCAACACAAGGGAAACTCTGTAGTAAACTAAGTACTTCTTTTGTGCTTGTTCTATCTATCATTAACCATGCAAATATATCAATGGATTAATGAATATGCAAGCTTAATGCTGAGATGATTATGATATTAACCATGTAAATATATCATTTACTGTGGAAATGGTGGTTGCATTCTTAA
>CAZXIE010000027.1:0-31571 GCA_964640065.1 uncultured Saprospiraceae bacterium
GAGGATGGTGCTCCGATCCCTATCACGTATGGAGCAAGACTCTCAGGTAATATCAATAAAGACCTACGCATCGGAGTGATGAATCTTCAGACCAGACAGACAGACGAGTTTTCTGGTCAAAACTATACATCCCTCTCTGTTAATCAGCAAGTACTTGGAAGGTCACAGTTGAAGGGATACTTTCATAATCGACAAAGCACAACTGAGGATGGTAATCCGCTCAATGATTATAACAGAGTAGGTGGTGTCGAATATACCTATCTTTCTAATGACAGCAAGTGGAGAGGTATCGCTGGCTTTGGGCTATCCTGGTCACCGGAGCTAACCGATGATAACTACTTCTATAATATAGCCATAGGTCGTGATACAAGGACATTCAGTTTTTATTCTAATCTTGCTGGCGTAGGAAATAATTATAGATCCGATGTAGGATTTATACCGAGGTTGGATCATTTTGACGCCGTATTAGACACAACTGTACAGATCGGTTTTCATCATGGATTTACTACAGCTACATATAGACTTTTCCCAGAAAATAGTACTGCCATCAACTCTCACAGTTTTGGTGTCCGCAATATCCTAGACTACACAAGAGATGAGTTGAGATTAATTCAAAATCGTACTATACTCTCTTACCAACTCAACTTGAACAATACAAGCGGTGTCTCCTTCAGCTTTAATCACGATCAGCAAGGGCTTATCCGTCCTTTTGCTTTTACTGAAGAAGATCCGCTTCCTATAGGAAGATATAATTTCAATTATTTTGAAGTGGGTTATAATAGTGATAGGCGCAAAAGTTTTAATTATAGCGTGAGCTTCCTAAATGGTGGATTTTATAATGGCGACAGAACCCAGTATATAGCACGAGTTGCATATAGAACCCAACCTTGGGGTAACTTCGGAGTCAACTTCGTTTATAACCAACTCACCTTTCCGAGTGATTTTGGAGAAAGCGAGTTTTTCTTGATAAGCCCGCGTGCAGAGATTAATTTTTCAAGAAATATCTTTTGGACCACCTTCCTACAATACAATACACAAGCCAATAATTTCAATATCAATAGTCGCCTACAGTGGCGATTCAAGCCACTCAGTGATCTCTTTATTGTCTATACAGATAATTACGCCACCGATATCTGGAGCCCTAAAAATCGAGGTATCGTCCTCAAGCTAAATTACTGGATTAATCTGTAGACTTAGTAGTGCATAGGTGCATGCTTTTCACTATGTTAGACACATGCTGAAAAGAGAGGATTTTAAAAAGCACAGCAACAAGATTATAGATTGGATAGAATCATACTATAGTAATCTTTCTTCCTATCCCGTAAAATCACAAGTACGTCCCAAGGAGATATATGAACAGCTGCCTTCCAGCATCCCGGCTGAAGGCCAATCTATAGATGACATCATCGCTTCCATGAAGCTCTTCATCCCAGGGATCACACACTGGCAGCATCCTAACTTCCACGCCTACTTCCCAGCTAATAGTAGTGTTGAATCTCTATATGCAGAGATGATGACCACGGCTATCGGTGCTCAGTGTATGATCTGGGAGACTTCGCCTGCTGCTGCAGAACTAGAACAGCGCATGATGGAGTGGATGCGCGATGCCATGGGTCTGCCAACCTCTTGGGAAGGAGTCATCCAAGACACTGCATCTACAGCCACTTTAGTTGCCATCATCAGCGCCAGGGAGCGCACAACAAACTTCACAGCTAATGAAGAAGGAGTACCACCTGGTCTGCGAGTATACTGTAGCACTCAGACACACTCATCTATAGAAAAGTCAGTTACTATAGCAGGCATCGGAAGAAATAATGTGGTCAAAATACCAACGGACGAACAACAACGTCTCAACCCAATCTTACTCAAAAAACAGATTCAAAAAGACCTAGATGATGGGCTGACACCGTGCTGTGTAGTCTCAAATTTGGGTACAACAAGTACGGTAGCTATCGACGACGTTAGCGCGATATCACATGTTTGTAAAGATCATGGCATCTGGCATCACATAGATGCAGCTTTCGCTGGCTCTGCTTTGTTCTTAGAAGAATATCGATGGATGATAACAGATATGTCTCTTGCTGACAGTTTCGTTTTTAATCCACACAAGTGGCTTTTCACCAACTTCGACTGCACGGCATATTACGTAAAGGACGCTGCTCATCTCATCAAGTGTTTTGAGATCCTTCCTGAGTATCTTAAAACAAAAACTAGGGGCACTGTCAATGATTATCGAGACTGGGGCATACCACTAGGCAGGAGATTCAGAGCTTTAAAACTTTGGTTTGTGATGAACTCTTATGGGCTATCAGGCATACAATCAACACTAAGAAAACATATCTCTTTTAATCTGCACTTTTCCACTTTTGTGGATGATCATCCTTCCTTACGCTTAACCAAGGAGCCTTTTCTCAACTTCAGCGCCTTTCAAGTTATCGGCGACGATCAAGAGGATACGAATCAAAAAACGAAAGCACTTTTAGAAAAAATCAATACATCAGGAGAGGCCTTTTTATCTCATACCATCATCGATGGAAGCTACTTGATACGAGTCGTCATCGGCCAAACGTATGTTGAGCTATCCGACATCCAGCATCTTATTAATACGATCGATAAGTATAGTTCATAATCATCGCACGGCGCCGTGATTCACTTTCCAATTCACTATTTCATGCTCATCGAGCCCAGTCTAGATGCACTATCCTATGCACGATTTCATGATCATCGAGTGTAGCCGAGATGCCCAACAGCTGAACTGACTAATTTGAAAAAATAATCGAATCAACATTTACAATCCTCTCCCCATCAAAGCAGCTAACACTCCCCTACCTCCTCTCAATTTTAACTCACCTTTTACTTGATCATCATTATCTATAGATAGATCAAAAGAATCAAGCAGACGTAGAACCTGAGGAAGTTCTTCTGATCTTATATTTTCTAAATTAAGTCTTGCTTGTAATTTATAATCTGAAGAATCCAATGTAGAGCTAGGAGTAGAAGTATACATGAGTAATCCATCTTTACCCGAATCGACATATGTAGTAACTAATGGCATGATAGCTAGTATCTGTCGACCAGACTCTTCGACGACGGCCTTCTTTCTTTTCATATAATTATAACCCGAACTGTCCATGCCCATAACTATCGCGAAATCAGGTTGTATGCTTTCTTTGATTTCTTTCACCTCGACTTGATTAAAGTCGTCGTCATATTCATAGGTAGTTATCGTATCCTGAGCCATGCTAAAGTCCGAAAGAGTTCCGCTTAATCTTCCATCCCAATAGCTGAACAAAGAGTCTGTTTGTAGCTTCGTAAAGTCTGAAAACTTCTCTAAAGCATCAGGACCGATAAGATCAGCCAATTTATCTAGGTCTAATCTTGCAGAAAGAACGCCAAGACCGTCGTCTGGTATAGTAGCCGCGGAAGGAAGCAATGCTTCCAAATTATAACGCCCGTGTATTCTAATGGTATTTCCATCTATATCGACATCTAAACTCTTTTCTTCCGATCCAACATAAGTGAAGTCAGCTGATGAAGCTTCTAATGCGTCAAAAAGAGTGTCTCCTTTCTTCTGATAACTTATGCTTTCTATTTCTAATATCGGTGGCTTTTCTTTACCAAAGCATATTTGGACTGAGCTATGATATAACATGATATGCCTTTCCCCATTTTTGAAGTAAGATTCATTTTCATCTTGAGGCGTATAGCCGTGATGAGATATATAATCCATCAGTTTCTCGCGGTCCTTTATCTTAACCACTCCACTACAGAAGTTTTGACCGGATTTATATGCGACTATAGCTGTAGGCAATGAAACTGCTGATAGTAAACTTGGTCCTTTGTCTGTAGTACTATCTCGTTCAGTCTCACCAAAAAAAGAGAAAGGATGCCTTACCACATCTAATATGACTTGTTCTTCTAAGCTTCGCGTATTGATTACAAGCGCCTCTTCTACCCCACTTGGGATCTTATCACAGAGGCAGACACCAGAATGATATCTTCCAATATAGAAGGCTACCAAAAAGATAACTATCAAAGAGAGTATAACAAGGATACGTCGCTTCATATGTGGAGAGCAGTCAGCAAATATTTACGAAAGTGAAAAGCGCACACAAAGCTTACATACCTGAGACCGCGCCCATACTATCGATGAGAAGCTTAAGAGCATTACCGCTCGCATCACTCGTCTTAACAACCATGTTATAATCAACCTTGCCATCTCTCATCTTAGGCATCGTCATATACATCTCTTTGTAGTTGTCTCTCCAATACTGTATACCCTCCGGGCTATCAGGGATCATCGCTCCGACCTCATCGATTGCTTCTTCGATATTCACGTACATACTGAACATGTTGTCTTGAAGCATCTGTGAGTGGGCACCTAGATTCTTATTCTTTTTGCCAGCTCCGAATCCTTGAGCACGATCTTTAGAATTAGTGAAGTAGACGATGCCATTTTGTTGTGACATATACATATCAAATGGAGAGTCCAATTGTTCTAGAGGAATCTGATGATACGTTCCACCATTTGTGGCCATCTCGTATTTGTGCGCGATCTTAATCGCTTTGTCCATGATTCTTTGGTTTTCAGAACCAATCATTATGGAGAATGTCGGTACGGGCTCCATGCGGGTCCCTTCTACTTCTGTGGCATTAAAGTCTTCATCATATTCTACTGTCTTATAGGACACTTCTTGTTCTTCAAAGTCATGAAGGACGAACAAGCCATCCCCCGTAATCAGCTCAGCAATAGCGTCCTCATCGATAATCGTACTCATAAGATCTATCGCGATATCGACCTCCTCGGCATATCCAGGAAACATCGAGCCATACATGATCTCAGCAGTCTTAGGATACTCCTTGAGCATCGCCGCCATATCAAATGAAAAACTCATATATGCCATAGCTTCATCGGCATTGAACTGATCTAAAAAGGCTGGAGCTAGTTGAGAATTATACATTTTCTCATAAGATGGTAGGATATCGGGATGAATGCCCAGAGACATATTAAGTTTGATTTCATCAACACCAAAAGAAAGATTACCAGTCACTTCTTGCATGCCAGTCATCATTTTTCCAGGATTGCCTAGATCACCACCAAACATCTGCATCATATCTTCTAATGGTAGTATCTCACCATAAAAATCATCCACATTTCTTACCCAGAAGTACATGACAGACTCATCATCTCTACCGTCTGCGAAAGATGTACCAGCCACAGAGCTACTTTTTCCCAAAGTGGTTATCATACTCATGTGATTACTAAACAATGCATCGATCTCTATATCTGATAAGGCATATGGTGCTTCCATATTCATGAACATCAGCTCGAACTCAAGCATCTCTGCTGTCTCTTCTTCGCTTGGTTCTTCTGGTACCCAAACATCTCCGTTTTCATCTGCTGGTGGTGGTGGAGGAGGAGGGATATCGCCAGCACCCTGCTTCTCTTCCTCCTTCTGCGCTAGTAAATCTTCCATCGTATACATCGTCTTAGGTATTTCCGCCGAAGAGTAAAATCCATATGAATCATTCCAAGCGGCCATCATATTACCATCTCGGATAACTTCCATACCATTCATCTCTTTGGGTGGTGACATGGACATACCTGCAAAAAGCTCAGCCGCCTTCAGGCGATCATCGATATCAAAGAGAACATTGTGTGTCTGCACCTCATCCTTTATATGATAGAAGTAGTAAGCTTTGGCATCAGGTTTTATCCCAAAATCATCGAGTGAGCCGGGCTCACCCATAGGGCCAGGAGGAAGCATGGCCTCGATATCGGCGTGGGATATTAGTTCAAAGACGCGATCTCCGCTCACTTCGATTACGGCTTGCGTACCTGACTGAGGTATCATACTCAGCAGGTTTTGACTTTGTGCGCTTAAGGCAAATGTTACAAAAAGTAGGGTAAATAGAAATTTCATGGTTGTGATTTAGCTTAGGTAGTAATTTTAAGATTGATGCATGACTTCTTATAGAAGTTACTATTGTAAAGTAATGGTATTCTTAATATTTTTCTTGTTACTAATCATGTCTCTAGCCCCTATCTTTAGCATGACTGCCTTTTTGTTACCGGCGACTCGGGCATGAGTATTTGTAGAAGACTCAACGAGAGAATTAAATCTGTATAAGGTAGTTATCGATGCTTCGTCTAAGACTTCTTGATCTTGTTGCTTGAGTCGATGGATCTCATCCGCAAGATTATAATGATAGTTACGCACGAAGACCTTGCGGGAAGCGTCATATGAAAACTGCTTATTCTTCTGAAGTGCTTGCTTCTCACCGTCAGTACTAAAATGCGTGATGACGTTATTCAAAACATCTACATCTCTGAAGTCACAAGAGACAGTAAATATGAAATCCTCGAAGTCCAAATTATGAGAGACCTTAGAGACACCATCGATTTTTTCGATCTCAGCGACCATCTTCGCCATATTGGTACGGATATCTGATACAGAAGGTACTTTATAATTATTGATGCTATCCATCAACATGATAGACTTCAGCTTGGTCTTGCTGCGACTGATATTGACAGTCATCGAGACTTTGCCTGAACCATCATCGTTTAAGACGATCTCTTCGATGATCTCAAAACAACTCGTCATCGTAAGAGTGATCATCAACAGGACCACCCAGATTTTTTTCATAATACTAAGCTTAGGAACTCTGGGCTAAAGATAAATCATATTCATGCTGTATTCAACCCCCGAAAGGGTAGTTTCTATTCTGGCAACTGGCCTCGTATGAACTCTTCAAAAAGTCGTGATTGAGGAACTTTACCTTGATGGTTTCATATAGTAATATTCTTATTGGTTCCTTCGCCATCTCGGGATGGCCCTATATTGCCCTCTAATAAGATTATAACATCATGAACCAACGATACATCGACTATGCCTTCTATAACATCTGGGCTAATCACAGATTGATTACTGATCTGCAAGCCCATGATGACAGCATTTTCTCAAAAGAAATAATTAGTAGCTTCCCTTCTATCAGGTCTACCCTTCTTCATATCTGGTACGCTGAGACTGGTTGGCTAGCTCGACTTCAAGGTAAGGGGTGGGAAGTCACAAAAGTTATTGAGTTTACTGGTACACATCAAGAACTCTGCAACGAATGGTCAAAAACCTCACAGAACTTGAAAGACTTTACGACTTCGGAAGACTTGGAAAAATTGGTCTCTTTCGAGCATAAAGGAGAGAGTTTTACAATACCCTCAAGGGAAATCATCCACACAGTATTCACCCATGGAAGTTATCATAGGGGACAGATAGTCATGATGATGAGACAACAGGGTATCAACACCATTACCCAAACTGATTACATCGAGTGGGTACGCGAGAAAGCCCGAGGAAACATCTAGAGTGTGACCTTCACAATCTCTTCAGAGGCAGTTCTTCCAATTGCCCAGATTTTGTACTTTGTCAGATTATGAAGACATGATGTAGGTGAGTCTAGCCTATGTCATCTACAATGATCATATGATATGACGGATACAACCAAATTTCGGCATTTTGAGAGTTTGCATGAAGAGCAACTTCCAGTTCCTAAGCATAAACTTCATAACTGGACTCACTTTGCAGGACTATATGCTGCAGAGCATGTAGCTGCTACAGAGTTTGTCATAGGCGCCACCTTTGTGGCACTGGGCGCTAAGACTTCTGATATTATCTTAGGCTTGCTCATCGGTAATGTACTAGCAGTATTGAGTTGGACGCTGATTACCGCACCTATAGCTGTAGAAACACGTCTCAGTCTCTATACTTATCTCAATAAGATAGCTGGTGATGCCATGTCTTCACTCTATAACTGGGCTAACATCTTGATCTTTGCTGTTATCTCAGCAGCTATGGTTACCGTCTCTGCTACAGCTGTGCGGTTCGCTTTTAAGATTCCTGCACAGCTTGATTGGTATCCTACTAATCTTTGGTTTGTTCTGATTGTCCTTTTGGTAGGCCTATTTGTTGTCTTCATAGCCATGTATGGTTTTAATACGGTGTCCGAATTTTCGGGCATATGCGCTCCCTGGTTATTTACCATGTTTGCGAGTGGCGCTATCGTTTTGATGCCCGCACTTTCTTTAGACGTACTAGGCAAAACTCTTCCAGCTGGTTGGAGTGATTTTATCAATATAGGCAATCAGTCCATCTGGACCGGTGTCAATAGTGATGGCCAACCCGGCATCGGCCTTGTAGAAGTAATAGGATTTGGTTGGGCAGCTAATACGATCACTCACTTTGGTTTGATAGATATGGCCTTATTACGATTTGCTAAGAAGAAGTCTTATGGCTTAGCGACAAGTACTGGCATGCTCTTCGGACATTATATCGCATGGATCGCAGCAGGCATCATGGGAGCAGGTACTGCCGTCATTCTTGGCAAATCTATCGTTCAGCTCGACCCAGGAGACGTAGCTTTCTATGCGCTGGGCTGGTCAGGTTTTGTGATTGTCATAGTTGCTGGATGGACTACGGCTATCACTAACCTGTATCGTGCAGGTCTAGCTGCACAAGCGATATATTCTAATTATTCACGAAGGAAGACGACCATGATCGTGGGACTCGTGATGATGGTCATAGCTTGCTTTCCATTTGTATTTTCACAAATACTCCCATTACTGACTTATGCAGGCTTATTGGTGGTGCCAGTAGGAGCAATTGTGTTTGCAGAGCATCAGATTTTTCCAAGGATCGGATATACACGCTATTGGTCCAAGTATCAGGATTACGCACATAGCACTCCTGCCATAGCATCTTGGATCATAGGTTTGATTTTTGGTTTTGGATTGAACATGCTTGATGTGATGTCCTTCTACTATCTTTTCATACCTACGTGGTTGGTTACGATACTAGTCTATACCCTGCTTGCTTCTAAGCATGGAGCTAAAGAAGTATACCCTGAAGCTCAGGAGGAAGAGCAAGCTTACAATCTCGAAGTCGATGAGTACCACGAACATCTAGCCGCTATCGAACGCCCAACTATAAAGGATACTTCTGCATTATCTAGAATTCTAAAGTTCATAGCCTATGGAGCTTTGGCAGTCACCCTATTTCTTGCAGGCAAGGTTCTACTCGGTAGTCCAGACGAAGGTATCTACATCTCTAATCGTGATACATTCTATCAAATCGGATTTATCTGTACCCTACTCTATTTTGCTGCAGCTTATTGGGCGATGAGGAGAGAGAAAGGAATTAATGTAGCCTAGAGGATTTGGGCTTATTTTTCTTTATTCATACAGAATTTGTTTTATGAAATTCAGACCAGCAACAAGTGAAGATCTTTCTAAGATAGTACATATGATTGCAGACGATGAACTAGGAAAAAGTCGAGAAAATTTCCAAAACCCTCTACCAAAAGAATACCTCCTTGCTTATTCTAATATCGAATCCGATAAAAATCAAGAACTCATCGTTGTTGAAGATGACGAAGATGAAATAATCGGAACACTACAACTATCCTTCATACAATATCTTACTTATCGAGGTGGTGTGAGAGCACAAATAGAAGCTGTTCGTATAAGAAAAGATAAAAGAGGAATAGGTCTAGGGAAGCAAATGTTCGAATGGGCTATACAAAGAGCTAAGAAACGCAAAGCACATTTACTTCAACTAACAACTGATAAAAAAAGACCAAAGGCTATCAAATTTTATGAAGATCTAGGTTTTATATCATCACACGAAGGAATGAAATTACATTTTTATTAAAGTCAACTTTTAAAAACTCTTCCATCTAAAGCCTTATCTGACACAACGAATACAATCAATCCCATATGAAGCTGATCCCATTACAAGATGATAACCTCCATTTGTTATCAAAGCAACTAACTTGCCCTAGCTATGATAGGGTCTCCATTAAATCTGGTATCGTCCACATAGGCGTTGGGGGATTTCATAGATCACATCAGGCTTTCTACATACATCAACTTTTAGAGAAACACCAAGAGTACGACTGGGGTATCTGTGGAGTAGGGATAAGAGAAGCGGATCGAAAAATGAAAGATGCTCTTGGCAGCCAAGACAATCTATACACTCTCATCACTCAGCACCCTCATGGGCAGGTAAACTGCCAGATCATAGGTGCACATACAGATTATATACTGGCTGTAGACAGTCCTAGATTGGCGATAGAGAAAATGTCACATCCGGAGACCAAAATTGTCTCCCTGACCATCACCGAAGGAGGTTATAACTTTAATCCAAATACAGGAGCATTTGATTTTGATCACCCTGATGTACAACACGATCTTCAAAATGCTGATGCACCCAGAACTGTATTCGGATACTTAACTGCTGCTCTAGTTCGTCGCAGAGAGGAAGGTCTACCAGCATTCACCATTCTATCTTGTGATAATATCCAACACAATGGAGATGTTGCACGCAAGATGCTTCTATCTTTTGCCCAAAAGCAAAACCCCGATGTATCAAAATGGATAAGTGAAGAAGTGAGTTTTCCAAACTCTATGGTAGATCGCATCACTCCTGTGACCTCTGAAGCTGAAATCGCATATCTTAAGAAAACTTACGGACTCCTTGATCAATGGCCTGTAGTATGCGAACCATTCATTCAGTGGGTCATAGAGGATAATTTTTCTAATGGCAGACCTCCTCTAGAAAAACTAGGTGTACAGTTTGTGCCTGATGTAACTCCCTATGAAAAAATGAAAATCAGGTTACTCAATGCTGGACATTCTGTCCTAGGTATCCCTGGTGCTTTGCATGGTCATCCGACTATCGATGCTTGCATGAAAGATGAGGTATTCGCTGGTTTTATGAGAAGATTTATGGATGAGGAAGCTAGTCCCGTACTTGGAGCGATAGAAGGAATCGATCTTTCAAGTTACAAGGACAGTCTAGAAGAGCGATTTGCTAATCCTAACATCAAAGATGGCGTTAGCAGAATCTGTTCTGAGAGCTCAGCTAAACTGCCCAAGTTTCTAATTTCAACTCTACTGGAAAATCTAGAAAAAGGAGGAAGTATTAGATACAGTACTTTCATTCTAGCTGCTTGGTGTTACTATAGTGATAAAGGCATAGATAAAAATCAGAAGACGATTGACATCATAGATCATCGAAAAGCTGAGCTGCATAATAGCGCTTCAAGCTACGCCACTGATGAGCTCAGCTTTCTACGCATAGCAGATATATTTGGAAGTCTTACCGATCACGAACGATTCTTATCAGCATATAAAAGTGCTGTGCGCAGTATCTATAAAGATCCAGATGTAAGGAAGCATATGAAGAATATGATGTAAGAGAGCATTTACGCAAGTGATCAGATACAGAAGCCCATGTTGTCCCGTAGTTCGAATAAAACTATAAGGTTTGCTTTATCAGATACATCTTCGTTTATTGTTAGATACTTCGAGATAAGTTATGGGCATATTGGACAGTTTTAAGTTAGATGGCAAGATTGCTCTTGTGAGTGGTTGTAAGAGAGGTATCGGTAAGGCTATGGCCATAGCACTTGCCGAAGCTGGAGCAGACATCATCGGAGTAAGTGCGACACTTGAAAAGAGCGGAAGTGAAGTTGAAAAAGTTGTAACGAGTACTGGCCGATCATTTTCAGCATATACTTGTGACTTTGGTAATCGCGAAGCATTATATGATTTTATAAAAGACGTTAAAAGCGACAATCCAACTATAGACATCCTCGTGAATAATGCCGGCACAATCAAAAGAGCACCAGCAGCAGAACACAACGATGAGATGTGGGATCATGTGATCGAAGTTAATCAGACTGCACAATTCATCCTTACTCGAGAGATAGGCAAAGAAATGATAGAAAGGGGTCATGGCAAGGTTGTTTTTACCGCTTCACTTTTAACTTTCCAGGGAGGTATCACGGTACCGGGATATGCAGCAAGCAAGGGTGCGATCGGCCAGATGACGAAGGCCTTCGCTAATGAATGGGCTGACAAAGGAGTTAATGTCAATGCCATAGCACCTGGATATATCAGTACAGATATAACGGAGAGTCTTAGAAAAAATCCTGATCGTGCGTCTTCGATCTCATCGCGTATACCTGCAGGTCGCTGGGGTAAGCCAGAGGATTTTGCAGGACCGATCGTATACCTATGTTCAGACGCTTCTAACTATATCCATGGCAGTGTCATGGTTGTAGACGGCGGTTGGATGGGCCGATAACACCTATAATTATAACTTCACATCACTTTCGTAAATGAGCACTAACAGGAGAACTTTTATCAAAAATGTTGGAACTACAACCCTCGTAGCACCCTTGGCACTATCCAACATTAATGCTTGCCAAATAGAAAGATCTGAAGATCAATTAGAAATTCATTTATTCTCTAAACACCTTCAATTTCTAAATTGGAAAGAGGCGGCAGAAGTAGCCGCAGATATAGGATTTACCGGATTAGATATAACTGTTCGACCTAAAGGTCACGTACTTCCAGAAAATGTAAAGCAAGACCTTCCTCAAGCAATCCAAAGCGTAAAGGATGCGGGACTCAGATGTGAGATGATTACAACTGCTGTTAATGCAGTCAGCAATCAATTAGATCGCGATGTGATCCAAATTGCAGCGGCAGAAGGAGTGAATTTTTATAGAAGTGACTGGTTCAAATATCATAAAGACAAAACCTTAGAAGAGTCTCTTAATTTCTATAAAGAAAGAGTTCGCGAACTCGGTGAGCTAAACAAGAAGCACAATATCATAGGTTGTTATCAAAATCACTCTGGCACAAAAGTCGGAGCCTCCGTCTGGGAAGTAAGAAAAATATTAGAAAGCGTGAATCCAGCCTATTTTGGTGTGCAATATGATATCAGACATGCCGTCGCTGAAGGCGGTCAATCATGGCCTAATGGCGTCAAACTTCTCAAAAATCAGATCAAAGTGATCGTTCTCAAGGATTTTAAATGGGGCATAGTTGACGGCAAATGGAAAATAGTCAATGTTCCTGTCGGAGAAGGAATGGTTGATTTTTCAAAATACTTTCGCATGCTCAAAGATTTTGATCTTAAACCTCCTGTGAGTCTTCATCTAGAGTATCCGCTTGGCGGAGCTAACAAAGGGCGCTCGGAGATAACTGTCGATCAAGAAGTGGTTTTTGATGCTATGAGAAAAGACTTGAACACATTACAAAGTCTTTGGTCGGCAGCATAGTTGCTTACGCACTTATATAAGATTACATCATAATCGTCTGCCAGACTCCTTTGACACCAATCACCGAAGTAAATATTGAAAACAGGAAAATTAAGCCTAGAATCAAATTAGATACCGTCTTATTACGATAATCGCCCATCAGATCTTTCCGATTACACAAATAGAATATACATGCAACCGTAGTTGGGAGTATCACTGAGTTAAAAGCCTGAGAAACGATCATCACAAAGACAGGACGTGCATTAAAAATGGGCACTACTAATCCTAAGAGAGAAATAAAGAAGACGATAACCCTGTACTGAGTCAAGGTCATATCTCGCTCCGAATTATTATAATCACACAGTAGCCAAGGCAACATCAACACATTGGGAAATTGTGATGATACGCCAGCAGCTATGATCCCTATCGCAAATATCGAAACAGCCAACCTACCTGCTAGTGGCTCAAGCAACTCAATCATTTGTGAGGCATCAGTAAGTTCAAGCCCATTGATATAAAGTGTACCAGCAGATGCAGCCATAATAGAGGCACTAATCACGAACATCAGAGTTACCGAGACGATAGCGTCGTTACGTTGTTTCTTAAAGTCTTTAATGCCCCAGCCTGCTTCTTTAACCAATGTAGTCCTGATGATGAAGAGACCTGAGAAAACAGTTGTCCCTACCATAGAGGCGATAACAAGAAACGGTCCCTTTCCTTGATCAACTGGCACTTCTGGCAAATTAGGAACAAGCCCTCTTAGCATGTCTAATGGCGGTGGCATCAGGATAAAGAAATTCACTAAAAAACTCAAGGACATGATAGCTACTATAACCGCTAGCGCTCGCTCAAAGAAGTGGGTTTTGCCGTTCCAAAAGATGAAATAGACCAGTGATATAAAGAACCCAGCAAAAAAGACTGGTGCTATGCCTCCCTCCACAAATGACAATGACCACGTATAACAGATATCAGCCACTATACCCATCACTCCCATCACACTGCCCATCACACCTGTAGAAAGAGCAAGTATGAAAAAGATGCCTACCACAGGGTGAATGTATTTCTTGAAGGCCTGCAAAGCAGTCTCTCCCGTTACCAAGGTAAAGCGGCTGTATAGGTTAATCATAAAGTATGTAGTTAAACATGATGCTACGATCGTCCACAAAAGAGACATACCATAACTCGCTCCAGCCTTTGCCATGGCAGTAACACTACCAGTGCCAATATTGAACCCCAAAAGAAAAATCCCTGGAAGAAAAAGTAGGAGTCCTTTACGCAACTTATCTATCATCTTACATCACACAGTTGATGCTAAGATACTTATACCCTTCACTCCCGGGCTCTGATGCCTCAGAAAAGCAGAAGAAGGGTTATGATCTGCTTCATTCATCAGATATCAGCTACCTTGTTCTCATATCTTCGACCATATCAAGACTTAGAAAATTGAAAGAAAAGAGACGCTATCTCATCGGTTCACTAATCGCCCTTTGCACTTTAATGGCTTGTCAATCAACAAGTCAGTTATTTACGGAAGTGAAACAGAATTGGAAACATATAGGAGACGCGAACTGGACATTTCAGGGAGATGAACTGACAGGTGTAACTTCGGAAGGTAGCGGATATGTCATGACTTCTGAAGCATACGACGACTTTACTCTAGAGCTAGCTTTCATGGCAGACAGCACTATCAACTCGGGCGTATTCATCAGATGTAATTCATCAGATATCAATCCTACGAACTGCTATGAACTTAATATCTGGGATCTACATCCCAATCAAAAATTCCGGACAGGGGCTTTAGTAACTAAAGCATCACCACTGGCTTATGTTAAGACTATCAACAAATGGAATACCTATAAGATCAAGGCACAAGGATCACACCTACAAGTGTGGATAAATGATATATTAACTATAGACATCAAAGACGATGATTTACCTTCTGGACATATAGCTTTACAGGCCAAAGGAACAGGCATAGTTAGATTTAGAGACATTATAATTAGAAAGAACAAGTAACCACACCTTCACACAACAAAAAGACAAATCGTGAAAAACACTCTTCTCAAGCATTCCTATTTACTAATTACATTAATAACTCTAATTATAATATTACCTAGTTGCAAAGAACCAGCATCAAATGCGCAGAGTGAAACAAACACAGTCACCTATCCTCATGATGTAATACCTTTTATGGACAAATGGAAAATCCTATTAGGAGACGGCACCCGAGAAGCAGACTTGACCGATTATAAAGCAGATGATTTCTTTTACATTGCAAATGATGGCGATCAAGATTGGGTAGTCTATAAGACACCTAACTCTGGTGTCACCTCACGCACTTCTAGCAATACAAGAACAGAACTTCATCAACAAAAAAGTTGGATACCTGAAACCGGAGGCAATCTAAGTGGCACCCTAAAAGTCATGCATGTATCTACTTCTGGTGATGCTAGAGCAGCAGCTTCATACTCAGTGGTTGTCGGGCAAATACACAGCGAAGAAGGTCATGAAAATGAGCCCCTAAAAATATTCTACAAAAAATTCCCAGGCCACACGAAAGGTTCGGTCTTCTGGAATTATGAGATTAATACAGAAGGTGCCAACGCTAAGAGATGGGACTTCTCTCATGCAGTGTGGGGATATGACATGGCTGATACAGGATCTGGACCTGACACTTATCCTAGAGAGCCAACAACAGGCATAGCATTAGGTGAGGAATTCACCTATGAAGTAAACATACATGAAGGCACTATGTACCTCTCTTTTAAAGCTGAAGGGCATGAACAAAAAACCTTCAGAAAAGACTTGCTTACATCAAAATACACAACTCCAGAAGATCTACCAGAACAAACACGCAGACTTTTTGGGTCTATGGGTCAAGATGGTGTAGAGCGCGAAAATGCCTATGCCGGCGAAAAACAATACTTTAAACAAGGTGCCTATAATCAATCAAATGGAAAACCATTTGAAAGTAATATGGTCTGGAGCGCCGGCGCTGATACCTATGATGGCGACATCAACAAGCAATATGAAAATGGTGACTACGCTGAAGTCTGGTTCAAATCTGCAAGCATAGGTCCAGGGACCTTGCCCAACTGGAAGTAGAAGATCAAAAAGCAAGACCTGCTTTTTTCTTCTTTCCAAGTTTTACTTTAAGACCAAGAGTGATATATCTAGATCTTGTATTAAAACTAATGTCATAGAGTGCATTAATACTACCAGTTCGTTCTATACCTTGAGTCTGATTAAGAATATCATTTACTTCCAAGGTGATAAACCACTTGTTATTCATAAAGGACTTTTGAACTTTAGAGCTCCAAAGATGAAAACTCCTGGCGTCTGAGAAAAACTCACCACTAAAGGATCTGTAATCATACTTACTGGATAAAGACCATGTATCACCCATGTAGAATATCCCATCCACGAAAAGGGAGTAATTTAAAAATGATTGATTAAAGTCGTCATTAATATCATACTTACGACTTGTTAAACTCAGATCTACTCCTACTGCAACATCAACATGATCTTTAGAACGATTATCAAAAATGAGGTTTGCAGAAGTAACCGTTTCATTAACTTGCGTAAGTTGATCATTTATAAAAGAGTTATATGTTGACCATCGCAATCGTGTACTTGCGTTAAACTTTATTTTTAAAGGTCTTATGGGTGCAGAATGAGATAAATAACCTTGAAGACTGGCGAATCTATCAGAATTAATAGGCCGTACTGTTCTAATCAAATCAGCATCCAGTGATACGGCGTTAATCACACGATCCTCAGCTATAGTAAGATTAAGATGAGCAAAGAAGTTCTTAAAATTAAACTGATCAATCGAACGATAATTCAAACCTATATGATGCTCATAAGCCGGTATTAATCCTGGATTACCCATTACCAAGATGTTTGGATTAGTATTATCAGGAAGAGGAGCAAGCTCCTGTAGGGCTGGAAGTGTTACAGAAGTCCGATAGCTTAATTCGATGTTATCATCACGAGTTAGGTCGTAGTCTACCTTCACTTGGGGCAGAATATGTACAAAGTGATTGTTCAAGTTCTCGATCGGAACAAGTGATTGATTTTCTACTCTCCCGTTTATACTAGAAAATTGAAGGCCCAAATTTGCATTCATTTTCAGCCTTTTACTATTTCTTCGTAAGCTAAGAACTCCCTGAAGAATACTATTCTTTTTTATATATGAACCACTCAAGTCATCGTTCAGTACGCCTTCTTCATCAAATACATCAAAAAAATCCTTTCTAGGTGATTCTATATCATATTCGTACGAGTACTCACCACTTAGAAAGGTTTTATTTGAAAGAGGCTCTGTATATGTGGTCTGATAAACGAGACCACTTCTTTCAAAATCATAGAACTGATTTTGGGTAATACTAAATAGCGAGGAGGCATTTCTAATTTGATTCTGCAAGTTGTTATCATTACTAGCGACTCCATAACGATAGCGCACCTTATTGATCCAGTTGCGACCTTTTTTGTCGTATTTCTTTCTCAGTGTAAGATTGCCCTCTATTCCTTTTTGCTGGCCTATTTCGCTTGAATTTGTCGAAGTCATACTCGTGTTCATGCCCATGAAGATAAAATCCGTATTACCTAGACTCGTATCATTATTAGATATCAAAGAAAGGGTATTGTTCCATATCACTTGAGTAAATGGATTGGGTTGATACTCCAATTTTGCTTGAAGTCGATGATTGTTTTTTCTTCTTGTTGTTAACGAATTATCAATACTTTCAAATGTGATATCATCGACAAACTGACTTCCGATAATCTGACGTTCAAGGTTCTGATCAGTATCGATCAGTAAATAATGACTACTCAATTGCAACTTTTCTGAAAGGTCATAATTAAAGTTAATACCAGATGAAAGGTTATCGCTAATACCTTGTGGTGCGGCGCCTCCAAATTCTCCGAAGTTGATATCTGCTGTATTATTTGAGATGGCATTTCCGAGCCCTCCCATAAAGCTGATATACTCATTGAATGAAAATGATTGTTTATTGATATTGTTCGCACTCAGAATAACGGCCGCCTGCATTTTAGGTGAAAATCGATTATAATTGAATTTTCCATCATAGATTGATTCTGTACCACCAGAAAGACTGGCATTACCAAATCCCCCATTTTTATATTCCTCTTTCAGCTTAAGATTGATTGTCTTTTCTTCCTCCCCGTCGTCTATTCCTGTGAATTCTGCTATCTCAGATTTCTTATCGAAGACTTGCACTTTATCCACAGCCTCTGCTTCTAAGTTTTTGGTTGCGATCTTAGGATCATCACCAAAGAACTCCTTACCATCGACCAATACATTTTGTACATTTTCGCCCATCGCTTTAATAGAACCGTCACGCCCCACTTCTACTCCCGGTAACTTTTTTAAAAGGTCTTCAACAGTAGCTCCGGGTTTTGTTTTAAAGGCGGCAGCATTATAACTAATCGTATCACCGATCACCCCCATAGGAATATGCTCGGCTTTGATAGTTACCTCTTGAAGCACCTCAGAACTAGGTGCTAATCGAAAAGAACCTAACTGTGTACTCTTACCTTCTTGGATTTCTACTGGTACTTGAATAGAACTATATGCTACAAAACTCACTTGCATCACATATGAGCCTAGTTCATCAACTTCAAGCATGAAAGCTCCAGCATTATCTGATATGGCAAAAGATACCATCGAAGAATCTTCAGAATCAAGAAAAACAACTGTAGCACCCACGAGTGCTTCGTCTACATCATCAAGGATCCTACCTTCAACAATATGCTGCGACAACAATGACAGATGGATGCCACATATAAGAACAAGAGGTAATATGTATTTCATATCTAGTACATTTTTTAGGATGAAGGGTGCCGATAGCCATGAGAGTCTTGAAACTCCCGTGACCAACCTAGGTTTTGAATGAGATAGGGCCTGACAAGACAGGTAAATAGCAAGGACCTTTTAGCTACTACCCTCTTATCATAATAGCTCCTTCTCTACCTCCATACATTTCTTGCATTTCCTTCATTTTTTGAGCTATGATTCGTTCATACTCTTGAGGATTAACTCTCTTGCCGTTGGTCGGCTTAACTAGAATATCTGATGAAGGTCGCTCTAATACCACCTTAGTAGCTTTGATCTCCGTCTTTCCATCATCAACAGACACCATCAGTACAGCACCAGGCAGTTGGTGATAATCTTTAGGCCCTACGGAAGCAGGTATCTCAGAAGTAAACCAAACGACAACTTCTCTCTCAGTTGGGCCTTCCTCAGATCCTGGAGTAGGCTCTATGGTTTCAATCATAGTAGCTTTCTGACAGACAAAATCAAGATACTTTATTCGCTCATCTGTGATCTTCCATTTATGCTTTTCAAGATCAGACTCAACCAAGAAGTCTTTGCTCATAAAACTAGTCTGGTTTAAAATCTTCTTAGTCTGAAGGTCAGTATATAGGATCTCCTCAGTAGATCCTCCTGATTCTATGACCATTTGAAATGACCCATCATCTGACTCTATCTCAATATCTTCATCGACATGATCTTCAGCATTTCTATACACTAATACTGACCCATCAAAGTATAAGGCTTTGGTAGTACTCAACTCAGAGGGCATCATATCTCCCAGGTCAATGCCATCTAGCCCACTCAGCTCAAGTTTGGTGACTTCTTCATAAGTAATAATACCCGCTTGAGTATATGCTCTTGCTCCAAAAAATAAACAAAGGCTCATAAAAATTATGTTGTAGACTCTCATGTTTGCTATGTGATTTGTGATCAATGATTCAAATGTAGAATCAGTCGAACCAAGAGTCAGTTAACGAACCTATATCTAAGGTTAATTAAGGTTAATCGACCCTAGTGCACATCATGAAGAGTATATCTTTGACCTTGATGGAGAAAGACAAAATCAGAGTTTACAATATTCTTGCAGGACTGAGTTTACTTTTCCTCTTGGCCTTTCTGGCGTACTGGAACTGCGACAACTATAGACGTACTAAGCTAGAACTCAAGCAAAATCTTTCTGATCAAATGGATCTGGCTGTTGCTGAATATCAAGACTCCATCCTGCAAAATATTTTCAAAATGATAGACATAGACTCCTTCAAAAGCGCAACTGACAGTCTAGAAATCACTCTAGAATATAGCACATCAAGGGGCGACACTCATGTATTAGCGCCAGACTCACATACTATTCACGGCCCAAAAAAATCTGGCCGAAGGCAATTAATAGAATCAGATTCTGTGCTTAGCGTATTGTATGATGCAGAACTAGATAGGAAAATAGTAGTCTGGAACAGTGACATTACTCAAAGCAGCTTTGATATAAATTATGATACGACTACCCTTGAATCATATGATCTTCAAATACACATAGATACAATGGCTATAAAGGATCTTTCGTCAAAATCATTTGATACAAGCCAACCGATCCCTCAGATATATGCTAGCATCCATGAAATTTATAGAAAGAGACTGAAAGATGAAGATCTGGATATAGACCATGTTATAGCCAAACTTTCGAATCAAGATACTTCTAGTATGATTGTTCCCTTTACCTATGGTAATCTCCAAGGAAGTGAACGTCCACATGTTATCTTTCAAGGTTACAAGGCTCATATTCTAAAGAAACTGCTTCCTAACTTTCTCCTCAGTCTACTACTACTCAGCGCTGTAACTGCATCCTTTATGATCATTCTGAGAAACTGGAAGTCACAACTAAGACTTGCAGAAATTAAGGATGAGTTCATATCAAACATGACCCATGAACTAAAAACGCCGATATCCACAGTAGGCGTGGCATTAGAAGCTTTGGATTCATTTGGTGTCATAGATGACAAAGATAAAAGGGAAGAGTACCTCAATATTTCAAAGCACGAATTAGAAAGGCTTAACATCCTAGTAGACAAGGTATTAAAGATGTCAACATTAGAACAAGATCTCGATATATCAAGTTTTGAAAAAGTGGACTTTCGCCAACTTACCGAAGACATGCTTCATTCGATGCAACTTCATTTTAAAAAGAATAAAGCACAAGTAGATTATAATTTTTCTGGAGATGACTTTACCTTGAAAGGTGATAAAATTCACTTGATCAATGTTCTCTATAATATCATTGATAACGCTATCAAGTATGCTAAAGACAAACCCAAATTAGATATTGACTTAACATCTAACTCTAAGCAAGTCTCAATCACTGTCACTGATAATGGGCTTGGCATAGCCAAAGAGTACTTACCCAGGATATTTGATAGACTTTTTCGAGTACCCACTCATGCGAGGCATAATGTCAAGGGACACGGACTCGGATTACACTATGTCAAATCCGTAATCAAAAAACATAGCGGTACGATTACAGCTTCGAGCACCCCCGGAGTTGGCACTTCATTCATCATACATATACCAAAGGATATTGATTAGTATTTTCTACATAGAAGATGAGCCTTTCTTAGCAAAGATTGTAAAAGAAACTCTCGAGTCAAAGCAGTATCACGTGACTCTTATCGCAGACGGATCGAATGCAAAAGAAGCATTTGAAGCCAGTTCTTATGACATCTGTGTCCTTGATATCATGGTTCCGAATAAGAATGGCTACGACATCGCCAAAGAAATCCGATCAAGCAACTCTCAAATACCTATCCTTTTCTTAACAGCTAAAGATCAAACTGCTGATGTTCTAAAGGGCTTCGAGGCGGGAGGCAATGATTACATCCGAAAGCCTTTTAGCATGGAAGAACTGATCGCCAGGATCGAAAATTTTGTACGGATAGCACAGATAAAAGCAGAACAAACTAGCAATGAAGACATTAGATTAGGTGAGAAATACATCTTCCTACCTCACTCTATCGCACTCACTTCTGGTGATCAGACGATAACCCTTTCTCATCGCGAATGCCAGATCCTGCAGCTGCTATGTGCTAACATTAATGGTGTTACTAAAAGAAAACAAATCTTACTTGAAGTGTGGGGTGACGATAGCTTCTATAATTCGCGGAATCTAGATGTATACATCTCCAAAATCAGAGGATACTTAAATGACGACCCTACCATATCAATAAAGACTCTAAAAGGCGTAGGGTATCAGTTTATTATCCCTGAGTGATAATACTACAGTATTGAAATCTAGATCTTCAAAATATCACCACTCAACAGGAGCATCTGAATTTCTAGAAGCTTAGCATCATAGCGTGCGTTGAGCAAGCTATTCTCAGCAGTTAATAGGTTAAGTTGTGCCTGTCGGTACTCTATACTTGTAACCCTTCCTGTTTTATATTCTTCGTTGGTCCTTTCAAAATTAATCTCTGTCGTTTTGACATTAGAACCTTCGGCTCTAATAATAGCTTGTGCATTTTGAAATTGAAACCAAACATTACTCAGCTGAGCTCTGAGATCATTTACTAGTTGATCACGTTGAATAGATTGCCCTTCTAAGGTCAACTGGGTATTTTGACGTTGATTCTTTCTGACACCTCCATCGTATATGTTATAGAGCAATGTCAGCCCTAATCCTAATCCATCAGACCGAGACGATTGGAAGAAAGATCCCGGAGCGCTACTATTAAAGTTGAAGTTATAAGTAGCATTGGCACCTACTACAGGCTTGCGAGTTGCATCGATGAGGTCATAATTCAACTCGGTGATCGCTTGGTTCTGATTGATCAATTTGAGTTCGATATTTTGAGCCAATGAAGCTTCTATAAAATCAGATAGACTTCTAGTTACGTCATATGAAACGTCCGTATCTAGCGTGTGTAACTCCGATACATTTATACCCATGAGGTTATTCAATGTTCTTACGGAGTTTTCATAAGCAAGAGTTGCGTTGGAGATATTGATGCTATCTCTATCTATATCTACTTGTGCATTGAGCAAGTCTAACCTGCTAGACTGTCCATATTGATTTTGAACATCGAGACGCTTGAGGCGATTCTGTGATAGCCCTAAAACGTCTCGCAAGATTCCAATATTAGCATATGCTCTACTCGCATCATAATACGCTGAAAGGACTTGTGCAACATTGTTTTGGATAGCTAATTGTTTTTGAAGATCAGATAGCGCAACTAACTCTTCTGCCTGCTGTAAATTCAAGTTTCTATTAGGGTCAATGATGTTATAACCTGCCGATAGTGAGGCTCCAGCCCCATATGCTAATCCATAGCCTGTTACGATGGATTCCCCTGAATTAAAATTAGTGGTGCTATTATTAATATCGGCATTTACACCTACGCTTGCATCGAGAGTTGGGTTGTATCCTAAGATAGATTTATCAGTATTATTCTCAGCGATCTGTAATTCATTCTCAGCGATTCTGATATTGAAGTTATTCTCCAGTGTTCTAAGAATCGCTTCTTGAGGAGTAAGCAGCTCTTGGCTTTGGAGATGAGAGAAGACCGCTAAAAGAGTTATGCAAAATATCATCCTACTCATGCCTAACAACATTTGAATTTTGAAGGTCAATTGATGCTTCTTTTTCATGGACCACCTCTTTGACGGCTCGCTCCAATGAGGCGCGATCAGCCCATGTATTTGTCTTTAGCCAATGCCAGACTAGCTGAACAGAATTATTAAAATAGATGAAGAGAGGCAATACAAACAGAGTTAAAAAGGTAGCCATGATGATACCGTACGCTATAGAGATAGCCATTGGTATCAAAAACTGCGCTGTTCTACTCGATTCAAAAATAATCGGAGCCAAACCTACAGCAGTTGTAATCGATGTAAGGAATATCGCTCTAAATCGAGATCGACCAGCTTCTACTAGCGCTTTATGAAAATTGAGTCCGTCCTTCAAGTAAAAGTTGAACTTCCCAACAAAGACAAGACCATCATTCACAAGTATGCCTATGAGAGCTATGATACCTAAGGTAGATAGGATACTTATAGGAGCCCCATGTATCCAATGCCCCCATGCGACACCTACCAAGCTAAAAGGTATCAGTAAAAACAGCAGCAAGGGTTGAGTATATGACCTAAAGGTAAAGGCGATAATCATATACATGATCATGAATACAAAGGGAAGCAGAGACTTCATGCTATCAAGCACTTCGTTGGCTTCACGGTTTTGGCCTTCATAAATCGGCTTTACACTAGGGTACTTCGCCAAGACTCTTGGCACGAGTTCTGTTCGAACATTGTCTAGTATGTCTGTAGCACTTAGCCCATCTCCTTTTAAGTCAGCACTGACAGTAATCTGTCTGATACCGTCAAGGTGGTTGATATCCACTTCGCCACGTTCTACGCTATAATCAGCTATTTCAGGTAGTGGTACTCGATTACGATTAGCTGTGACGATTCTCATCTCATTGAGATTATTAACGGACTCTCTTTCTTCTCTATCATATCTCACCCATACCCTAATCTCATCACGACCTCTCTGGAATCGCTGTACAGCTTGTCCGAAGAACGCACTTCTCACTTGAGACATCACGTCATTCAGTGACAATCCTAAGAGGTAAGCGTTTTCCTTCAAATTGATTTCTATTTCTTTGATGCCTTCAGGATCATTGTCTGTGATATCCTTTAAAGTTCCTAAAGCAACAAGCTCTTTTTTTAGTTCTTCTTTTGCTCCTTTAAGTTCTTCGATATCCCTCCCTGTAAGGGCAACAGAGACTGGTTGTCCTCCAAAGTTTCTTCCAGAACCATATGTCAGGGATTCATATCCGTAAAGAGCCCCTACTTCTTCTTCTACTTTCTGGGCCACATAACCTGATGAAAAATCTCGAGACTCACCAGGTAAAAGGTTCAATGTAAGGCTGGCCCTTGCACTTCCCGGTCCAATACGTCTTACCGAAGATTCTACTACTTGCTGATTATCTGATTGCATAGCCGTGAGCGTATCGTTAGCACGCCACGCTCCATTTTCTATATAGGTTATGATACTATCTGTGATGGCTTCGTTCGTACCTGTTGGCATCGACAAGTTGATTGTGACTGCATCACTTGTGATATTAGGAAAGAAGGTAGTTCTGATGATACCCCCTTGGATACTTCCTATCGTAACTAGAAACAAACTAATAGGTATAGCGATACCGAAGAGAGGATTGTTCAGCCCAAATCGAAGCATAGGAATATAAAAAGTTTCCCTTAGCCAGACCATAAATCGATCAGCATACTTATTAAGTATGAAAGACTTCTTACCTGGCTTCATGGCTCGAGAATGCGCGACATGTGCTGGTAGTATGATCAGCGCTTCAACTAAAGAAAAAAGTAACGTAACTATAACAACTATAGCCACCTCATAATAGAAATCCCCGATACTCCCTTGCACATATAAAAAGGTACTAAAGGCAACTACCGTCGTTAATATGGCAGAGACGATGGCTGGTAATACTTCCATAGTACCATCGATAGCCGCTCTAACAGGGTTCTTTCCCTTTTCATAATGAGCATAGATGTTTTCTCCAATAACTATGGCATCATCTACAAGGATACCTATCACAATCAACATCCCAAAAAGAGACATCACATTGATTGTTAGCAAATCTGGTACGATCATAAATGTGCCAAAGAACGAAATCGGTATACCGACAGCGACCCAAAAAGCAAGACTTGGTTTTAGGAAAATAGAAAGTAAGATGAGGACTAGGAGAATCCCATATCCTCCATTCTCTATCAGTATCCTTGTACGATCTATCAGTGATATAGATCTATCTGAGAGGATATCTATTCTTACGCTATTATTCTCTTCATTAAATCCAGTGATGTACTCCTTCACTATCTCCGTCATACCAAGGAAGTCCTCAGAGTTGGTAGTCGACACCCTGATTTCTATCGCTTCTTTACCATTGACATAAGACCTGTTAGGATTCTCAGACCATTTATCTGTAGTGGTAGCTACGTCTCGTAATCTGATCGTCCGCCCCGACAAGTCAGATTTCACAACGATAAAGTCCATCTCATCGGCATAGTAACTTCGATTATTAGCTCTGATGAGGTACTCCTCACTATCTGTCTTAATCGACCCACCTGTCGTCAGGATATTTGCTGAACTGACAGCAGCAGCTACTTCATTAAAAGTAAGATCAAGAGCTCTTAAATCCTTTTCTCTTACTGCGATTTCAATTTCTTCTTCTGGATATCCTGTGACTTCTATCTGCGATGCTCCTAATGCTCTCAGGTCATCTTCAACTCTTCTAGATATTTGCTTGAGTCTTTTAAGGTCTATGTTGTCTCCACTTAGCCCCATAGAAACAGTGAGATTCAGTCGCTCTCGTTTTCCGACCACAAGAGGTTCCATATCAACTGGAAAAGAAGGAACGCGATCGACAGCATTCTTGACTTCTGCTAGCATAGCTTCTACATCTTCATCTTCTTCTATCTCTATGGTTACTGTAGCAGTATTCTCAGAAGAGACTGAGGTAAATCGTTCGATACCGATCAAACCTCTCAGATTATCTTCGATCTTCAGCACTACTCCTTCTTCGATCTCTTGTGGTGATGCTCCTGGATAAAATGCTGATATCGTAATCGTATCCGTAGGCAAAAGCGGAAAGTAGGATGAATTCATCCTGCTCAGTCCCTGCCATCCACCAAGTACGATGGCTATCATCAAGACATTGACAGCTACTGGGTACTTTATGAAGTATTCTATAACTCTTTTCATGCTCGACCTTACTCAGAAATCTCTTCGACAATCATACCGACATGGGCTCCTGGTATATTATACGATAGAAGCTTAGTCCCTTCTGCCAATCCACGCACCAGCACCGTCTCATCTTTAAAGTGAATCGGTTCTATCTGGACTAAGTCGAGTAAGGTGTCTTTGACAATAAACAACCCATCATCTCCTACTAAGAGTTTTCTATTGATCTCGTAGACGTTTTGTTCTTCCTTTCCAGATAAGTCAGCTTCGAGATACATCCCTTCTTTTAGATCACTTCCTTTCACATCTACAAAGACCGGTATAGTCTGAGAAGATGGATCTACGGTAGAGTTGATTCGACCAACCTTTCCGCTCCATGACTTTGTGCGATTTACATCATGCAGTTGTACTGACTTACCCACTTTGAGGAAGTCATTATAACTGGTATTGATAGCTATCTCCAGTTCATATCTATATGGATTGATAAACGTCCCAAGCTGCTGACCAATATTGATAGCAGTACCTGGTTCTATCATCGACTCTATCAGTATACCGTTATATGGTGCTCTTATAACGTGCCTCCTGAGTTGTTCTTCAAGATTCTTGATGTTGTAGAAAGTCGTTGTCACATTTCGACTAGCAACAAAGAGCTTTTCTTTTGTATTAACTGGCTCCGGTAGTGATCTAAGGTCTTGGTCGATGTCAAATGCATCTATATACGCCTCCCACTGTCCGACAGACTCTGTAAAATCAAATCTCAGATCTGGAAGCATCTGAACCAGCTGGTTATACAGATTGCTTCGTTGGGCTCTGAGATTGAGCTTTTGCTGCTCACTGTCTATAGATACAAGTGTCTCTCCTTCCGCATAGTAGACACCTGGCTTAAATGAGTGAGCACTTGACTCGAACTTACCTGACACCTCTGCATAGATCTCCATTCGATTTTTAGCTCGTAGCGTGCCACTCGTCCGTAGACTGATAGGCATAGGGCCATTCTTGACCAGTTCCGTATAAACTTGCGTGATTTTTAGAGACTTCTTTGGCCTAGGGGCGTTCTCTTTTTCACTTATATCTTGATAGATAAAATAAGCCGCTGCTATTATGGCTAACGAAAGTATAGTTATGACTGTCTTTCTGATCATTATGGCTTGTCTTGCAACTACAATAGAGTATATAAATAACTCTAAACTGCTTTGGTTGTGTCTTTATACCTCCTTTTACTCTCAATCAAGAAATCAGCTAATCACCGACCTAGATATCTCGTTAAGGATGCCTGATTAGCTAACTGTTAGAGTCTATTGATATTGTTGTGGTGAGGCCCCATCAGCCTCTTCATCTACTTACGTTAACATCTTTCTTATCGATACGATACCTACACACATCTTGTGGAAAGTTGATAGGCCCAGGTGTTGTGTGATACTTTTTGACAAAGGAGAAGCCAGCTCTCGGTAAAGTCTTATTAGGCGCTGGGTTCTCGGCGTAAGGCTCACAGATCAACAACTTCAGATCAAATCTATCAAAGAAGAGTGGAACGGACTTCTTTACAAAGCTAGTTCCTAACCCTGATCTCCGCGTGTCAGTCTTCCATAAGTGCAGATGCATATGGGCCTTTTGGCCGTATTCTATGAAGTTCACATTGCAGTGTCCTACAGGTTGCTCCCCGAGCATCCATATGGTATAAAAGTAGCTCTGCTCACTTGCTGATAGTTCGACTTCTTTTGACAAAGCTTCATACCACTTGTCGTAAATGGGGAGTTTCTCTGGATCTGCACCGAGACCTCTTATATACGCCTCGCTCGCGTCTAGAAAGTAGTTGATGACCGAGGGTATGTCTCCATCCTGCCATGGTCTAACCGATAGGTCTGAATGATCAGTCACCAACTTCTACAATTACAATGTCCAGACATCATCACTTATCGACTGTGATACCTTGATATCAGATAGTTTGTTACCAGCTATCTGTCCTCCTGACAACATCAAGTCCCCATATTTTTTATAATTAGGCCATGGAGATTGGAATCTAGCAGTGGTATCTCCGACGGTAGGAAAGAAATCCCACTGAGTCACTAAATCCGATTCTTGGTCCACATAGATGATATATTTATTGTGAGGTGTCACTCCTACTCCACTAAAAGTAAGCTCTAACATATCAGAAGATTTACCGAGAGTGGTTTGCCCTTGACCTGCACTTTTAAGAGTAACTCCGTCATCTTTCAGCTTAAACGGCATGGTAAGCCAATAACTATCATTGACCCAAGCTTGGTAGCCCCCATCAAGTATTCCGGTAAGTGTTTCTAGATCTGTGACAAGTGCTCCTCCTTTCTTTGCACTCCCTCCTTTAGTTTCTAGATTTACAATCATCGAAAGTGTATCTGCTGGGATATCTATCCTTACTCGATTTTCTAATTTGTCCCAAGTGTGGGTGCGCCTGCCAAAGAAGTTCCAACTTATATATCGCGTTGTATCCCAAGCTTGTCTTCCTCCCATAGCTTCCATCACGTCATCGGCGATATCTATTGCAGCTTCATCAGAATCAGCGATATTAAAAGTAGGTGCATGAGGATTATCATATGCGGCGGATTCTGTGCCACAACTATAAAAAAAGATGCATATGAATACTAGAATAATAGACTGTCTCATAATTAGAATATTTGCGAAAGCGATCTAAGCCTTCTTTTCAGTTTTATACATAAGTACTAGTGCAGCCATGATCAAGAATAATACCCCGAGAAGTCCTAGAGCTATCCGCATATCATAAGCATCCGCTATAAATCCTATCAATGGGGGTCCGAATACAAATCCCGAATATCCAATGGTGGTTGCTGCGGCGATACCTACTCCTGGTTGGATACCTGGATAATTGCCAGCTAAGCTGAAGACGATCGGTACAATATTAGAAAGTCCAAGACCTACCAATCCAAATCCAAAAATCACCAAATAAGGGTGCATCAAAGATAAAACTAATACCATGCCCACGAGCGAGATGATAGCTCCCGACACCATCATCACCTTATCTCCATATTTATCACGACCGCTGTCCCCTACGAATCTACCCAGAGCCATAAATCCAGCAAAAGTGAAGAGCCCAGCTACTTGAAGATCTTCAGTGGACTCTACGATCCGCTCCATATAGATAGCACTCCAATCGGTCATAGCTCCCTCTCCCATCATACAACAAAACGCGATGACTCCGAGACCTATCAAGGCTCCTTTGGGTATGGCAAACATCATCTCTTCTTCATGTGCTTCTTCAGCATCCTTGAGAAGATATCTCTGTGTAAATATCAAGATGAAAAAAGCGATGATCCCAATGCACAAATAATGAATACCAGGAGATATATCCGCTCTGATACAGAGACTTCCGATCAGCGCGCCTACCATCATACCCACGCTGAAAACAGCATGAAAGAAGGTCATAATAGATCTCTTCCAGATTTTTTCCACCTCCACGGCATGAGCATTCATCGACACATCCATGATACCATTAGAAGCTCCAAGAATGATGAAGGGAAGAAAAAGAAGGATCCAACTAGGCATCAATAACAACATGGTCATGACCAAAGACAGACATAATCCAGATACAGTCATAATCTTCTTACTCCCGTACTTATGTATGAGCCAACCAGTGACAGGCATACCAAGCAACGCACCTACAGACATGACAAGGAGTAATATACCCAGACTCTTGTTATCCAAACCATACATGGATTTGATCTGAACGAATCTCGATGCAAGGGTGGCAAGCATGAGACCATTGATCGCAAAAAAGATGTTGACGGCTTGTCTTGGATTCATAAGTGCCCCAAAATAACAAGATCGAAGCCAAATATCCCTGAAAATGAGGATACCCAGAAACCCATTAGGGGTTATCTTTGGTATATCGTATCAACCAAAGAATTATCAACCAAGAAATTCTGTGATACGATGAAAAGATTTTTCGTACGTATTCGAATGTTAGTAAAGGATTGTCGCTGAAGAGCGGCAATCCTTTTTTCATGTAACCTTGAAACCAGAGAATTATCGATCTTGCGCCATCTTAAGTGATACCGTATGAGACAACAAGACATTCCTTTGATAGATAGAGAGATCCTTTTTGGAAATCCTGAGATCATGGGCGCTAAGATTAGCCCCGATGGTACATCTATATCCTTCATCAAGCCTTACGAAGGCATGCTTAACATCTGGGTGAAAAAAGTGGATGAGTCTTTTGAAGATGCCCTCCCAATCACCAATGATCAGAAAAGACCAATCAGGTCTTACTTCTGGTCGCGAGATAGCTCATATATTCTCTATGTACAAGATAAAGGTGGAGACGAAAACTATCACTTATACGCTGTCGATCCCTCCTCACGTACGGCCGGCATACCAGAAGCAAGAGACCTCACTCCTACCGCAGGTATCAGAGCTATGATATACGCTCTTCCAAAAAATAACCACGATCAGATCATACTTGGGATCAATGACCGCGATCCTGCTTGGCATGACCTCTACTCAGTAGATATATCCAGTGGTGCAAAAACACTCATCACTAAAAATGAACATGGTTTTAATGCCTTCTACTTTGATCTTAATTATAATCTCAGTTTGGCGAGCAAGTCGACCGCAGATGCTGGCACAGAACTCCTGCTACACAAAGCTGGCACTTGGACTTCGCTGATCACCTGCTCTGGTGATGAGAACATAAGTATACTCAAACATAAAGATGATCATCACACTTACGTAAATACTAATCTTGGTGACCACGATCTCGGATATCTCGGTCTCATGAACTTAGAAAATGGAAATATAGAAGTATTAGAAAGTGATCCTAATAACAAAGTAGATTTTGGTGGAGCGCTCTTTTCAGATCGTACTAATCAATTGATTGGAACATCTTATACTTTTGAAAAATCT
>CAZXIE010000028.1:0-31400 GCA_964640065.1 uncultured Saprospiraceae bacterium
AAAGACTATCAAGAAGAATAGACTACAATTCAATAAGATAGAAGTACCTCTACTCATACTTCATGGAGAGGAGGATCGTATAGTGATGCCTGCAGGCTCGAAGAAGTTGTATGGGGATATTTCTTCTAGTGATAAGACCTTGAAGGTGTACCCTGAGTTATATCACGAGCTTATACATGAGCCAGAGAAGGATCAGGTGATGAAGGATGTGGCGGATTGGATTACTAGCCGTCAATAAGAGTTAAAATGACACTTAATGATGTCGCATTCTGTATTTTCGTTAACAAGGATTCGATGATGAGACTGATACTTTTGATTTTTTTAGTGACGTTACCATTTTGGTCAAAGAGCCAAACACCTACTTTATCTACGGCTTTTACTGGCTTTAATTCACCTACACATATGGTTTCTTATAAGGATGGATTTATAGTGTCGGAACTAAAAGGCACTATAAAGTACATACCTGACTTAACGAAAGATTCTACAGAAGTCATGGGTATAATACCAAATGTAAGAGACACAATTGCAAATGGAGTATATGGTCTTGCTCTCCACCCTGATTTCCCAATCAGCCCTTATATATATGTGCATTATACATACGATACAACTTTTTTTGATTCGAGACTTTCAGAATTCAAAATTGAAGAAGATACTATAGTCTTTGATAGTGAAAGAATCATTTTTGCAGATGACAACTTAGTATGGTTTCATCAAGGAGGTAATCCTCTATTTGGAACAGATGGTTATCTGTATTTACCTAAAGGAGATGGAGACTTAAATGATGCTCCAAAAATTAACGGACAAAACCCATTAACCTATAGAGGATCAGTGTTGAGACTAGATATCCATGGGGACGATTTTCCAGGCGATCAACGTAGAAATTATAAAATACCTTTAGATAATCCATATGTTGATAGTCTTCAAATACTTAGCGAGATTTTTGCTTTTGGCTTCAGAAACCCTTGGAGAATAACTCAAGATATAATCTCTGAGAATATTTATATCGGAGAAGTTGGGTGGAATAGTTATGAAGAAATAAATATACTTGAACCTGGAAATTTTGGATGGGGTTGTTATGAAGGCCCTTTAAAACACCCGGAATTTTCTTGCTACTTGGATGATACCTTAAACTTAATAGAACCATTTTTCTATGGCAAGCATAATTTCTTTAGTAGTATAACTGGAGGATATGTTTATAGAGGAATACAAAATCCTTCATTAATTGGAAAGTATATTTTCGCTGATTTTACGAACAAGATGATGTGTGTTTCTTCTGAAGATGAAGTGTCATGTTGGAATGATATGAATAGCACAACGATCAATGGAAACTACGTTTCTTTTGGAGAGGATCATAATAATGAGCTATATGTTATTGATCATGTTAAAGGTGAGATTTTACAACTTAATACGTTTTTATTTGACTGTGGGGGAATTTCAGACACACTTCATATCTCTTCGATTGATACTAACCAATATTTTTCATCCGACTTTTTATCTATTCAAGTAGATAGCATTGAAGGAGTTGAGTTCATCTCAAAAGAAATAGAAATATTACCTGTTTCCAGTTTTAGTGGTTCGAACATTCTCAGAATAGACAATTACTGTGAAGAGGCGGAGTTCGGAATAAAGATCAAATAAACTGATTAACAAGATTTTCAAATAACTCCTGCTGACCACTGATTTGCTTTGGCTCTCCTTTTTTAGAAGCAAGCTTGTGTAGGTCTGTAAGTTTTAACTTACCCTGAGTGAAGAGCTTGCCTTGTCCTCTTTCAAAAGAAGCATATCTTTTTCTACGCAGTTTTTTATAATCAGACTCTTTCATAATCTGATCTGCGATAATAAGAGCTCGTGCAAAATTATCCATACCGCCTATGTGAGCATAAAATATATCTGCTAAGTCGGTGGAATTCCTTCTAGTTTTTGCGTCAAAGTTGATGCCACCACCTTTAAAGCCTTTCGTTTCTAATAGGATAAGCATCTGCTCTGTGAGTTCGTAAAGGTCTACTGGAAACTGATCTGTATCCCATCCATTTTGATAGTCTCCGCGATTAGCATCCATGCTTCCTAGAGCGCCCGCATCTGCAGCTACTTGCATCTCGTGTTGCATGGTATGCCCAGCTAGGGTAGCATGGTTAGTTTCTAAATTAAGTTTGAAGTCGTCCATCAGATCATACTGCCTTAGAAAATTAAGACAAGTGGCTGCATCAAAATCATACTGATGCTTCGATGGCTCCATGGGTTTTGGCTCTATGAAGAAGTATCCTTTAAAACCTTTTCTTCTTGCGTAGTCTTTGGCCATGTGAAGGAACTGAGCAAAGTTGTCCAGCTCTTTTTTCATGTTCGTGTTGAGCAAGGACATGTAGCCTTCTCTACCGCCCCAAAAGACATAGTTTTCGCCACCTAGTTTGATGGTAGCATCGATGGCATTTTTGACTTGTGCACCTGCATATGCTACTACGTCAAAGTCAGGATTAGTAGCCGCGCCATTCATATAGCGTTTATTAGAAAATAAGTTCGCTGTACCCCAAAGCACTTTGATGTTATTACCACGAAGTTTTTGCTTGCCGTAGTCGGTGATGATATCAAGTCTTTTTTCAGTTTCCTTGAGAGTGTCTCCTTCATCGATAAGATCCACATCATGAAAGCAGAAGTATTCGACACCGAGTTTAGAGATAAACTCAAAGGCCGCGTCCATTTTATCTTTCGCTCTTTGTACCGCATCATCAGAAGTAGACCATGGGTATACTTTAGTGCCTGGCCCAAAGGGGTCGCCTCCTTCGTTACAGAAGGTATGCCAGTAGGCTACAGCAAATCGGAAATGATTCTTAAGCGTCTTGCCTGCGACCCGTTTACTAGGATCATACCATTTGAAAGCAAGAGGGTTCTTGGACTTGCGCCCTTCATATTTGATTGCTTTGATACCCTTGAAGTATTCTTTCTCTCCGATGACTACTTTCGACATGACTTTGAAGTTATTTATTGATGTGAGCTAAGATATTATTTCTTCACCTTGATGTATTCTCGTTCAGTTCACTTTTGTAAATGATTTGGATGTTCTAGTTTCGCGGATCAAATTTTAGACAAGATCGATCCAAACAAATACAGCTTAGAAGAGGTCCCCTCTATAGCATTTGATGAACCCTTTGTCATTAGAGTTCATGAAGTAGGACCAAATAATGAAGTAGTACCACCTGCTTTGCTGATGTTGATGCAAGAAGGCTCTATGCATAATGCGATCCAGCTCAAATTTTCGATGTGGGATGAGGATATGGCCAACTCTAATTGGGTTTTACTACGCAAGGAACTACGGGTGTATCGCTACCCTAAGTTGGGCGAAAAAGTAAGAGTGATCACCTATCCTGCTGGTATAGCTCGGGTTTTTGCATATCGAGACTTTTGGATTCTAGGCGAAAACGGAGAAACTCTTGCTTGTGCTCCATCTACTTGGACGTTGATGAATCTTGAAACTCGCCGCCTTAGCCCGATACCTCAACGACTTGTGGACATGCAGGAATTACAACCTGGACAGAACTTACCACTACCAGTGCAAAAATTAAAACTTCCAAAGCTTGAGGATGTCTATCAACACCGCGTAGGCCACTACGATACTGACTGGAATGGTCATGTCAATAACGTCGTTACATCACGACTTTTGCTCCATGGTATTCCAGATGATATCCATAAGAATAAGACCTTGAGATCTTTTACTATCCACCTGAAGTCTGAAGTAAAGCCAAGTCAAGTGTTAACGATAGCCTTAGGAGAAGAAGATGGAGTGTTTTACCACGCCTTGAAGAGTGAGGATGGTATGACTCTCGTTATAGCTTCTTCTGTTTGGATATAAGGATAATGTCTAATTTTCTTCTATCTCATCTAAGATCGTATCAAGTAGATCAAAGTCTTTAAGGCCAACTTCTTCTTCATCTCCGCCAGAAAGAATGATACCATCTTCTTCATCTAAAGAGGAAAGAACATCAGCCGCCGAGATCTGCTTAAAGACCTCCCCATCAAGTTCGAGTTGATGGGCTTGGAGATGAGCGATCTCGACATGGGCTTGAAAGTGTTGTAGCTCTCCAAGCACTTGAGCGTTCTTGCTGATCACTGCTGCAGGATTTACCTTAAGGATTGCTTCTTCTACAAGGTTGATCGAAGTGTCATCCACCAGTAGTATAGCAGAAGGTCCTTCTACCCACTCTTTGATCTCCAACAGCTTGTCTAGTGGCAGCCGACTCAAATCAAACATCAAATAATCAACGCCACGAGCAGCGAAATATCTGGCATCTGTTAAGTTTGTTATATCTGCGGCTATGACACGTCGTGTTAACATCGATAAAGTATTATGAAGCACCAAAGTTACTTCGACCTAGTATATTATGTGACACAAAAGATACCTAAAGGCCGAGTAACGAACTATGGTGCTATAGCTGACTATCTTTCTTTAGGATCTGCGCGCATGGTAGGATGGGCACTTACCCAATCCAATAAAAGTAGCATGGGAGATGTCCCAGCGCACCGTGTAGTGAATCGTAAAGGAGAGCTTTCTGGACGAGTACACTTCAAGACACCGACACTTATGCAAGAGCTACTTGAAAGTGAAGGTGTAGAGGTAATCAACAATAAGATCCCAAATTTTGATGAGCTCTTTTGGCATCCTGAAGCTCTTGATGATGACTAAGCGGATCAACCTGATCTCTGGGCCACGTAACATCTCCACAGCTCTGATGTATTCATTTGCTAATCGCGATGATACAAGAGTCGTAGACGAGCCGATGTACGGATATTATCTCAAGCATACAGGTATCGATTATCACCCAGGAAGGGAAGAGACACTTGCGAGTCTGCCTAACGATATGGTGAAGGTCAAAGAGGATCTAATATTTCAACCATTGGACTTACCTGTCTACTTTATCAAGGGGATGGCGCATCACTATATAGATGTACAACTCGACTTTCTAAAAGACTTGACTAACGTGTTTTTGATACGTGATCCCTATCAACTGATTGCTTCATTTGCGGAGGTCGTGGAGCACCCAACTATGCTTGACATAGCACTAGAGATGGAATGGCAGATTTATGATTACCTGATCTCTCAAGGTCAGAAGCCTATCGTGATAGACTCTAACACGATCCTCACTGATCCAGAACAAGAACTGCAGCTGCTCTGTGAGAAGCTTGAGATACCATTTGATAGGTCGATGTTGTCATGGCCAAGTGGGCCCATCCCAGAGGATGGTGTGTGGGCGAAGTATTGGTATCAGAATGTATGGAAGAGTACAGGCTTTGAAAAACAAGAAACGAGCTCACGGACTTTATCTAAAAGTCTAGAGCCCTTGTATCAAGAAAGCTTAGTCTACTATAATCGACTTAAGAGCCACTGCTAAAAGAGTGATTGCTCTTCTTTCTGAAAAGAAACATTTACGAAAGTGATCTACTCGGACCCTAGCATCGCCGCAGTATAGGAGCGGTTGAGTCTAGCTATGTTATCCAGACTGATTTCTTTAGGGCACTCGGCCTCGCATGCACCGATATTAGAGCACATACCAAATCCTTCTTTATCCATCTGAGCTACCATGTTTTTCACACGCTTCGTGTGCTCTACTTTTCCTTGTGGTAGAACACCGAGGTGAGTCACCTTCGCAGATGTAAAGAGCATGGCAGAGCCATTAGGACATGCCGCGACACAAGCGCCACATCCGATGCAAGTCGCTGAGTCAAATGCCTTCGTAGCAAGATCTTGTTCGATAGGAATGGAGTTACCATCTACCGCTTGTCCAGTGTTAACTGAGATGTAGCCACCTGCTTGGATGATATTATCAAAAGCAGTTCGATCTACGGATAGGTCTTTGAGAATAGGAAAAGCCTTTGCTCTGAATGGCTCTACAACGATAGTGTCACCGTCTTTATAGTGTCTCATATGAAGCTGACAAGCCGTGGTACCGGTCTGCGGTCCATGCGGCCGGCCATCGATCACCATGCTGCAAGATCCGCAGATCCCTTCACGACAGTCGTGTTCGAAGACGATCGGTGTTTTCTTTTCTGTCAGAAGCTGTTCGTTAAGTACGTCGAGCATCTCTAAGAAAGACATATGCTCATTCGCCTTGACCTTATATGATTCGAACTTGCCTTTAGCATGTGGTCCTTCTTGTCTCCAGACATTCAAAGTAAGATTCATATCTCCACTCATAGCTTTGTTGTTTTAGGTGTTCTAGGGTTATTTATAAGATCGAGTCTTGAGCTCTACGTTATCAAATTGTAATTCCTCCTTATGTAAGATGTGATTACCGTCATCTGACCATTCCCAAGCAGAGACGTAGGTATAGTTTTCGTCATCACGCTTTGCTTCGCCTTCGGCAGACTTTGACTCTTCTCGGAAGTGACCGCCGCAAGATTCATTTCTATCCAAGGCATCTACGGCAAATATCTCCCCAAGCTCAAGGAAGTCTGCTACTCGTACAGCTTTCTCTAGCTCTGGATTATACTCTGTTGAAGTACCAGGTACGAAGACGTCTCTATAGAATTCTGCTCTCAACTCACGGATCATATCTCTGCCTTTAGCTAGTCCTTCTGCATTACGTGACATACCGCAGTATTCCCACATGATCTTTCCAAGTCTTCTGTGAAAAGACTCTACCGTCTGACTACCGTTGATCGAAAGAAGTTTCTCGAGTCTGTTTTTGACATCTGATTCGGCTTCTTCAAACTCTGGAAGATCTGTACCGAACTTAGGTGTTCTTATCTCATCTGATAAAAACTGACCAATCGTATATGGTATCACAAAGTATCCATCTGCGAGTCCTTGCATCAGTGCAGATGCACCGAGCCTGTTAGCTCCATGATCAGAGAAGTTAGCTTCTCCAAGCACAAAGAGTCCTGGGACATTAGTCTGTAGATTATAGTCGACCCAGACACCACCCATCGTATAGTGTACCGCTGGGAAGATCTTCATCGGATATGTATACGGGTCCTCACCTGATATCTTTTCATACATCTGGAAGAGGTTACCATACTTGGCGGCGATTACTTCTTTTCCTAGTGCTTCGAAGTTAGCCTTATCGCCAAGTCCTTCAGAGATGGCTTTGGATTTACCGTAGCGTACCATGGCATCTTTGAAATCAAGGAATACTGCAAGTCCTGTCGGCGCCACTCCTTTTCCTTCATCACAAGCTACCTTGGCAGCACGTGATGCTACATCACGAGGTACGAGGTTACCAAACGCTGGATATCTTCTTTCTAGATAGTAATCTCTATCCTCTTCAGCTATATCGAGTCCTGTCTTTTCTCCTTTTCTTATCGCCTCTGCATCTTCTACTTTTTTAGGTACCCAGACACGACCATCATTACGGAGAGACTCAGACATCAGCGTAAGCTTTGACTGATATTCTCCAGATACTGGGATACAAGTCGGATGAATCTGTGTATAGCATGGATTAGCCATAAGTGCTCCTCTTCTTACTGCTCTCCATGCGGCACTCACATTAGAGCCCATAGCATTAGTGGAGAGGTAGAAGACATTGCCATAACCACCTGTGGCAAGCACAACACAGTGTGCTGCATGGCGCTCTAGCTCGCCTGTTAGCAGGTTACGTGTGATGATGCCTCGGGCCTTACCATCGACTTTGACGATATCAAGCATCTCATGGCGATTATGCATCTCAACTTGACCGAGCGATATCTGTCTTGATAAGGCTTGGTAAGCACCTATGAGTAACTGCTGTCCTGTCTGACCTCGAGCATAAAATGTACGAGACACCTGCACACCACCAAATGATCGATTCTCAAGAAGCCCACCGTACTCTCTGGCAAAGGGTACACCTTGTGCTACGCACTGATCGATGATATCGACACTGACTTCTGCAAGTCGGTGCACGTTAGCTTCTCGAGATCTATAGTCACCACCTTTAATCGTATCATAGAATAATCTGTAGACACTATCGCCATCATTTTGATAATTCTTGGCGGCGTTGATACCTCCTTGAGCGGCGATACTATGTGCTCTTCTTGGGCTATCGTGGAAAGTGAAGCACTTCACGTTATAGCCTAGTTCTCCTAGTGTAGCCGCCGCCGAAGCACCAGCTAGACCAGTACCGACTACGATGACTTCTATACGTCGCTTATTGTTAGGAGCAACGAGGTTCATCTTAGATTTATAATTGATCCACTTTTCTTCTAGCGGACCTTCGGGTATATTATGTTGTAATGTCATGATTACTATCGGTCTATGTGGTTAAGTATAAGTAGATAGGGATGATGGCAAATCCTACAGGTATCAAAAAGGAGTATGCCTTACCTGCCATACTGATGATCGGTGTGTACTTTTTATGGCTCAATCCAAGCGTCTGAAAGGCACTTGCAAATCCATGATTCAGGTGGAAAGCTAAAACAGCAAGTCCTATTAGATATAAGGCTAACCAAAGTGGATTAGTAAGGACATATACGACCTTGCTGTATGCATCCAGCACTTCTACTCCGTCATAAGAAACCATCGGCACACTATTGCCAAACTTAAATATGAAATAGAAGTGTCCAAGGTGCATCAAGATGAAAGCCAAAATCAAAGTGCCTAGAAAGGCCATATTTTTCGAGGCCCATGATGTGTTATTCTTTGGTATCACGGCGTAACTGGATCCTTTTGCTGACTTATTCTTGAAGTACATCATGATACCCTGGATAGCGTGCAGTATGATGAAAAAGAAATTGCCTATTGATACAGTCTGTATCAAAGGATGATGACCCATTGTGTGAGCATAGATATTAAAAGCCTTACCGCCATCTCCAAATAAGAGCTGAAGATTACCAGCGAGATGTACTGTCAAGAAAAGTATCAAGAAGAGACCAGTCAAGGACATGATGATCTTTCTACCTATGCTTGAGGTGAAAAAATTGAGTAACCAATTCATCTGTTATGTTTTGTTGTAAGAGAGCTACGATTACAGTAGCAATCAATCGTTAACTCACTATCGTACAAAATTAATGATTCTTGCCGCCGACTTAAATTCACAGAGGTCTCACGAGTTATTTAGACTTCTTCTAAGCTAACTTTTATCGTAATCATTTGTGGCGCTTAGAGAGGTAGAAATCTTCCTTCTCGGTGATCATTTTTTTCTCGTCTTCTGACTTATCAGCATACCCTAAAAGATGAAGGACGCCATGTACGATGACCCTATCCACTTCATCTTGCAGACTTATACTTCTAGATGCGGCATTGTCTTTCACTCGATCTAAGCTGATATAAAGATCGCCTTCGACAGGATTTGCTGCATACTCAAAAGTGATAATATCAGTATAGTAGTCGTGCTGGAGATACGTCTTGTTATACTCGAGAAGGTATGCATCAGAACAAAAGATGATGTTCAGTGGACCCACTTCTTTTTCTTCAGTGACTACGCAGTCACCAATCCACTTTCGTAAATGTAGTAAGGAAGGGTAGGTATATTCCACATCTTCGATGTGGACATTGATCAGATCTTCTGTCATATGGAGAAGTCCATACAGACGGACCTTCCATCATTGAGGTACCTTACCTCATCGGCAAGTTGTCTCATCAAGAAGACACCTCGACCGCCACAACAATCCAAGTGCTCGGTGGTGGTTGGATCAGGTATACTTTTAGGATTAAATCCTGATCCTTCATCATGCACTGTAAATGACAACCCATCTGTAGTTTTCTTTAGCTCTACATGGACATACTTGTTGTCACTTTCTTTATTCCCGTGTATGATAGCATTATTAACTGCTTCAGTAAGACTGATTAAGATATCAGGATACTTCGCAGCATGGATTTCATATTTATCCGCTATACACTGAATGAACTCTTCAAGCTTACAGATGCTGTTAGCACTGGAAGGCAGCTTTAAAGTTTGATCTCTCATACTAGTTGGTTAGGCTCGCTTTAGTTTCTTATAATACTCGTCCACGAGTTGCTTATAGTATGGCTTCATCTGGGGAGATGCGTATTTGTATTGCTCAAGTAAGGACTTGCGCTTTTTGATGTATTCTTCTATCGAAGGGGGAAGCTCATCTTTGATATCCTGTCCTGCTTCGGATTTTCGTTTATCGTCGAGCTCTCTTTCTTTTTGGGCGGACTCTGCTTCTAAGAGACGCGTAAGGATCTCCTGCTGGCGACTGAGCATCTCGTTATCTAATCTCTTATTGACAAGATCTATTTCTTGCTTATTCATTTCATCGATGATCTTTTGGAGATCATCTGATGCACCTTGACCATTTTCCTGCTGTTCCTTTGCAAGTCGCTCTAAGGCCTTGCGCAGTGCGGCCTGTCTCTTCGCAGCTTCTGCAAAGTCTTTAGCACTATTGCCTTCACCACCACTTTTTCCGTCTTTGCCTTGCTTCTTCATCATCTCCTTCAACTGGTCTGACATCTCTTCTTGCCCTTCAGAGATCTTATCTCCTGGCCCATTTTGTTTACCCTTTTTGCCCTGGCCTTTACTGTTGCCAGGATTTTGACACATCTGACTTCCTGACATCATGCCAGCCATCTGTTGTTGCATCTGCTGCATACTTTCAGACAACATTAATGCCAAGTCATTGAGGTTAGTCATGGTTGTCCTCTGGCTTTGGTTAGCCTCTGGTTTTTTTCTGCCTTCCAGTTGGGTAAGACTAGCGCCAAGGTTGTGTTTTACTTCTGTCACCTTATCTAATACGAAGGTCTCTAGATCAGGATTTCTCTTGGCCAGTGCAGCTAATGTATCCTGTACAACTTGAAAGTCATCTGCGATCTTCATCTGGTCCTGTACTAAGGACGTATACCGTGGGGTATTCACTACAGTGCGATTGATATATCCTACAAGTGACTCTTGATCAAAAGAAAGTGTGACAAGATTTTCTAGAAGTTGTCTTAGCGTTTCTATGTCTTCGGTCATCTGTTCTGACTCACCGGCTTGCATCTGCTGCTGCATGCCTGCTGCCATCTGCTTCATCTTTTGTGAAGCACCTTTCTGTGATTCTGAGGCTTTAGAGTTCTCCTGCTTTTCTAGTGACTCTTGACTCTCCTCTAGTTCTTCACTGACCTCTTCTGCTTGCTCTGGCATATCGTCACTAAGAGGTTGAGGCTGCTCTAATTCATCATTCTTCTCGAATGTTTCTTCCATCTCCTCTTTGAGCTTTTCAAACTCCTCGTTGATCTCTTCTTGCTCCTTCTCAAGTTCTTCTTGATTGGCATCTGGATCTTTCGTCTCTTCGCTTAGCTCATCTAGTTTTTCACTGAGTTCTTCGAGCTTATCGATCTGCTCATTCATTTCCTTTTCGACCTCTAGCTGCTTGTAGAGCTCTTCAAGTCTTTCCATCTGCTCTTCCATCTGCTCTTCATTCATCTGGAAGTCTTCGAGCATCTCAAGTGACTCTTCTTTATTGAGCTCTTGCATGAGCTCCTGGATTTTCTCCATGAGATCTTGCATCTCATTATCTACCATCTCTTCCATCAGCTCCTGCATGCGCTCTTGCTTCTCTTGTTGCTCAGGAGAAAGGGATTGCATCTCTTTCTGATTGTCAAGATTCTGCTGATTGGCTTTTTGTATGTCTTTCAGATTTTCCTGTAGGTTCTTCTGACGCTCTAATAGCTTTTCGAGCTCTGCCTTATCTTGCCAATCTGGTTGTTCTTTTTGAAGAAGTTTCTCACGGAGTTTTTCTAGTTGCTCCTGTATCTCTTTCGACTCTTTGATACCATCTTTGAGTTTATCTTTGATCTTCTCCTCGTTAGCTTCTTCCTCTTGTTTGAGTTCTTTGATGCTTTTCTTTTGATGAGCCATCACAGAAGTCTTACTTGACTTAGCCCCATGGATCCCATCGTTATCAAAAACTTCAAAATAGTAGTTTAACTTATCCCCTGGCTTGAGGTCATAGTCAGCTACATTCATGATGTAGTCATAGTCCGTCTGAGAAGTAATATTGAGAGGGAGGTCTTTGCTTCCTTGTTGTACAGTGATGCCCTGTTCATTGACTTGCTCAAAGACAAACTTCAGTTTCGTTAGTGCATAATCATCTGACGCACTTCCTATAAAGTAGTAGAGGTCTTCAGCTGTGCTATCTTTTACCACTTCTACATTGATCTGTGGGTATTGGTCTTTGATCACATTGATAAAGAAGGCAAGAGAATCTCCATCTCGTACTTCATCATTGTGAAGAGCTACAGAATAGGATACATCGCTATAGATGGACTTATTATAAGCGTAGGTGATGTCACTAGATTTATCAAGATTGATAGGTGCATCATCACCATAGGTAAGTGACACATCATCCGTACTTTTCGTATCAAATGTCCAACTAGCTTTTGTTCCTTCTGGTGCAGTGAAGTCTCCTGTACTTTTGAGCACTTCTGATCTACGTCCCGTGTATCGTGGGTAGGACAACTCTATCTGGAAGTCTACCATCTTAGGCTTTGGTAGTACGTTAAGAGTCTCCGTGTCACTACCATACCTACCTGCATAGACTCTGAAGTCAGTATCTTCTCTGACATTGGCAAATAGATATGAGTAAGTATTAGCTGATTCTTTGTTCAGTCTATACTGATAACCATCCACTTCTATATAGGCTTCCGCAGGTAGTTGCTCTCCATCGACGGTGATCTGTAGTCGATAGTCTTCATACTGTATTACCTCAAGTTCTTCATTTGCGAAAGCGAAATGAAAAGGTGCTGCGCGCTCAAAACTTTTATTGTTATTGATGATCCGATTGGTACTATCTGTGATCATACTTGGTGCTGCGAAGAGTAAAAACACAAGCATCAAAACCGGAGGCAGTGCATACTTCAGATACTTCTTGTTAGCTCCTAGGTCGATCGCCTGGCGAAAGGGTATCAACTTGATCTTCTCGGCTTTCTGCTCGATGCTAGCGATCACTAGCGAATTATCTGCCGATGTTTCTTTATTGAGTTGAAGGACATTGACTAGTTTGTCTTGTACATCTGTAAAGTGATCACCAAGTATACCTGCAGCTTGCTCGTGACTTATCGAGCTACCTAGTCTAAAGTAGCTCAGGAGTGGATAGACAATGAAGTATCCGACCGAGGAAATCAACATGATGAGGTACGAGAAAAACAAGACTTTACGTCCTCCCTGAGACAAATAAAAGCGGTCTTCCAAGAAGGCATAGATCAGAAACAGAGCTACACAGAGTCCAACTGTGATCAGCGTACCTCTTAGTATCTTATTAGAATAGTATTTGCGGATAAAGCCATCCAGCTTTTTTATAAGGGTGTTATAACTGGAAGAACCTTGTGTATCACGCATATCAGCCATATAAGTCTACTACTTTATTAGGTCTTTTTGAAAGTCTGAAGTTGGTGGTTCGGTCGAGTTGGAAGTGCTATGATGTCTCATCAAAATACTAATTGACGTACATCTCATGATGCTGTAGGTGTTCAAGAACTTCATGGATCAACTCTCAGCTATAAAGCTAGACTATACAGACGACTAAGTCAACCCTATGCAAGTGACTAATCTGATGATAATCAATCCCTTAGATGTTATGCTCCTGAACAGCATTGTATTATGCCGTACATTCGTTAGGTAGACGAGAATAGATGAAACGGGTCCTACTATATGCGCGGCATGTCCAGCCAGATTACTTGACTTCTCTTAAGTTGTTACTTGAGTCTTTCAGAAAGTACGAATGGAAGGCTGCTGCAAGCGAAAATCTTGCTCAGTTTATGGCGGATCATAATCTTGACTTTCCTGTAACTATCATCCAAGATCATCAGCAGCTAAAGGATTGGGGGCCAGACGTGACTCTTACATTAGGTGGTGATGGGACCATCTTAGGAGCTACATGTTTGATCCGAGAGTTAGAGACTCCGATCATAGGTATAAATCTTGGACGGTTAGGATTTTTAGCTGCCGTCGAAAAAAAGAACATCGAAAAGTCTCTGGAGGAAGTTGCCTCCGGCAAATACCAGGTGGAGTCTAGAAGTATGCTGACCTTGGATTCTGATCCAAACATCTTCGGCGATCTCAACTTTGCGCTTAATGATTTTGCGGTGCACAAAAGAGACACCTCATCGATGATCAGTATCCATACTTATTTAGATGGGGACTATCTGAACTCTTACTGGGCAGATGGATTGATCATCGCGACACCCACAGGGTCGACTGGTTACTCCCTGAGTTGTGGAGGCCCTATTGTTTTTCCGGGGTCTGGTAATATGGTGATGACAGCAGTCGCACCTCACAATCTCAATGTGAGGTCACTGGTTATCTCTGATAAATCTGTTATCACCATAGAAGTGGAAGGACGAACAAAAAACTTTCTGGCGACGTTAGATTCTCGTTATCAGAAAGTAACTGCGGATCATGAGCTTGTGCTTCGTAAGTGTCACTTTTCGACCAAATTGATCAGATTAGATCATCAATCTTTTAGAGAGACAATCCAAGAGAAGTTATCTTGGGGAAAAGATAAACGGAACTGATGGAAAGGTGGACTCAGGAGCCGATTAAGGAGATACTAGATCAGATAGACAAAGATGATCACCAAGAAAGGATTATCTATCTAGAAGAACATGCTAATCTCTTAGAGACGCTCGACGACTATGACCAATATTACTGCACCTACCACTATGTTCACTCTCTATACGCACTAGAGAGATACGATGATCTACTTACGATGATCGATGACGTGATCGAATACGTCTTCCTTCACAATGTAGAGTTCATACCCTCGCGAACTTATGAACATCTCTTGTTCATCAAGACTGAGGCGTATTATGAGACACTACAGTATGAGTCAGCCTTAAATATCGGAAAGCAACTTCTGGGCATGCACCCTAGAGATCGACGATATCGCAAGATGGTCGAGAAGTCTTATCGATCCTATTTTAGTTTTAAGTCTACGACGATAAAGCTCGTAGCGCTCATCTTGATCTTCTCGTCATCTATAGTAAGTGCCGCACTTTGGTATCTATCTCATCGTGGGCAGGAAGAGTCTATGACCATGGCCTTCTCCATAGTGATCGCTCCAAGTATGCTGGCCGTCCTACTGCTAGGATGCACTCACTTGTATCATTATATCAATAGTATCAGGAAGACTGACGACTTGATCGAGCTCAAAGTGAAAGAGAGAGATCTGTAGTTGTTCAGATAATCTTTGCACAAGACATTTTAATATTATCACTTTCGTAAATGTCTCAATAACAGAGCCTTGTGGAGGCCAAATTTAGTTATCCACACCGCAAAGACGTTTTGCACATGCTATCCACCGGAAATGTGAGGTATACTAACACTGTTTGTGCAGCATACATATTTGCCATAACTTACATATGTGTAGCTTAGTAGTGATAATAATTAGCTTCGCGCTTCACTAGACACAACCGGTATTCATCGGTTAGTTTCTAATTATCTAAGTAGGAATTAAAGAGTATGGCAGAGGGAAAGGCACTACAGCCCATGGAGGGCGGTAAGATGAAGAAGGTAGCTCCAGACGTGGACATCAATACACTTCTTTATGGACGAGTTATGCCTCAAGCCTTGGAGCTCGAAGAAGCTGTATTAGGAGCCATACTTGTAGATAGAGATGGACTGCCGTCTGTCATCGAGATCCTCAGAAAAGAAAGTTTCTATAGTGATGTCCATGGAGAGATCTATAGTGTGATGTTGGACCTCTTCGAGAAGTCGCAGCCTATAGATCTGCTTACTGTCCACGAGACACTCAAGAAGGCTAAGAAGCTCAAAGACATTGGAGGCCTTAACTTCCTTTTGGAGCTTACTAATAAGATCGCTTCCTCGGCTAACATAGAGTATCACGCTAGAATCGTGGCTCAAAAATATATCCAGCGAGAACTGATACGTGTATCTACGCTCACCATCAAGGAGAGTTATACTGATGAGAAGGATGTCTTTGAGTTACTCGATGAAGCTGAGCAGAATCTTTATGACATAACAGACACTAACCTTAACACGGGTTATGAAAAGCTAAGCGCACTAGCTATCAAGACGAGAAGAGAGATAGAAGCCATCTCTCAGAAAGAAGGAGCGATCACCGGAGTGCCTACAGGATTTAAAGATTTAGATAAGTTGACTTCTGGATGGCAGAATTCTGACTTGATCATCATCGCGGCTCGTCCTGGTATGGGAAAAACAGCTTTCACACTTTCGTTAGCACGTAATGCCGCACTAGCAGGAAAGGGAGTTGCTATCTTCTCACTTGAGATGGCCAATACTCAGCTCGTCCAGCGTCTCATCGCGATGGATGCAAGTATCAATAGTCATAAACTTCGTAACGGTCAACTTACAGAGTCAGAGTGGCAGTCACTGAATCAGTCTGTAGATAACATGGCAGAGACACCGATCTATATAGATGATACACCTGCCATCAACATCTTCGAACTCCGTGCGAAGTGTAGACGACTCAAGCAAAATCATGATATCGGACTGATCGTTATCGATTACTTACAGCTGATGACAGCAGCTCCTAATCAGAAGAAAGGTAACCGAGAACAAGAGATCAGTTCTATATCAAGAGCACTTAAGGGACTTGCCAAGGAGCTAACCGTACCAGTCATCGCTCTATCCCAGTTAAGTAGAGCCGTAGAGACAAGGGGAGGAAGTAAGCGTCCTGTCCTTTCGGATTTGAGAGAGTCAGGTGCGATCGAGCAAGATGCTGATATCGTTACATTTATCTATCGTCCTGGTTACTATGAGATGGATGACGATTTTGATAAACCAAAAGATCTAGCTGAGATCATCATAGCCAAGCATCGTAACGGTAGTTTGGATACTGTAGAGCTCAGATTTGTGCCGGAGTATGTGAGATTTGAGGACGGTAACTTTAATACTTTTAGCCAGCCAGGTGGAGCTGACTTTAGAGATCCGATGGCCATGATCACACGACCGTCTAAGATGAATAAGGACGATAGTCCTTTCTAGTATTTTCGTCTTTAGGGATCGAGCCAAAAGATTATTGAACCATGACTTAGAATAACGCTTCTGAAAAATAAAGTCTCCTTTGGCTCAATGCCATGATCAATTATCAGTTTTCATGCTCAATGCCATCATCCAGTTGGTTATGGTTCTCTCACTGATTCACTCTTGCGCATCAGGTGATGATGACTCATCACTACTTCGTTCACAGATTGAACTACGTCGTATCGGACTAGGTCCGATGTAAATACAATACTGCAAGCTATTTCTTTAGTCCCAAATAGGATTACCTCGTAGAGGTAAAATATTTGTAGACGTGGGTGTCAACCCACGGTTTTATGATTACTCAAAGTTCGTTTGGCGTGCATTTTTTATCAAAAATCATGACAAACTAATTTCTCTGCAGTTGGTACCTTCTGGCCATACTATAGGTGGACCTTTATTTTCACAAGACATTAGTTGAATCGAGTATAAGCTTGCTACATTTACGAAAGTGATATGAGACTTAATAAGTACATAGCTCACAGTGGCATCTGCTCTCGCAGGAAAGCTGGAGACTTGGTCAAGGCAGGCGCCGTCAAGGTCAATGGTGAAGTCCTAGACAATCCGGCATATGAGGTTCAAAAAGAAGATAAGGTCGAATACAAAGGGAAGGTGGTCCGTCCTGTCCGCAAGATGATCTACATCTTGATGAACAAACCTAAAAATGTGGTGACTACCACCTCTGATGAAAAGGCACGCAGGACAGTCATGGATATCGTTCAGAACAAGGTATCAGAGAGGATCTATCCAGTCGGAAGATTAGATCGGATGACAACAGGATTATTACTGCTTACTAACGATGGAGACTTAGCCAAGAAGCTGACTCATCCTAGTCATGGAGTAGTGAAGCGATATCATGTGATACTTAACAAAGTCGTCACGGAGCAACATCTCAAGGCTATCAAAAAAGGTCTACATCTAGAGGATGGATTGGCGATGGTGGATGATGCAGACTGGATCATCGGATCGGATAACGATGAGGTGGGCATAGAGATCCACATGGGAAAGAATAGGATCGTCAGAAGGATCTTCGAGTCACTTGGATACACAGTCGTCAGACTGGATCGCGTCTACTACGGAGGGCTCACGAAAAAAGACTTGCCGCGAGGTTGGTTTAGAAATCTTAAGATGAAGGAGATCATCATGCTGAAGCACTTCTCCGGAAATGATCAAAAGGGAGACGACCAAGGCGAAAGCGATAAAAAGAAGAGCGGTACAAAGAAAGACGAGAAGAAGAGTTACGCTAAAAAGAAAACTGACAAAAGGGAAGTCAGTAAAAAGAGTGATACCAAAAAGAAATGGGATAACAAGGAAGAGTCTTCTAAAAAGAGAGCTGACAAAAAGAAAGCCAACAAGGAGAAATACTCCAAAAAGAAATCTGACAAAAAAGTAGCCGACAAAAAGAGCTACGCTGAGAAAAATACCGAATTAAAAGGAAGCGACAGCAAGGAGAAAAAACCTCCTACGACAAAAAGGGGTTTGTGGACTTCTCGACACCGATCGTAGTGGATGGCCCATGTCCAGAGTAAACTATCGTCTCATCATCCAGTGGCCAGAGTCTTGACTTGATACTATGTATCAGTGTATCAAAATTACCTCCAGGGAGATCTGTTCTTCCGATACTCCCTCTGAAGAGAACATCTCCACCGATCAGTATTTTCTGTGAAGGAATCGAAAAGCAGATGCTAGCTGGCGAGTGGCCTGGTGTAAAGAGCACTTCTACTTTCTGTCCACCAAATACAAAGGAGTCACCTTCTTCAAGGTAGGCAGATATCTTAGGAGACTCTGTATATGAGATACCATATTTCTTAGCAACTTGTTCGTTAACGGCGAGCACAACCTCTTCACCTTTATGAGCTTCTAGCTTGAGACCATACTTGTCTGCGATCATGTGATTTCCAAGGACATGATCTATGTGGCAGTGCGTATTAAGGAGTCGCACAGGAGTAAGTCCACTGTCAGTGATAAAGTCGATGAGGACTTGGTCCTCAGAGCTATTACTACATCCGGGATCTATAATGATGCAAGCTTTATGTTCTTGATCTATGAGGAGATACGTGTTCTCCTGAAAGGCATTGAAAGTAAAGGGTTTAACTTTTATCATATTTTATACTTCGGGAGCAAAGTACTCAAGACTTACCACATTCGCAGCATGCATGCCGCCGTCTCTTGCAGCCTTGATACCTACTGGACTGTCTTCATATACTAAGCACTCATGAGGCTGAAGACCAAAGTGCTCGACACACCTTAAGAATGTCTCAGGATGAGGCTTCGGATCGATCACATCATCGGCGGTTACAACGATATCAAACCAATCAGTAATCTCAAGTTCTCGTAGGGCCAAAGTGGCATTAGATCGTATAGTACCAGTACCGATGCCCATGGGTCTAATACTTCTGTTAGCGTTGGCTATCTCTACCATCTTTGCGATAGGCTGGATCGGTCCTGCCTTCTTTTTCATCTCGAGATATACTTCAGTCTTGCGACTTCTGAATTCATGTGGATCCATAGACCAGCCATATTCTTGACTCAAGTCTTTGATCACATCTAGCGTAGGAGTGCCTGCGCGATCATGGATCATCTGAGCGGTCATCTCAACACCGTAGTCTTCGGCAACTTTGATAAAGGCGGCGATGTGCATCGGCATAGTATCTGCAAGCGTGCCATCAAGATCGAAGATGAGTCCTTTGATCTCGGGTCTTGGGATGAGTATGTTATTTTTCATGAGGAGGTGAAGATATAGGTCATTGTTCATTATCCCTGCTTGAGGAGGGATAATGGTGAGCCCTTCTTAATTCAATTAACTAAGATCGAACCCATCGATACTCATCACCAATAGAAATGAAAGTATAGTCCTTGTGAAGGGCAAGAGGTTTTGCCTTTTGCAAAGAGGTAGATTCTACTATGATGAGTGAAGCATCAGTTGGTTCATCTAAGATATCCGATTGCTCTGGCAGTCGCTTTCGAAGCGGCCTTGATAACTCTTCGATGTCTACATAAGAGATATGTCCAGAAGTGCCGTCAGGAATCTCAACATGGTAGTAGATGCCCGTAGTGCCACGTACTAATAGAAGCTGATCTTCTATCAATGTCAGCGACCCAGCGTCTCTATCCAGGAGCTTTAGCTTGGACGGTTTATTAGTTCTAATATGTTGACCGATCAAAGAAGACTTAGCCAACTCTCTTTTGAATCTTGTTCGCTTCGTTACGACAAAATTATAAGGGTCTACTGGACCTTCACTATAGATACCAAAGTGCAGGTGTGGGCTAGTTGTGATGGCGTTACCGCTATTGCCCACGCTGCCGATCGTATCACCCTTGGTTACATAATCTCCATCCTCAACTACGACATCCTGAAGATGGGCAAAGTATAAGACTTGATTACGGTTGTCATCTTTCATCCAGATGACATTGCCACCGAGTAGATTAGGTTCTGTAGACTTGATGTAGCCATCACTAGGAGCGATGATAGGTGTGTGTCTTCGCGCGAAGATGTCTATGCCATGATGCTTCCGTCGCCCGGCATCTCGTGGCACGCCAAAAAGACTGCCGATGGCACTCTTATCTCTGCCAGCTACTGGAAATGCCAATGCTGGGGCACTCTTAATTTCTACTCTATATTTTCCTTTTTTGAGCAGCTCTGGTTGTACGCGGAGGAGGTAAGTATGATTAGCAAGAGGTTCAAAAACGATGTTATGATTGATAGAGTCAGCCGTTGCTAGGTGCTCGAGTTCTCCCTCTGGATTAGCGCGAAAGAGATCTATAAAAACATGGCCTGATGCTGGAGTGTCTTCATCGACGCTGATCGTGATCCGCTGTCCGAGGAGTCCGTCGAACTTATATCCAAACCCTTTCGCTTCTGTATCACTTACGTAAATATGAGCCGCATAAGGAGTCTCTATCGGTGTGGGATTATCTAAAGCTTCATTGGCTTGTCCTAACCAAAGCTGACCGAGTCTTGATTGGTCCAAGCCTGTTGACTGTAGTCCTATGGTGTATGCCTCGTGTTCGCTGCGAGGTTGATAGACTTCTTCTATGACTTCCTCTGGTTGGTTACAGCTAAAGCATATGAAAAGTAGCAAATGGAATAACAGTATAAAAGAAGTCTTCATCAGCAAGGTCTAACATCTTAGAAGATACCAGGTATCAACTTTGACGTAGAGCTAACGTACTGTTGGTACTCAGGATTATCTCCATATCTCTTCTTTCTTGATCTTATGATAGGTGGTATACCAGTTACGAAGATAAGTAGAGCTATTATGATGAGCGGACTTGAGATCGTCAACCACCGCAGTCCAAAAATCGCTGCAATGCTAGCAATAAAAATACCAACCCAAAAGAGAATCTCCCCAGTATAATTAGGAAACTGTACGATCTTATACAAACCACCTTTGAAGAGCTTGCCAGCATTGTCTGGAGCATTCTTGTAGACAGATTTTTGATGATCCGCTATAGCTTCAATGATAAGACCCAATGCTGCCATGACTAGGCCAACCCACTCGATAGTGGATATAGCAGACCAACTTGATATATCAGTAGGTTGATAAAGAAGCCTGAATAAAAATGGAAGTGAGATAATCCATGCACTCACGGCTTGTAACAAGAAGAATCTACCGAAACGCTTCGGATTAGTCCTGATCTGATCAAAGCGTGCATCTCCTCCCATCTTCTTCACTCTGATCAAAAGAAAATATCCTAAACGGATGGCCCATAACATGATCAATCCAAAGAGCGTCATCTTTATTGCACTAGAAGATCCACCACCTGCTATGAAGCCATAGACAGCTATCGATGCAAAGCTCAAAGCGTAGGTGATATCGGTGAGCTGATCTGTCTGTAACTTGTATGCTATCGGGAAGATGAGCAGATTCAATGCAAGCACTACGACTAGTCCAAGTATGACTGGATCCATGATGTGTGAAGTTGGTTAAAAAGAGAACGTAAATTTGTGATAATGGTTTGCCCATCAAATTACTAAGCACTATTGGAGAAGAAGATAAAGCGACCGGCTATTTGGAGATTTTTTCTTGAGTGGGTACGACCACTCAATGATCGCATAAGATCTCATAAGTTTATCACGAACCATGAAGTCGAAAAGAAAAGTGACGGTGAGAAAATCTTAGTGATCCCCGGATTCCTAGCAAGTCACATATCGACTGCCGCACTTAGGTCTTTTCTAGACCGACAAGGTTATGAAACTATCGACTGGGGACTAGGAAGAAACTATGCTCGACTTGAGCAAGCAGATGAGCTATCAGATCTAGTGATGAAACATGCGGCTGATCAACCTATGACGATTATTGGTTGGAGTCTTGGAGGACTATATGCTCGAAAGCTAGCTGCCGAACATCCCGATCAAGTAAAGAAGGTGATCACCTTAGCTTCCCCATATCGATATCTCGATGCCCCGAATAATGCATCCTGGTTATTCTCCATGCTGCAGATGATAAGAGGTAAGAAAGAAGGAGATGAACCGGCTTGGGTGTCTCGCTTACCTGAGCCTGTGCCGATCCCATCAGTGGCATTCTACACAAAGCAAGATGGCATCGTGCCGTGGGAGGCATGCTGTGATTTTGATGATACAACGGACCATCAAAATATCGAAGTACATACTAGCCATAATGCACTCGGAGTAAATAAATTTGTGCTAGAGAAGTTAGTAGATGTTCTTTAAAATTTTTTGTAGTCCTTCCATCGAACATGCATCTTGATTCTGGTCAAGAAAATTCACTGTAAATAAAGATTATTCCAATTATAATAAAGGTGAGGAGAAATACTAAATATGCTACGTCTAGTAAAATGGCTTTAGCGCCATTATTTTTTGTTACCATGTAGTTGGCTCTAATTTGATTGCCTAACTGTAGATCCTGACTTTGTACAACTTTGCGCATGGCTTCTTCATATTCTTCGAGAGTACAGGGTTCTACAGCAAAGTATATGTTGTCTTCAAGATTAGGGTGTTTTGGTAAAACTTCTTTTTTAAAAACACGGCTAAAAACCCAACCAAATGGCTTGGCTGCCAGCAATGATAATATCAAGGTGATAAGCATGCCAGATATAAGTACATAAGTAATTATACTTCCTAGGGCTACATTTTTATCGATGTAGTGATAGAATACAATAAATGCAGAAACAAGCGTCGTCGTTATTCGAATTAAAATAGCGGCTTTTCGATCAAGAATAGTTACTACAGCTATATCGGCCTTGTTTTTATTTCTAAGAAATGTTGACAACGATTTACGTGGCTCAGCAATCGTTCCGTATGTGCCACTCGAGTTATTTATTTTGAATTCCTTCTTGGCGTTTATGGATTCTAATTTGTTCTCCTGTTTTTTAGTTGTTACATCTTTACCCATTATTAATTTTTCTGTCTTCTGAAGATAGAATAATAGTTATATAAATCAGACTACATCGCCTGATAGCAAAAAGGCTATTCTTGTTGAAGCAGTTGCTTATATTATACTTGGCAGATTAATCTAGAAGTACAATTTTTTCAGTTTTCTCAGATCCATCGGCAAATGAGACTTTGATTAATTGTACTCCCTTAGGAAGATCTTCTATATCGAGGCGCTTTTCTGACACACCAGAAAAATACCAGTAACGAAGTATTTGACCCTGCATGTTGAAGATCTGTACTCTCGTAAATTTTTGTCGACTTTTTAGTTGAAGGAATGAGGTAGTAGGATTAGGGGTGATGACAAGTTCAGCGGCTTGCGAACGGGGAGATGAAGTGTCTAGTTCGTTGCCCGAAAATGGAAGTAAGGTCACGCTAAAACTACATAAGTCACGATTACCACATCCATCTGCTCCTGCATACGTAACAGTTGTAGTACCTAGTCTAAATCTTGACCCAGGTTCGGGGCCCGCTACTTGGGTTACCTGCACACAATCAGTGATCTCTACTACAAACTCTCGTCTATCTCTGCCGTCCACGTCATACCAATATCCCTGTGCATCCATCTCGGTTACATTTTCTCTTTCTCCTCCATTGGGCTGTGAATTTTTCCATCTTGAGTATGAAAATGGATCACCACTAGTCCACTGGTAGTTGCCTTCTTCAGCAAGATCATTGAGTCCTATGTAGGCTTCTCTATCTATCAGTCGTCGTGATAAAAATTCATTTTCTGCTTCGCTATTAATGGCGACAAGATGACCGCCGATGTCTTGAGCTTCTCTGTTGGCTTTGTCCCAGTTTACTCTAGCATAAGAGCAGTAGTAGAAAGATTCTCCAAACTGTCCCATATAAAGGAAGCCAGGGATCTGCCTCACAATACAGACATCACAGCAAGTTTCATAAGTCGGTACAGTCCATGACACATCGGTAAAACCAAATGGTGGTGCTTCGATCACTATATCAGCTGGACAATCAACAAAAGAGTTGTTATCTAAGACTATCGTCGTACTGCACGTGTCATCAGTATTACAAAGATCACGGGCCACATAGGTGATGTCGTATATGATCACTTCCCCTTCTACTCTTATGTCATCGACTGATGTCATGATCGTGATGCAATCCTCAGGACTATCAGCACATAGAGGACAGTCGGATATGGCATCTGGAAGTGGTATGGTTAATAGAGTGTCTACACATCTCTGTGATGTGGGTGGGCACATAAGTTGTACTTCTTCGGGGACCGTAACAGTGAAGTTACACGAGTCAATATTGCCACACATGTCCGTGGCAAAAGCAGTTACGACTGTTTGTCCAACAGGGAAGATAGATCCATTGGGGATGCTATAGCTGAGTGATGCTCCACAGTCATCGATAATAGTTGGGTCAGTCCAAGTATACGTCGGAAGGTCTGGATCTAGGATTGTATCCGTTGGGCAGTCGATTAAGACTGGTGGCTCAGTATCGGTGTAAGAGATCATCTGCTCGCAAGTGGCGAAGTTGGCAGGGTTAGTGGATATCTCAGCTCTCCAAGTTCTTCTGATGACAACTGCGTTTGGACAGTCGTTAGGTATGGTGGTGTCACTGAAAGAAACATTTACGAGCTCGCAGAGCGAAGTGTCTATAAGAGCAGTCGCAAATCCTGTAACAGAAGGATCGATACTACCTCCAGGGCAACCAGTTATATCAGGCGGGCAGGTGATAATAGGCGTAGGGCAGACGGGTGCGGCAGGCACAGTCACAATGAAGCTACATGAGTCAACATTGCCACACATGTCTGTCGCAAAAGCTGTAACTACAGTTTGTCCGCTAGGGAAGGTCGAGCCATTGGGGATGCTATAAGTTAGTGTTGCTCCACAATCATCTGTGACAGTCGGATCAGTCCAAGTATACGTCGGAAGGTCTGGATCTAGGATTGTATCCGTTGGGCAGTCGATTAAGACTGGTGGCTCAGTATCGGTGTAAGAGATCATCTGCTCGCAAGTGGCGAAGTTGGCAGGGTTAGTGGATATCTCAGCTCTCCAAGTTCTTCTGATGACAACTGCGTTTGGACAGTCGTTAGGTATGGTGGTGTCACTGAAAGAAACATTTACGAGCTCGCAGAGCGAAGTGTCTATAAGAGCAGTCGCAAATCCGGTAATAGAAGGATCGATACTACCTCCTGGGCAACCCGTAATATCAGGTGGACAGGTGATGAGAGGTGCAGGGCAATCGGGGAAGCAGTCTTCCACAGTGATAGTGATCATATCTGAGGCACTACAGCCATTGGCATCTGTACCTGTGACTGTGTATGTTGTTGTCGTCTGTGGTGATACTTGAAAGTTGTTACCAGCACCGAGGCCTTGGTCCCATACAAATGAGAACGGCGGTGTGGCATTATTAAGCGTAGCTGATAAAGTAATCGTACCATCTTCTTCCTCGCATATCATTTGGTCGGGTCCAGCATCGATAGAAACACCTCCTATGATACGTATGCTACAATCGACACAGACGGCGATACTATCTGAAGAAGGAGTGACTGGGGAGTCGAACTCTAAGGGTATGTATTTGCGGGGGAGTGTGCAGCCATCAAAAGTAGATGCACAGTCTTCTTGAAATAGTTCGACGTTATCAAAGGTACCACCAGGTGATGCGTATAGTCCAAGTAGTGAAGCTTGTGCTTGCTGAGATACGCCTACGACGGTTACTTGTGCGCCAAACTGAGACTTGAGGATGTCGATATTAGTAAATGGACGGATCACAGAGCAGCTAATAAAATTACACTCTGTGTCGAATCCAAAAGCATCGGTGAAGATCACGATGGCGAGTTGATTGATGGGGTCGCGATTAAGAGATCCATCTTGTATGAAACCCATGATATCTCCGATGGCATTGTTGAGATCGTCGCCACCTCCGTCAGAGCAGTTGCCAAACTGATTACGTGTAGTACAAAACTGACGATCTACACTGGGGATAAGATCTGTAGCGCTGAAGGGGTATTCGATAGTGGTCTCAAGACCGAACTCTCCACCATAGTGCACGACTCCAAGTTGAGATGATACGCACCTTTCCCTGACTCGATTAATCGAACCTGTTATGAGACCTGAAAAGAGGTCAAACTCGTCATCATCAATACTCCCAGAATTATCTATCAAGAAAAGGATATCTGTAAAACTTGTGTCAGCCTGACAGATGTCTTGAGCTTGAAGTTCATGAGAATATACAAGAGATAAGAAGAAGAAAACGGTGATAAAGGGCTTCAATAGGCCTGAGGGAATATCATTCATAACGGCAGGTACTAGATATATCGATTAAAGATATCTATATCTTTTGTATACCACAAAAATGGTAGACATGTTAACCTTTATCTTGACTAAGATGTCAAGGCTTGATTTCTTAATCTCTGTAAGAATGGAGAAGCGAATATGAAGTCGACCAGTGTCTCATTATCACTACTTAGGACTTCATCTTTGTTGCCTTGCCATGCAAGATGGCCTTCAGAAAGGAGGCAGATGTTGTCCCCGATCTCCATCACACTGTTCATGTCGTGCGTGTTGATCACAGTGGTGATGTTATTGTCCTTGGTGATACTACTGATGAGGTCATCTATGGTGATGGCAGTCTTGGGATCTAGGCCAGAGTTAGGCTCATCGCAAAAGAGATATTTGGGATTAAGAACGATAGCACGAGCGATGCCGACGCGCTTTTGCATACCACCACTTATCTCAGATGGATACTTATCGTTGATGCCTTCAAGGTTGACTCTCTCTAGGCAGTAGTTGACTTGTTTGCGCTTTTCCTTCAGCCCTTGCTTGGTAAACATGTCCAGAGGAAATCTGATATTCTCTTCGACTGTGAGTGAATCAAAAAGTGCGTTACCTTGAAACAACATGCCGATCTCCATGCGTAGTTCTCGCAGCTCAGTGTTGTCTACACAACAAATATCGAGGTCATGATATTTGACAGATCCATGAGATGGCTTGAGTAGTCCAACTAGGATCTTCAGAAAAACAGTTTTCCCAGCACCACTCTTACCGATGATAAGATTAGTCTTGCCATCCTCGAAAGTGAAGGAGATGTCCTTGAGTACCTCTTGGCTTCCAAATGACTTGATGATATTTTCTGCTATAATCATAACTAGCCCATCAATAATAATGCAATGATCAAATCAGCTATCAGTATGATGATAGAACCATATACGACAGCACGAGTGCTAGCATGTCCTAACTCGATGCTCCCTCCAGTTACAAAGTATCCCTGAAAGCATGCCACAGATGTGATGATCAGTGAAAAGGTGATCGCCTTCACATACATCATAACAACATTGTACGGATCAAAAAGAAACCGAAGTCCTTTTTCGAACTCGTAGTTAGTTAAGCCTGCTACATATATGGCGGCTATATACCCACCTGTGATACCGATGATCAAGGCGAGAGTTACTAAGAGTGGGATCACAAGGACGGCGGCAATCAGCTTTGGCATAACGAGATAGGCTGATGTATTGACACCCATGATCTCCATGGCATCGATATGTTCTTTTTGGCGCATACCTCCGATCTCAGCAGCCATAGTAGATCCTACTTTGCCTGCTAGTACTATGCATGTTAGCGTAGCTGCCATCTCGATGATCATGATGTCTCTGACGATGTATCCGATATAGTAATCTGGGATAAAACCACCTGACAGCTGATATGAAAACTGGATAGCTGTTACTGCGCCGATAAATCCAGATATCAACATAACGATAGACATAGATCCTATACCGATATCATACATCTGGCGTATGGTCTCCTTATAATACATACCCCAATTTTCGGGCTTCGAAAAAATATCGGGGAGCCAGGATATAAACTTTCCAAGATCTTTAATCTGCTGCATATGGGCTTAATTAGTAGGAGTAAAAGCCGGCTGCGAAATTAGGCTATTTTTGGTGGACAAAAACGAGGATAAAAGACAGTGAAGACAGTTATAACAGGAGGTACAAAAGGAATAGGAAAGGCTCTAGCGGATAAGTTTCTGAGCGAGGGTTATGATATAGCTATTTGCGCTCGAGGCAAATCTGACATAGATAAATGCATCGAAGCATGGTCCAAAGCTTATCCAGACAGAGAAGTTATAGCAGATGTCTGTGATGTATCTGATCAGAAAGCGATCGAAGGGTGGGCAGATAAGATATTAAGTCATTGGCAGAGCGTAGATGTCCTGATTAACAATGCGGGCATATTTATTCCTGGTGAGATCTTAAAAGAAGAAGCGGGTGCGCTTTCGCAAATGATAGAAGTCAATCTCTACAGTGCATACCACCTTACGAGGAAGATAGCTCCGAGCATGATAGAAGCTAAGAAGGGACACATCTTCAATATGTGCAGCGTGGCGAGTATAAAGGCCTATCCTAATGGAGGATCATATAGCATCTCCAAGTTTGCTCTGCTCGGTATGTCAAAAGTGCTTCGAGAAGAACTGAAGAGCACGGGTGTCAAAGTTACCTCTGTATTGCCGGGAGCTACTTGGTCTGCAAGTTGGGCAGGTGTAGATCTTCCAGAAGAAAGGTTAATGCAGGCCACTGATATATCTGATAGTATATATGGTGCAGTACAGCTTTCTGCCTCTGCAGTGATAGAGGAAATAATCATCAGACCTCAGCTAGGCGACCTATAATTCTGTGTACATATGTGCTTAGTATCATACATACCTCTCTCAGAAGGGTACATCTTAAGTTCTAATAGGGATGAGTTTTTAGATCGCAACGCTAAGGAAGTAGTGAATGAGAAGATAGGGAGTACGACTCTGTACTACCCTCAAGATACACAAGGAGGCAGTTGGATCATTGCCTCAGATAAGAGAGTTCATGTAGTTGTATTGAATGGAGCCTTTGAAAATCACCAGCGTAAGCTCCCGTATAGAAAGAGTAGGGGAGTGATGATGAAAGAGTTCTTCGAGTATGGTCACTCGGTTGATTTCTTTGAGCAGTATGACTTTGTAGGTATAGAACCTTTCACGATGATCATCGCTACGGATCAAGTCCTCTACGAATTCAGATGGGATGGGTTTGTCAAGCATGTTCAGAATCTACCAGTGGACGAAACCCATGTATGGAGTTCCTGCACACTATATGATGATGAGTCTGCAGTAAGAAGAGAGGCTCTCTTAAGGAAAGAACTAGATGGCCTGAAAGAATCATCAGCAGAAAGCTTCGCTAAAGCTCATCAATATGTTGACCCTCAAGATGAGCGCCAAGGGCTTAGAGTAAAGCTCTTAGACACCCTTATGACGATAAGTCATACTCAGATCATCGTGAAAAAAGAGGTTGAATTAGTTCATCATGATTTGCTATCAGCTGTAAATAGACGGTTAGAGATCTAAACACATATTATATTAATATTTAATATGTGTTAATTTATTTATCAGTATATTATATATTACGATTTTAAGTAATATATTTGTCTCTCAAGAAGAATCCCATCTTCAGTAAGGTCATATCTGTGGGCCCAACCTGCCATAGATCAATAGCATAGAAATTAATAGATAATGGTACCTGCATATACAGGTACGAGACCTTAAATACCAGTTTAAAAAGAATTTACGATGAGAAAAGCTACACTTTTCAATGTCCGCAAGAACATGATCCAGTTAATAGTCTGTATGATGATGATCGGTGGCATAGGACAACTACAAGCGCAAGATGATTGTCCTCCTTTGACAGTATTCTGTCAAGATCTTCATACTTCGTTTATGCCTGAGGCATGTATGGTAGAAGTTTGGGCGAAAGACTTTGTAAGTAAGATCAACAGCCCGGAAACGGACATCAACGATTTTATCATTTCATTTGATGAAAATGATGATACGCAGATGAGTCAGATATTTCAGAGTAAAAACGGCTCTTCATTCGAGGTAACTATATGGATTACAAACCCGTGTAGTGGGGAGCAGACACGATGTCTCGTCAATCTTGACATCCAAGACAACACAGGACTTTGTCCTACACAGCTTTGTCCATTCGACCCCAATCCATGGTGCGGTTTTGCTGTAGTCACTTGTAGCGCTACAGGCACGTCTCAGGGTGGTCGAATTATAGATACTAGAAAAAACAGTCAGGCAGTACGAGGTGATGATTGGGCCGACCCTTCGACACCAGGAGCGCCGGCTGTTGATTTTATAGACGTTCCTGATTTTGGATTAAATGGAACTGGTCAAATTTTTGGTACTGCACTAAATAGAGATAATGGAGATATATACGTTGCTGCAACTGATGTGTATGCCTTTGATTTTCAATTTGCACCATCAGTAGGGTTTCCACCGCCTACATGTGTTGGAGCAGCTGGAGCGGCAGGTATTTATAGTACTAATTTTGGAAGCGTTAATCAAGTCACTCCAATTATCACCACTCTTACTAGCTATCCAACAGCAGCGACATTCAATAATGTAATTATAGGCGCGTCTAGAATACCGAATACTGGAAACACAATTGATTGTGACCCAAGTGTAATAACGGGAGACCACGGTAACGGAATTGGAAACATATCATATGATCGAAACTCTGGTCACCTCTTTGCTTCTAACTTAGAAGATGGTAGAATCTATAGTGTAAACGTATCTCAAAATATACCTACTATAACTGCGTGGTTTGATCCACTTACGAGTTATGACACTCATAGAAACAATGGTTTAGTTAGACAAGATGAAAGAGTTTGGGGGCTTCAAGTTAGCGATTGTGGTACTAGAAGTAAACTATTCTACGCAGTAGAAAGCACTTCCACGGCCTTCTTCAAACCTAAAAGTATTTACAGTGTAGTCTTAAACACAGACGGGACATTTGATCCAAGTACGGAAATATTAGAATTTGTTGTTCCAGATGGGATGCAAACTAAGTTTACAGATATAGCACTAAATCAAAGTTGTGATCGAATGCTTCTTGCGGAAAGAGGACAGCCACATAAGTCTGGAGTCTTTGAATATATCAACGCTGGAGGACAATGGTTATTTAATAGACAATATTTTGCAGGAATATTTGATCCTGATGATCCAGAACAACCTCAAGGGAACATTCTAGGTACATCGGCCACGGGGGGGGTTTCATTTGGCTCTGGCGAAAATAATTGTGTTAATGATAATGTGTGTGATTCGAT
>CAZXIE010000029.1:0-31211 GCA_964640065.1 uncultured Saprospiraceae bacterium
CAGCAGAAGCATGACTTCGACTATTTCATATGTGGACATCTTCATGCTCCTTTACAAGAGCAACAAGACGGTTATACTTATTGTAATCTTGGAGACTGGGTGAAGCACTTCACCTACGGAGTATGGGACGGCGAAGCATTTCGCCTAAAGCAATACACTCCTCCTACACAGTCATGATTTCTTTTTCCTTGGCTTCAAGGAGATCTTCGATTTTAGCAGCAGTACTTTTGACCATCCCTTCTACGTCTGCTTCTTTCTTCTTTCCGGCATCCTCTGGATATCCATTCTTCACTTCTTTCTTGATGAAGTCGATCATCTTGTGACGCTCAGACCTTGCAGACACCTTAGCATCTTCACCTAGCACCTTACACTGCTTTACTAACTCTTTTCTTCTTTCTTCTGTAAGTGGTGGTATAGAGATCCGCACAAACTCTCCGTCATTCATCGGTGTGAGACCTAGATTAGCTGCGAAGATGGCTTGCTCGATAGGTCCTAAAAGAGATTTTTCCCACGGTTGTATCGCAAGCGTGCGTGAATCCGGTGTGGACACATTAGCCACTTGTGTGAGGGCTGTCGCGGTCCCATAATAATCGACCATGATCCCTTGGATCATCATAGGACTTGCCTTACCGGCTCTAATCTTAGTTAGTTCGGACTTTAGACGATCTATCGTCTTGTTAAATGAGTCTTGTCCTTCCTTAAGGGTACTTTCTATCGTTGCTTCCATAATAATAAACCTAGCTTACAATGATAGACAACGCTAACCTTTATACCAAAAGTTTCGAGTAGGACTTACTCTCTAGTACAGAAGAGCCTCCAGATAGGAACTTATCTACTGATATCGCAGCCTCCCTTCCCTCTGAGATCGCCCAGACCACGAGTGACTGACCACGTCGCATATCACCTGCGCAGAAGACCTTATCAAGACTTGACTGGTAGTCTTCTAGTGCTTTCACGTTGCCTCTGGCATCTAGCTCGACTCCTAGCTGCTTGATTAACCCTTCGTGCTGAGGGTGTACAAATCCGACTGCTAGCAAAGCTAGATCACATGGTATCGATCTTTCACTTCCTTCCACTTCCGTAAATGAATTTCTTCCTTTCGCCTCATCAAATCCCCACTCTATATCTACCACTTTTAGTGCGGCCACATTTCCTTCCCCGTCGCTGACAAATTCCTTAGTTAGGATAGCCCACTTCCGATCACATCCTTCTTCGTGAGAAGAAGAAGTACGCAACTCCATCGGCCAAAGAGGCCATGGCGTACTCGGATCACGAGTTACGGGTGGCTTAGTGAGTAGCTCTATCTGTGTGATACTTGCTGCCTTTTCTCGATTAGATGTTCCAGTACAATCCGCACCAGTATCTCCACCTCCGATGACCACTACATTCTTGCCTTCTGCAGTCAGCACTTCACTGTCAAATTCTTTCTGTCCTGATACTTGACGATTCTTTTGCTCTAGGAAGTCCATGGCAAAGTGAACACCCTTCAGGTCTCTACCTGGTATAGGTAAGTCTCTTGGTACAGTACTTCCTCCTGCTAATACAACTGCATCAAATCCATCTAGCAGCTCTGGTGCCTTGATGTCTACACCGACGTTAGTGCTCGTCTTGAATGTAACACCAGACTCCGTCATTACCTCTACTCTTCTCTTGACTACCCACTTTTCAAGTTTGAAGTCAGGAATGCCATATCGAAGTAAACCTCCGATCTCATCATTCCTTTCGAAGACAGTGACAGTATGACCTGCCTTATTCAACTGATCTGCGGCTGCTAACCCCGCAGGACCTGAGCCCACGACAGCAACAGTTTTACCTGTTCTTTCTATATCTTGATCTGGTTGCACCCAGCCTTCCTTATATGCTCGCTCGACGATAGACTTCTCGATGTGCTCTATCGATACGGGATCATTATTGATACCCAGCACACAAGATTTCTCACAAGGTGCTGGACATATCCTTCCTGTAAACTCTGGGAAGTTATTAGTGCTGCTGAGTATCTCATATGCTTCTTTCCACTTGCCTTGGTGCACTGCATCATTGAAGTCAGGTATGATGTTACCGAGTGGACATCCATTATGACAAAAAGGAACTCCACAGTCCATGCATCTGGCAGCCTGGTTGTGTGTCAACTCTTCACCGTGTTCTATATAGATCTCCTTGTAGTCATCTACACGTTCTTGTACACTCCTCTTCGCGGGTAGTTCCCGCTTATACTTCATGAATCCTTTTATATCACCCATCTGACTTTCTTTAAGCTGTGGCTAATTCCTGCTGTGCTGCTTGAAGAGCACGCTTGTACTCTTCCGGCATGATCTTGATAAAGTTGGCGCTTTGCGTATCCCAATCTTGGAGAATCCTCAGTGCCGTTGTACTACCAGTATACTTAAAGTGATTACGAATATCAGATCTAAGCGTCTCTCCATCTTCATCACTTACCTCTTCTACTAGGATCATCTCCATGTTGAGGTATTGCTTTGCTACGCCTTCTGGATCATAGAGATACGCTATACCTCCACTCATACCCGCTCCAAAGTTTCTACCTATCGCTCCTAGGATAATGATCCTTCCTCCTGTCATATACTCACAGCCGTGGGCACCAACTCCTTCTACAACTGCGACAGCTCCACTATTACGTACTGCAAATCTTTCTCCTGCTATCCCTTTGATATAGGCCTCACCAGAAGTAGCTCCATAAAGAGCAACGTTACCGACAATGATATTCTCATTTGGTTCTAGGATGGCATCTCGATCTGTAGTTAGTATTAGCTTAGCGCCACTTAGACCTTTACCGAAGTAGTCATTACTGTCTCCTTCTAATGTGAAGGTTAATCCCTTTGCTCCAAAAGCCCCAAAACTCTGACCTGCCGATCCTCTAAATCTAAAGTTGATCGCATCATCATCAAGTCCATTACTACCATACTTTTTCGCGATCTCATTAGAGAGCATTGTTCCTATCGCACGATCAGTACTCACTACTTCAAATGTGCTATTGATCGTGATCTTATCTTCGAGAGCAAGAAGTGCGTATTCGATGATTTGTCTATCGATGACGTCTTCTATACCGTGATCTTGTTTGACATTGCAGTAGTTCACTTGTTCATCAGCAAGTGGATCTCTGTAAAGGAGAGGTGATAGATCTAAGCTTTTTAACTTCCAGTGACTCAGGTCTTCTCTGATCTCCAAAAGGTCTGTTCTTCCTACCATCTCATCCACTGTTCTGAATCCTAGCGATGCCATGATCTCCCTGAGATCTTGAGCTAAGAAGTGGAAGAAGTTCACTACATGATCTACTTCGCCTTCAAATTTCTTTCTGAGTTCTTCATCCTGTGTGGCTATACCCACTGGACAAGTATTGAGGTGACACTTACGCATCAGTATGCATCCTTCGACTACAAGGGCCGCTGTTGCTATGCCCCACTCTTCGGCACCAAGTAGCGTCGCTACTGCCATATCGCGGCCTGTTCTTATCTGTCCATCCGTTTGCAGGACTACTCTATTTCTTATTTTATTCTGGATGAGAGTCTGATGAGTTTCTGCTAATCCTAGTTCCCACGGCAGACCTGCATATCTAATAGAAGATAAAGGAGAGGCTCCTGTTCCTCCATCATGACCTGCGATGAGGATGTGATCAGCTTTTCCTTTAGTTACTCCAGATGCGATGATACCTACACCAGCCTTGGAAACTAGTTTTACAGATATACGCGCCTCACGGTTGGCATTTTTTAGATCAAAGATGAGCTGCGCTAGATCTTCGATTGAGTATATATCATGATGCGGTGGCGGGGATATCAGTCCTACACCTGGTGTAGAGTTTCTGACTCTAGCTATCCACTTATTGACCTTATGTCCTGGTAGCTGACCACCTTCTCCTGGCTTTGCTCCTTGAGCCATCTTGATCTGTAGCTCATTGGCATTGGTGAGGTAGTTGATAGTTACACCAAATCTACCAGACGCTACTTGCTTGATCGCAGATCTTTCCCAGTCGCCATTCTCCTTGCGCTTAAATCTTATCTCATCTTCACCTCCTTCTCCACTATTGCTCTTCCCTCCTATGCGATTCATCGCCTTGGCAAGTGTGCTATGTGCTTCATGCGAGATGGATCCAAATGACATCGCACCTGTCGCGAAGCGCTTTAGAATCTTCTCTATCGGCTCAACTTCTTCTAGAGGTATGCTTTGCTGATCTGACTTGAGTTGAAGCAAACTTCTTAATGTACAGGCCTTTTCAGCTTGATCATTGATCGCTTTTGTATAGTTTTTATAGGTGCTATAGTTATTGGTCTTAGTACTGTGCTGTAGTAGGTGAATGCTGGTAGGATTAAAGAGATGGTATTCTCCACGGCGCTTCCACTGATAGATGCCCATGTCGATCAACTCCTGATCAAAATCATTTGCGAAAGCGACATCATGCTTCTTGATAGCCTCCTTAGCTAGCATATCGAAAGTCATACCCTCGATACGAGAGATCGTCCCTTTGAAACAAACATCTATGACTTCCCTCGCTATACCTAGCGCCTCAAAAGCTTGAGCACCTCGATATGACTGAACAGTCGAAATACCCAACTTGGACATGATCTTTAATAGTCCCTTATTGAGCGCTTTAATATAAGTTGATATCGCCTTAGCATCAGTAGGGACATTTTCCAACTTGGCTGCCTTGTAGAGATCTCTAACTGTCTCATAAGCCAAGACTGGATGGATAGCATCTGCGCCATAACCGATCAAGGTAGCACAGTGATGAGTCTCGATGATATCACCCCCACGGATGATCAAAGATGCCTTCTGACGCAATCCTTCTTGCACCAGTCTATGATGGATAGCACCTGTCATCAGCAAAGATGGGATCGGTACTTGTGTACTATCGATCCCTGTATTATCGATGATCAGCAGGTTATTACCAGCGCGAACTTCCTCTACGGCATAGTCGCATATACTAAGCAATGTGGACTTAAGGTCTCCATCATTATAGTCTCTGCTAAAGGTTGCTTTTATCGTCTTCGCTCTAAAGTCCTCATGATCTATATACTTCAACTTGAGGAAGTTCTTTTGATCGAGAATCGGGCTTTCGAGTCGGATGAATTTTACTGTATTTTTCTTAGTCTCTAGGATATTAGTGCTACCACCGAGGATCGTCTTTAGTGTCATGTATTCGCTCTCACGAAGAGAGTCGATCGGCGGGTTAGTGACCTGTGCAAACTGCTGGCGGAAGTAACTTGATATATGCTGTGCGTATCGAGATAATATCGCTAGCGGGATATCGGCGCCCATCGATCCAACAGGATCTTTTTTCTTGTCGATCATTCCTTTGATGATCAGCTCTTCATCTTCCAGCGTGTATCCTTGAGATGTCTGTCTGATAGCTAGAGATATATTCGCAGGATCTTCTTGATTGTCCTTGAGATCTAGCTCGCTCATATCGATCTTGCTATCCTCTAGCCAAGCGCCATAGGGTAATCTATTACAGATCACACTCTTGAGTTCTTCATCACCAACAACAGTCTTGAGATCAAGATCTGCTATCAAGATTTTACCAGGCTCAAGTCTACCTTTTGTTACGATGGATCCTGGGTCAACGGGTAACACCCCCGTCTCAGAAGCCAGTATAAGTCGGTTATCATCTGTCAGACAGTATCTCGAAGGTCGTAATCCGTTACGATCAAGTGTACCTCCCACTAAAGTACCATCAGTGAAGCACATACTTGCTGGACCATCCCAAGGCTCCATCAGTGCTTCGTGATACTCATAAAAGTCTCTTTTGTACTTCGGGATATGAGTAGCGTTTTGCCAAGCTTCTGGTATCATCATCATCATAGCATGTGGAAGGCTTCTACCACTATGTACAAGGAACTCTACTATGTTATCAAAAACGGCACTATCACTACTTGTCGAGTTAAAAAGCGGATACATCAAGGCCATATCTTCGGCCGAAAAGTCCCTACACTCCATAGTTTTTTCTTTGGCTGACCACCAGTTCTTATTGCCTTCGATTGTATTGATCTCTCCGTTATGAGCGATCATCCTGAAAGGCTGAGCTAACTTCCAGCGCGGCACTGTATTTGTTGAAAATCTAGAGTGCACAAGTGCCACTGCTGATTCTAACAAGGGGTTTCTAAGGTCGTCATAATAAGCTCTGACTTGCATAGAATTAAGCTGCCCTTTGTATACTAATGTTCTACTCGACAAAGAGGCTACATAGAAGTCGTGTTTGTGTTGTGGAAACTTGGCTACCACTCCGTGGTTAGCGGCTTTTCTCAGGATCAGTAACTTCTTATCGAGTAGCTTCCCCGATAATCCTTCTTTGGATATGAAAAAGAAGTTGATAATGTCTGGCTCAGTACTTCCTGATGCTTCACCAAGTACAGAACTATCAACGGGCACTTTACGGTTACCTATCAGCTCAAGATCAAATTCTAAAGCTTTTGTTCGGATGATATCTGTGATCTCTTGAGTATCCTTTCCTTTAGGTAAGAAAAAACATCCTACTCCATATTCTCCGACACTAGGAAGTTCGAAACCAAGATCTTCGGAGGCATATAGTCTATGAGGTATATGTATCAAGATACCCGCGCCGTCTCCACTTTCTGGATCACATCCACAGGCTCCACGATGCTCCATATTCTCAAGCATAAGTAGAGCGTCAGACACCAACTGATGAGAATATGACTTTTCTAGATGTGCTATCAAACCAATACCACAAGCATCGGATTCGAGCTGTGGAGTATATAAACCGCGTTGATTAAAGTCTGCCATTTGTCTATTTTTCCCGGTTGCACCAGAGATAGGTTCTCAAGCCGATTATGACACATGAGTCAAATCGCCTCTGAATCCTATATAGAAAGTGAATTTAACTCCTTAGTTGACCTTCAAAGGAATTGTTATTTACACCAGTGCTGTACATATGTAAGGTAAAAGAAAAAGAGAAATAGAGTGTCGATGTATGCCGGGGTGCTTATTCAGACAGGTTAAGAATAATAGAGCCTGAAAAAGAAAAAGCCTCCATCAAAGTCTTCATTAAGCATGATGGAGGCAAGTCGTATGAAAATCTAATCGATTCTTGAAGCGATCGGACTATGATCGCTTAGTTCGTGTTTGTTTCTATTGTTTTAGAATCCGTATGCTACTGCTAGAACTAATGAACTTAGTGAACTCTCAGCCCCACTTTCGAAGATATCTGAGTCTGAACTATCTATACGAAACTCTGGTATAATGGTCAGATTATCAACTGAGATATTAGCTGATAGTGTGATAGCGAATACACTCTCATCTTCCAATTCATCAGGTAAGAATGCTCCTACACCTTGATCTGTAAATGACTCTGCTCTGACACCAAGTGCAAAAGCATCTGAGAAGCCATACTGTAAGTATCCTGCAAAACCTGAGAATAGATCATCAGTTGTTGTAGCATTGATACCTAGATATAGTGCATCAGTTAGGTCAACACCCCCAGTTATATCAAACTGAGTGTAGTCAGGACCGAGCAAAGTATTCAGATAAACTGATCCTGCTCCAAAGTCATAACCTAGTTGTCCTCCTAAGAAGTAGTCAGAGTCACCGTCCGCATTAAGTGGCAAAAACTCAGTAGCGTCAGTTGGGTTAAGTATACCTACCATAACAGAAAAACCACCATCAAAAGAAGCGTCTAGCTTCAAACCGGTATGTGAGAATGGCCCATAAGAAAACATGTATGATGTCGAGTAATTGAAGTTAGCAGTTGGTGAGATCACCTCGTATCCTAAAAACGTATTGAAGTTACCCATGGTAAGAGTAACGTTATCACTTACGTTGAGGTAAGCATATAACTGGTTTACGATGTTAGAGCTACCACCAGGTCTTAGTTCTGGAGATAAGAAAGTAGCATCTTCACCTCTTGGTCCGAAAACCATATCAGCAACTATACCTGCCTTCTTTCCTTCGTATGAACTAACAAGGTTGAACATACCAAGACTGAATCCATTGAGGTTAGCGAAAGAGGTAGCTGGCGCTTCAGCAGTACTTCTCCAGTACGCATCTACAGATCCCGAGAACGAAAGAACCGGAGCTGTCATCTCTTCTTCCATCGATTCTTTGTCCATCATTTCCTCTTCCTGTGCACATAATCCTAGTGCAAAAAATAACATCAGTGATAGTGTAAATATATTTTTCATGATTACTTTTTATTTAATGGAGTCATCACTTGGACTATCTACGTCTCACAGAAAAATCTATATTGTGAATTAGTCGTATGAAAGTCTGGGTCGATAGACTCACGATTTTTAATAGTTTATAAAAGCGCTCAGCCCTAACTGAGCGCTTTTTTTATGATGATTTGTGTAATTAATTTGATTAAGAGTAAGCACGCATGCTATGCTCCATCATGTCTAATCCTTTTTCTTCCTCCTCCTCGTTTACGCGGATCCCTAGAGTTACCTTAAGGATAAAGAATAGCGCGAAAGCAAATACAAAAGTAAAGGCACCCATAGCAACGATTCCTTTGAGCTGAGCTACGAAAGTTCCTACACCTTCGTCCATACCCGTTCCGAATATGGCAACTGCTAGCGTACCCCAGATACCACATACAAGGTGTACAGAAGTAGCACCTACTGGATCATCTAGCTTCGCCTTATCAAAGGCTGTTACTGCTATCGGTATAATGATACCTGCTATAAATCCGACGATAACTGCTGACATTGGTGGGATCACATCTGCACCGGCAGTGATACCTACTAGACCTCCAAGGATACCGTTAAGTACCATAGAAAGATCTTGCGTCTTAGTCAAGATAAATCCTGTTATGAATGCACCTAGTCCTCCCGCGGCAGCTGCCAAAGAAGTAGTAACAAATACCAATGAAACTAGGCCTGCATCTGCACTTAGTACTGATCCACCGTTAAAGCCAAACCAGCCAAACCAAAGTAAGAATACACCGATAGATGCTAGAGGCATACTGTGACCAGTGATCGGTCTGATACCCTTAGCTGTGTACTTTCCTTTTCTAGGTCCGAGTAAGATGATACCGGCTAAAGCAGCCCATCCTCCAACAGAGTGAACGATGGTCGATCCTGCAAAATCATAGAATCCAGCAGTATCTAACCATCCGCCACCCCACTTCCATGATCCAGTGATTGGATAAGAAATAGCAACGAATATCGTCGCAAAGATGAGGAACGATCCAAGCTTAATACGCTCAGCAACAGCACCAGATACTATCGTAGCACCAGTCGCAGCGAACATCGCTTGAAATATAAAATCTGCATAATAGCTATATGCACCATCTGCATAGTCAATTAATCCGCCAGCACCTTCTGGTAGCGGAAGACCTGCACCTGCAAATCCTAACCAACCATTGAATTCACCAGGGTACATCAAGTTAAAACCACAAAGTGCATAAGTCAGTATACCTATACATATGATCATGGCATTCTTAAATAGAATGTTGACAACATTCTTCTTTCTAACAAACCCCGCTTCTAGAGCCGAGAATCCTAAGTGCATGATAAATACAAGCACTGCGGATATCAAAATCCATAAATTATTGACAGTAAACATGGCGTTATTTGCCGCTGCCATAGCGTCATCAGCTGACACTTGTGTTAATATCATTCCAAAGTTCATGATTCGTATTTTTAGAGATTATAAAGCGGCATCGCCTTCTTCACCAGTTCGAATACGATAGAATCGCTCGAGTTGAGTTACGATGATTTTACCATCACCGATCCTCCCAGTACTCCCGTTGTTAAGAATAGCGTCGACAACGCTTTGTGCTTTTCCGTCTGGAACCACGACTTCTAACTTAAGTCTTGGTATATCTCCAGAATCATAAACTGCCCCACGGTATGTGACGGCATCACCTTTTTGCTTGCCATGCCCATTGACTTCAAGAAAGGTGAAGAAGTTGACACCAACTTTCTCCAGCGCCTCCTCGATGTCCTCAAACTTTGATGAACGGATGATAGCTTCGATTTTTTTCATAGCTGAGAATTGATTGAGTCACAATGATAAATGCATGCTCCCCACAGAGATAACCCTCTTGGAGCGACTTTGTGATGCTTATCGAGATATTAGCATATACTAACTCGTTGATTATCAATGATCTAGTTATATTCGCATTGTTATGCCAATATCCAATACTGTATCTCTATTCAAGCTCATCAAGAGCATGACAAAGGCGGATAAGCGTAATTTTAAGCTGTATGCCAAGAGAGTTCAGGGCGATGAATCACTAAAATTCATCAAGCTTTTTGAAGTGTTGGACAAAATGAAAGAGCTTGATGAAGCCAAACTTCTAGAAAAACTCACTGGAGTCAATAAAGGCCAACTTAGCAATCTCAAGCGTCACCTATATAGTCAGATTCTCATCAGCCTTAGACTTATATCTATAGGTAGACTAAAGGCGATAGAGGTGAGAGAGCAAATAGATTTTGCACAAGTGCTTTACTCCAAGGGGTTATACCTCCAGAGTCTAAAGCTTCTTCAGCGAGCTAAGAAAATAGCAGAAAAAGAAGAACTCGACATATTGATCCTAGAGATCATCGAACTTCAAAAAGTCATCGAGTCGAGACATATCACTAACAGCGGACCTCTCAAAAATGACGCGCTTACTCAAGAAGCTCAAGAAACTATCAAGAAGGTAGATCAGTCTATCATGCTTTCTAATCTTCGAGTCAACCTTCACAGTTATTACATCCGTAATAGTCACGTAAAGAATGACAAAGAGCGGATAAGCATCATCCAGTACTTCAATGAGCGACTCCCTCTGATCGACGAAAAGCGCTTAGGATTTCCTGAGAATGTTTATCTGAACCAATGTTATGTCTGGTACTACTATATCCTTCTGGACTTTAAGAAGTGCTATGATTATGCTGTTAAGTGGGTGGATATATTCGAAAAGAACCCTGAACACAAACTTCTCGACAAGGATCTCTATATGCGCGGCTATCACTATATGCTGACCGCCTCCTTTAACTTGAAGAATATCGATAACCTCGAATCACACCTCGAGGAGTTGGAGACCTTCAGAAAAAGTAACTACAGTAAGTTCAATGAGAACTCGAAGATCTTCTCATTTCTGTATGTCCACTGGGCGCGATATAATGCCCACTTTCTTCGAGGCTCTCATGACCTCGCGATAAAAAACATCTCTAAGTCTCTAAGGCGTATAAAGCTATATGCAGAGCGGATAGCGCCACACAGGGTCATGGTGCTCTACTACAAGATCGCTTGGTCATATCTCGGCGTTGGTAATCCTGGTAAATGTGTAACCTACGTATCTAAGATTATCAATGATGACAAGGAGGACTTTAGAGAAGACATACAATCCTACAGTAGGCTACTTTATCTGATGGCACACTATGACCTAGATAACATGGAGCTCATGCCATATCTCGTCCGTACAGTAGAGAGTTTCTTCAAGAAAGCGTCCACAAAAAATAAGCTTCAGGTCCGCACACTCAAGTTCTTCAAGAAGATACAGAATGCATCTATACAATCCCGTCAGGATCTACTGATAGAATTCAAAGGAGATCTTATTGAGATTGCTTCTGATCCATATGAGATCAGATCTTTCTTGTACCTGGATGTCTTGAGTTGGGTAACAGCGCGTATAGAAAAGCTCGATCGACTTCCAGGTATGATGCAAGTCTCTTATTAGTCCACTTTCGTAAATGAAAAGAGGCCAAGCGACTTATCACTTGACCTCTTTATATATTATTGAGCTAAAGTTGTGAACTCTAGTCGTTACCCATAAACTGTAGCAAGAAGTATAAGAACATAACAAGAGCACTCATAGCTCCTGCGACATATGTCATAGCTGCCCACCAGAGAGCATCCTTTGCACCATCATACTCAGCACCTTGCGTAGTACCAGTTTCATCGAGCCATACAAGGGCTCTTCTACTAGCATCAAACTCGACAGGTAGCGTCACAAGAGCAAATAATGCCGCGATACCAAAGGTCGCAACTAGTGCTATCATCATAAAACTTCCAAAGGCACTGCCCATAGTAGATCCAAAGATGAATCCCATGAATAAAAACTGCTGTACTCTTGATGATACCTGTACGGCAGGTACAAGAGTAGATCTCACCTTAAGCATCTGGTAAGCGTTAGCGTGCTGTACAGCATGTCCGCATTCGTGAGCAGCTACTGCTGCTGCAGATACGTGACGACCTTGATACACTTCTGGGCTTAAAGAGATTGTCTTCTTTAAAGGATTGTAATGATCTGTAAGCATACCTCTGCCTTGAGTGACCTTGACATCATTGATGCCGTAATGTTGTAGCATCTGCATGGCTACCTCGGCACCAGTCTTTCCGCTACTCGTCGGTACTTGGCTATACTTTTTGAACTTTCCTTTTAGTCGACCACTGATGACCATACCCACTAATGTGGCAGCACCAATGATCACATAATACATCATCATCGAATTAATATTTTTTCTTTGTTAATCTACTTCAAGTAATCTTCTCACTTCTCATATAGTCTCGAAGCACCTTCGGAACTATAATGCCATCTTCCACCTGATTATTTTCCAGTATGGCCGCTACTATTCTAGCTAGTGCGAGGGCACTTCCATTGAGCGTGTGAGCAAGATGTTTTTTCCCATCGGCATCTTTATACCGAAGTTTGAGTCTGTTGGCTTGAAAGGTCTCAAAATTAGATACTGAACTAACTTCAAGCCATCTTCCCTGTCCTGCACTATACACTTCAAAATCATAAGTAAGTGCGGAGGTGAATCCAAGGTCTCCACCACATAAACGCAAAATTCTATATGGCAGTTCCAATTGATCTAATAATCCACCAACATAAGAAACCATTTCATCCAACGTATCATATGATTTGTCTGGATGGGTGATCTGTACGATCTCAACTTTATCAAACTGATGGACTCGATTAAGGCCCTTTACGTCAGCGCCATATGATCCTGCTTCTCTTCTGAAGCAAGGAGTGTATCCGGTTAATTTAATCGGAAAATCAGACTCGTTGATTATGACGTTGCGATAGATATTAGTCACGGGTACTTCTGCAGTAGGAATCAGATATAGGTCATCTCTTTCGACATAATACATCTGACCTTCTTTGTCTGGCAGTTGTCCAGTTGCTCTTGCAGAATCAGCATTTACGACAAGTGGAGGGATAACTTCATCATATCCAGCATCTGCAGCACTATCCAGAAAAAAGTTGATCAATGCTCTTTCTAACCTTGCTCCTAATCCTCTGAATAGTGGAAATCCTGCGCCTGTGATCTTCGTCCCTGTCTCAAAATCTATGATACCATACTTAGTAGCCAGCTCCCAGTGTGGCAAGCCACCTTCGATAGGACTTACTTCTTCTTTCCAAGGCTTAACAACCTCGTTATCGTCTTCAGTACTTCCAGATGGAACAGTTGGATGAGGCACATTAGGTATCGACAACAAGAGCGTATCGAGTTGTGATAATATGTCTTGGTGTTGAGCTTCGAGGTCTTTGGCTTTCTCTTTGATCTCAGATACTTGCGCCTTCATCTTATCAGCCTCTTCTCTTTTACCGCTTTGGTAAAGGCCACCTATCTCTTTGGATAACTTGTTCACTTGTGATAAGCTATCGTCTCGTTCTGCTTGATTGGCTTTGCGGAGATCATCTAATTTGATGACTTTATCAAGGCTTTCTTTAGCTTCTTGAGAATAGTTCCGAGTTGTTAAACCCTGAAGAATTAGCTCTTTGTGAGCACGTATATATGGGAGTGTTAGCATCAGATGTCAATATGAAGACGCAAATGTCTCCATATTATTTGATAATGATATTTCGGACTTTAGATTTTTAAGCCTATTTTTGCGCTGTATTTATCTGATAGGTATCTTTCTTACCTCCCCCAGCCATAAGTACTCACCATAATAAATTCGGTGCGATGTGCACCGATCCGGCGATAATCCGAATTTACATACACCCAACAATAGAATAGTTACCGTCATATGTACGATATATTACAGCTTAACGAAATGCTCGTGCCTGAACTTAAGGACCTTGCTGAGTCACTCGACATGAAAAGCTACAAGAAGTTGAGCAAAAAAGATCTCATCTATAAAATCTTAGATGAGCAAGCCATAGCAGGAAAATCACCAGAGGCCCCAGCTAAGCCAAAAGAAAAAGCCGCAGCTCCTGCTGAAGCTAAAGTCACTAAAGAGACTCCCAAAGAAAAACCTGCAAGACAATCTCGAGGAAGGTCTAGAGATGATCGCAACGATCGAGATAAGAAAGCAGACAGCCCAAAAGAGAGCGAGAAAGCTCCTCAAAATGGGAAAGAAGAAAAAGTAGAGGCTAAAGAAGGTGGCGAGAGGCGCGATAATCGAAGAGATAATCGCAGAAAAGACAACGATCGTAATGACAGAAATGATCGCAACGATCGTGATCGTCCAAAGAAAGAAGAAAAGAAAAAGCCAAAGTTTGATGTAGAGCTAGAAGGTATGATCGAAGGACAAGGTGTCCTAGAGATGATGCCAGATGGATATGGCTTTCTGAGATCAAGTGATTATAACTACTTGACTTCTCCAGATGATATATATGTATCGCCTTCTCAGATCAGACTATTTGGTCTTAAGACTGGAGATACTGTCCAAGGGGCTATCAGACCTCCGAAGGAAGGCGAAAAGTATTTTGCGCTACTCAAGGTGTCATTTATCAATGGCCTTGAACCTAAGGATATGAGAGATAGAGTGCCGTTTGATTATCTAACGCCGCTCTTCCCAACTGAAAAATTCACTCTGACTGCTAGACCTGATGGTAAGGACTACGGTAACAGAATGATAGATCTTTTCACTCCTATAGGAAAGGGACAGCGTGGACTGATCGTAGCACAACCTAAGACGGGTAAGACTTTCTTGCTTAAGGATGTCGCTAACGCAATAGCTAATAATCACCCAGAGTGTTATCTCATCGTTCTTTTGGTCGATGAACGACCGGAAGAGGTGACAGATATGAAGAGAAGCGTGAAGGCAGAAGTGATATCATCAACTTTTGATGAGCCTGCTGACAATCACGTAAGAGTTGCCAATATCGCGATAGAGAAGGCTAAAAGACTTGTAGAGTGTAATCATGATGTAGTGATACTTCTAGATTCTATCACAAGACTAGCACGAGCTTATAACACAGTTGCTCCGGCTTCTGGTAAAGTACTTTCTGGTGGTGTGGAAGCTAATGCTCTACAGAAGCCTAAGAAGTTCTTTGGTGCAGCTCGTAACATAGAAAATGGTGGTTCTTTAACAATCCTTGCTACTGCTCTTACAGATACAGGGTCTAGGATGGATGAGGTGATCTTTGAGGAATTCAAGGGTACTGGTAACATGGAACTACAACTTGATAGATCTCTTGCCAATAAGCGTCTATATCCATCTATCGACTTGACTAAGTCTAGTACGCGTAGAGAAGAGCTACTTATGGAAGAGGCTATCCTCAAGCGTATGTTTATCCTTAGAAAGCACCTGGCTGATATGAAGCCAGATGAGGCGATGAATTTCCTAAGAAAGCATATGTTAGGCACTAAGACCAACGAAGAGTTCTTAGTTTCTATGAATAATTAGGCCTAAAAGGACTTCTAACAAGCAATTTTGATAATTAGGGACTTGTAGACCTGCTCAGATAGATCTATATTCGCGCTCCATTTTGAAGAATACTTAATCAGTACGTTATGAAACGCACATATCAACCGTCCAACAGAAAGCGAGCTAATAAGCATGGCTTTAGAAGTCGTATGAGCACCAAGAATGGACGTGCTGTACTTTCTGCTCGTAGGGCGAAAGGTCGTAAGAAGCTTACAGTTTCTGACGAAAAGCACACGAAGTAGTCTTCTTCTTAAGAGAGACAACCTACTTCTTTCTCTGCTCACATACACTTTTCGATTTTCTATCTTACCGCTGTGAAGGATAGACCTAAAAGATATACTCTTAAGAAGAGCGAGATGCTCAAGTCTCCAAAGGCTATCCAGAACTTATTTGAGCAAGGTGAGTCTATTTTTTCATTTCCTTATAAGCTAATGATATCACGACTTGATGATCATGCAAGTCGAAGTGGAGCATTAGTGTCTTTCTCCGTACCAAAGAGAAATCATAAGAAAGCTGTCACTCGTAATCTTCTCAAGAGAAGGATGAAAGAGTGCTATCGCCAAAACAAACCTGTTTTATCTCAAGATGATGCGCGATATGCCTTGATGTATATATTAGTGGACAAATCCGTTAGTGATTATGAGATCCTGGAAAAAGCCATGATCAAAATCAATACGCTGCTAGTCAAACATATCGATGCTCATAAAAGTCTCTAAAGTCTTATTACTTCTAGTGCTGGCACTCTCTTATGCTGGACAAGGTGAAGCTCAGTCTCAGGTCTACTTCCAATACGAGCAATCAGGCACTCTTGATGTCAAGAGGTGGACTGCTGGAGATAAGATTCTGTTTAGACAGAAGAGATTTGGTAAAGAGTGGATATCTGATCGGATCGTTCGTCTGTTACCTGAAGACAATGCCATCCTCTTTCAAGATCAGATCGTCCATCTAGATGAGATCTCTCATATACAGTATCGACGTCCTGTCCCCGATATATTTGGCAGGACACTGACCTACTTTGGAGCCGCTTGGCTCCTATATGGAGGTGCACTCCATGGTCTCACAGAACTGAATGTGTTAGAGTCGGGATTCCAATTTGGCAGGGATACGGCCATCATAGGAGTAACGAGTATAGCCTCTGGCTATCTGATGCAAAAGCTATGGAGTAAAGCCACCAAGAAAATGAATGCTAACAAACGCATCCGGATAGTCGACTTGCGTTTTTAGACTTTCAGCTTCAAAAGATTTTTTACAGCAAGGTCATACCCTTCCAGGCCTTTCCCAACTATAGAGTCTACGGCAAACTGTTTGATATAAGAGTGGTGTCTATACTCTTCTCTCTCGTATATATTGGAGATATGCACTTCTATCACCGGTATCTCGATAGAGGCTACGGCATCGGCTAGTGCAATAGACGTATGAGTATATCCACCAGGATTCATCACCACTCCATCTATCCTAAATCCGACTTCGTGTAGCTTATCGATAAGTGCGCCTTCATGGTTACTTTGATAGTAGTCCAGATCCACTTCCGTAAATCTCTTCCTCATACCTAGAAAGTACTCTTCAAAAGTCTGATGTCCATATATCTCAGGCTGACGTCTACCGAGTAGATTGAGATTAGGGCCATTAAGTATTAGGATCGATGGGCGATTCACTTGGCTATCCATTTACTACGTCTGACATAAACTTGATCCTAACAAGTTGGATCTCGTCTCTGGTGATGTCATCTTCCTTCAGTTCTGCAAAAGCATCCTCTATCGACTCTGAATCCGCCTCACCGAAGTAATCGTAGATATCCTCGATAACATCCTCATCTATCTGATCTTCTAGATAGTAGTTGATATCTAACTTTGTCCCAGACCCTACGATGATATTCATCTCATCGATGAGTTCTTCGACGGACATTTGACTTGACTTCGCAATATCTTCTAGAGGGATCTTTCGATCTATACCTTGTATGATAGCGACCTTGGCTTTCGACTTGTTGGCTACTTGCTTCATGACGAAGTCTTCCGGCTTCTCGATATCGTTAATCTCTACATACTCCTTAATCTCTTCTATAAAAGGAGCTGCATATCGACTTGCCTTTCCTTGGCTAACGCCTGATATTTTAAGCATATCCTCCTTAGTCGTAGGATAATAGGTTGCCATATCTTGAAGAGAGGGATCCATGAATATAATCCATGGTTTGACACCTTGTTTTTTGGCTTCTCTCAGCCTTACGTCTTTCAAGATCTTGAAGAGTGTATCATCAAGAGCACCTCCTTTTGCAGATGCAGAAGTGATAGCATCTGCAGCACCTTCTTTAGAGTAGTCGTGATTAATACTGATACTAAAAGCACCTCCTTTCTTAAGGTACTCTTTACCTGCTGGAGTAATCTTTATAAGTCCGTATTGCTCGATATCTTTTCTGAGATAGTTAGCAAGAATCGCTTGGCGCAGTAGTGAGTGCCAGTATAAATTACCTTTCTCCTTTCCAATACCAAAAGACTTCTTCTTATCGAACTTAAAGTTCTTCATTTCTTGGGTATTCCGCCCGACGATGAACTCTACGAGAAACTTAATGCCGTAGTTTTCATTGAGTTCGTCTACTACCTCGATAGCTTGTTTTAACTCTACACTAGCTTCTTGCAGTTCTTTAGGACGCTTGCAGTTATCACAGTTCTTATTACACCCTTCGACATCAAACTCTTCACCGAAGTAGTGCAGTAAGAACTTTCTTCTACACTGTGAAGTCTCGGTATAGGCCACCACTTCTTCCATGAGTTGAGCACTCAACTCTCGTTCTGAAAGAGGTTTATCTTTTAGAAACTTCTCAAGGCGAAGGATATCCTTGTGGGCATAGAATGCGAAGCATTTGCCAACCAGACCATCTCTTCCTCCACGACCAGTTTCCTGATAGTAGTTCTCGATACTCTTTGGGATATTATAGTGGATGACAAATCTTACATCTGGCTTATCTATACCCATACCAAAAGCGATAGTTGCCACTATCACATCGATATCTTCCATCAAAAACTCATCCTGTACTCTCGATCTCGTTTTCGCATCCAGCCCGGCGTGATACGGTGCTGACTTGATTCCATTGACTTGAAGCACCTTGGAGATTTCCTCTGTAGATTTTCTTGCTTGGACGTATATGATACCTGACTCATCAGGTTGTTGCTTGATGATCTGTACGATCTCTTTGATCGTCTGATCGTTATTGATCTTTGGTCTTACCTCATAATAGAGATTGGATCTATTAAACGAGGAGATAAATACTTTCTCTTCTCTCATCGCCAAGTTCTTGACGATGTCTGACTTAACCTTAGGAGTGGCCGTGGCCGTAAGGGCGATGACCGGTATATCTTCATTGATACTTTTGATCATCTCACGGATCCTTCTATACTCTGGTCTGAAGTCATGTCCCCACTCTGAGATACAGTGAGCTTCATCTACCGCTATAAATGATACTTTGACACTCTTGAAGAATGCGATGTTCTCTTCTTTAGTAAGCGTCTCTGGAGCAACGAAAAGTAATTTGGTGCCACCTTCGACGATATCGGCCTTTACTTGTCTCGCCTGAGTCTTGCTTAGAGAGGAGTTCAAAAAGTGGGCGACTTTATCTTGCTTGCTGTAGCCTCTGATAGAGTCTACTTGGTTTTTCATCAGAGCTATCAGAGGAGAAATGATGATAGCTGTGCCTTTTGATAAGATAGCAGGAAGCTGATAGCATAGAGACTTTCCTCCGCCAGTAGGCATGATCACGAGTGTATCGTGACCCGTAAGAATACTTTGTACTATCTCTTCTTGACGATCCTTGAAAGAATCAAAGCCAAAATACTGTTGTAGAGCGTCATGTAGGTCGGCAGACGTATAGCTCATAATCGAAAAAATCTTTTTCTATAGTTAGTTAGTGCGCCGTACGTTCGAACGTAAATTACTGATAGGACTTACCATATCAACAATCATACACCTTTAAGTTACTAAATTTTGAAAATACAAATCGAGTAATGCAGGATTGCATAGAGCGTGAGGCCTTATCTAACGGTACACTAGTACTCTTTATCTAAAAAGCAGCCGAAAATACAATCTCTACGGGTGAATACAAAGATTAAAACACCTCAATTTTGTAAGATGGCGGCCTATGAAAAGTTCAAGAATTATGCTTCGTATGCTTTTTCAAAGCGAGGTAGAAAAGACTCCGAAGATGAATTCACCAAATCCTCTCTCCATTCTGGTGGACAGTCTTCCACTAACAGTAAGCACCCATTGGAGATATAAGGGTAGATCTCGTCGTATCTCTGGCTCACATTCATCTCTACTCGTCTATTGACATGTGATCGATTGATCATATGGATCTCTCTTAAACCAGATGCTGCGAGCAACTCTATGAAGCTATCTAATGTGCCTTTGTGATAATCAGCTACACGCTCCTTCTTATCAGTTACAACGAGACCTCGCATGAGATGAGGCTCATTAGAGGTGACGCCTACTGGGCAGCTATTCTTGTTACACTCTAGGGCCTGTATACAACCTAAAGCCATCATCATAGCTCGTGCGCTATAACAAGCATCAGCACCTAGAGCCAATGCTCGAAACATGTCAAATCCAGTAACGATCTTACCTGCGGCGATAAGTTTGATATCTTTCTTAAGTCCAAAACCGATTAAAGCATTGTAGGCAAAAGAAAGACCCTCTTTCATCGGCATACCTACTGAGTTACTAAACTCTACAGGCGCTGCTCCTGTACCCCCTTCTCCTCCATCTATACTGATGAAGTCTGGTTTGATACCTGTCTCAATCATGGCTTTGCAGATCGCCAAAAATTCTGATCGGTTGCCGATACAAAGTTTAAAACCTACTGGTTTCCCACCAGAAAGATTCCTTAACTTCTTCATGAAGTGCATAAGCCCAGTCGGTGAGTTAAAGGCTTTGTGATATGGTGGTGAGAGTACATCTTTACCCATAGGCACGTTACGTATCTCAGATATTTCTTTAGTGACTTTCTTGGCTGGTAGGATACCGCCATGACCTGGCTTGGCTCCTTGTGATAACTTGAGCTCGATCATCTTTACGTTATCAGCCGCAGCTCTTTGTTTGTAAAGCTCTTCGGAGAAGTTGCCATCTTTTGCACGCGATCCAAAGTATCCCGTACCAATCTGATAGATGAGGTCTCCGCCAAACTTATCATGGTACTCTGATATACCTCCTTCGCCAGTGTTATGTGCAAATCCCCCAATAGCAGCACCACCATTGAGCGCCATGATGGCATTCTTACTTAAGGAACCATAACTCATGGCACTGACATTGAGCAAGCTACAGCTATAAGGCTGCTTGCAGTCAGGGCCTCCGATCATCACTCTTCCTTCATCTTTTATATCATCATGACTCAACGCAGCGATGCTATGGTTCATCCATTCGTATCCCGTGTCATACACATTAAGCTGAGTACCAAATGGAGTTGTATCAAGTGCATTCTTGGCCCTCTGGTAAACTACTGATCTATCAATCCTAGAGAAAGGTCTACCATCAGTTTCTGGTTCTACGAAGTACTGATAAAGCTTCGGACGTAACCAATCAGAGACATAACGCATGTGACCTACAATCGGAAAATTACGAAGGATAGCATGCTTCTTTTGGAAGTAGTCTTTTATACCGAGAAGCAGTAGGAGACCGATGCATCCTACTAAGATCCAGAATCCTGAACCAACAAAAAGTGAAAGTGCTATGGCACCAAGTAGAAGTAGAACTAGTATAACTAACAACATAGATTGGGACGCTTATCTGCTAAAGGTAAAAGTAGTTGAAAGAAATCTATAGTGATCTAAGGTGATATCTCAATAGACTGTATTTTAGACTTTCAATGACTTCTAACATGTGGAAATTAAAGCTAACGGCTCTTTTAATATTTCTTTCAATTGGTTGTAACAAAACAGCTGATCCCAAAGCAACGACTCCTGAAAATGACGTCTCTTTCTCCTGGGATAATGCGACCATATACTTCTTGATGACGGATAGATTTTATGATGGAGATCCCTCTAATAACTATGTGCATACTCCAGATAATCCACCTGCCCCTTACAGAGGATATATGGGTGGAGACCTCAAGGGTATCACCGCTAAAATCAAAGAGGGTTACTTTACTAATCTCGGAGTAAACGCCATCTGGATGACCCCTGTAGTCGAACAAATCAAGGGATCTGTGGATGAAGGCACTGGCAACTCCTTTGGCTTTCATGGCTATTGGACAAGAGATTGGACAGCCCTCGACACAAAATTTGGATCAAAGGAAGATCTGAAAGAACTGGTCGAAGTAGCTCATCAGCACAACATCAGAATCCTGATCGATGTAGTTGCTAATCATACAGGACCCGTAACCTCTCTTGACAGCCAATGGCCTGATGACTGGGTAAAGACAGGTCCTCGATGTACATATACAAGTGCTGCAACAACGATCAACTGTACACTGGTTGAAAATCTTCCAGATATCAAAACTGAAAGTGATATGGAAGTATCTCTACCTCCATTCTTAATCCAAAAATGGAAGGATGAAGGAAGATATGATCAAGAAGTAAAGGAGTTAGACTCTTGGTTTAGCACAACAGGTTATCCAAGAACAGCAGTCAACTACATCCTTAAGTGGTTAGTAGATTTTATCAAGGAGTATGGAGTAGATGGCTATCGCGTTGATACCGTCAAACATACCGAAAATGATATCTGGGAGGACTTATGGAAGCAAGCTCGTGTAGCCTATGAAATGTACAAGGATACACACTCAGATCCTGTGTATGACAAAGATGCCGAGTTTTATATGGTAGGAGAAGTATACAACTACTATATAAGCGGCGGTAGAGAGTATGATTATGGCGATCAAAAAGTAGATTTCTTTTCGGCAGGTTTTAAAAGTTTGGTCAACTTTGATTTTAAGACGGATGCTCATAAAACGTATGAGGAAATATTTGCGAAATATGATGGACTACTTCATGGGCCACTCAAAGGAAAAAGTGTCGTTAATTATATCAGCTCTCATGATGATGGCGGGCCTTTCGACAAAGAGAGGAAGAGATCTATCGAAGCAGCTACGAAGTTGCTACTCTGTCCTGGTGGTGCGCAGATCTATTATGGCGATGAGACTGCACGGTCTCTATCAGTAGAGGCTGAAGGTGACGCTGTACTGCGGTCATTTATGAATTGGGATGAGTTGGCAGATGATACCGCCATACACGGAGAGTCGCGACAAGACATACTTCGGCACTGGCAAAAGCTAGGCACATTTAGAAGAGACAACCCAGCTGTAGGTGCTGGAAGACATCGAGTTATATCAACTGCTCCTTATGTATTTGAAAGACATTGGGAAAGCGGTAATAACCGTGTGGTAGTAGGTCTAGACTTACCTGTAGGCAAGAAAAGGGTGTCTGTGGGTGAGACATTTGCGGAAGCGGAAAAAGTAAAAGATGTATATGGAGATGTGACTGTAGAAGTAACTGATGGCCATGTAGAATTAGAGACACCTTATAACATCGTATTACTCACACCAGCACAGTAGGAAAGCATACCTTTGTCGCTATCATCAAGCGTTATCATGAAAATTAATCTAAAACGAGTAGACGATAACTTCCGTCTTCTTGCGACAAGTGATAGAGGAGATACCGTCTATACAGACGGCAGCGCCAAGATCGGAGCAAGCGAACAAGGGTGGCGACCTATGGAGATGCTACTCGTCAGCTTAGCAGGCTGCAGTGCCATAGACATCATCTCTATCCTTAAAAAACAACGACAGACGATCGATGACTTTCAGATAGAGATCGATGGTGATAGAAAAGAAGGAACGCCGGCACCTTATACGGCGATAAGGATACACTTTATCATGAGCGGAAAGATCAAGGAAACCAAGATGGATAAGGCTATCGAACTGACGATTAGTAAGTACTGCTCAGTTTACTTTTCTTTGCATCCCGATATCGATGTAAAATATACTTACGAGATAAAATCATAACACCTTCACAGAGAGCTCAAGACATTTTTTCTTAGATCCACACATTTTCAGAAACCAATCATCGTGAAGGATAGTACTAAAGCCATACGTGGTCAGATAGACCGCAGCTCATATAGGGAGCATAGTGTGCCGATGTTTTTGACATCCAGTTTTGTCTATGAGAGCGCTGAGCACGCCGAGCAGATGTTTGCTGGTGAGGGTGAAGGTGACATATACAGTAGATTCTCTAATCCTAATACTACCGAACTAATCAATAAGTTTTGTGCTTTAGAAGGTGCCGAGTCCGGCGTAGCGACAGCATCAGGTATGGCAGCAGTCTTTATGACTATAGCAGCACATCTTACGTCGGGCGATCACATCGTGGCTTGCACATCTCTGTTCGGTAACACGAGATATATCATACAGCACATTCTTCCTAGCTGGGGTATCACTCACGAATTTGTTGATGCCCAAGATATGGGCGGCTGGGAGAGTGCTATCACTGATCGCACCAAGATGGTAATGATCGAGACTCCTACTAATCCAGGGCTTGATATACTTGACATGGCTAGGTTAGCTGAGCTATGCAAGCGCAGTGGCACTATCTTTTGTGTTGATAATTGTTTCGCGACACCGATACTTCAAAAGCCCATCGAGTATGGTGCAGATATCGTTATCCACTCTGCGACTAAGTGGATAGACGGCCAAGGTCGCGTCCTCGGTGGACTCGTAGTCGGTAGTGATGATTATATCACGCCGATTTTTGATTTCCTAAGAAGGACTGGAGCGTGCCTCTCACCATTTAATGCGTGGTTACTTAGTAAGAGTACCGAGACGCTTGGCATCAGGATGAATAGACATTGTGAAACAGCTCTAAGTATCGCTGAAAGATTAGAGGTTCACAGTAAGGTGAAGCGAGTCAGATATCCTCATCTTCCTTCGCATCCTCAATACGATCTTGCCAAGCAAGTGATGACTCAGGGAGGCGGCATCATAACTGTAGATCTCGATGCCAAGAAAGAAGGTGCCTTCACTTTCGTAAATGCTTTAAAACTGCCTACCATCACTGCTAATCTTGGAGATAGTAGGACTATCGTCACACACCCCGCAACAACAACTCATAGCAAGTTATCGACAGAGGAACAAGAGCACGCTGGCATACATATGTCGACCTTGAGGTTCTCAATAGGTCTTGAAAATGCTGAGGACATCCTAAATGATCTACATCAAGCCCTCGATAAGATATGATGGAGGTCCTGCATAGAACATTTGACGAGGTTCTTGATCTAGAGTTGGGCGGTCGTATCGAAAGGCCTACCGTAGCCTATAGTACACTTGGCACACTCAATGAGCAAAAGGACAATGTCACCCTAGTATGTCATGCTCTCACAGCTAGCAGCAAGGTTGATGATTGGTGGTCTGGATTAGTAGGAGAGGATAAGGTGTTTGATCCAGAACAGGACTTCATCATCTGTATCAATAATCTAGGTTCGCCATACGGAACTTCCTCCCCTAAGAGTACTAATCCTGCAGGAAAAAGATACGGACTCAACTTTCCTGATTACACGTTAAGAGATACGGCAGATCTACAAATCAGATTATTAGATCATCTAGGTATACAAAAACTTAGACTCGTCATCGGCGGATCATGTGGTGGAAACATAGCACAAGAGATAGCCATCTCTAAAGGAACAGATGTACAGCAGCTGATCATCATGTGCTGTAGTGCCAGTGAGACACCGTGGGTGATCAGCATACACGAATCTCAAAGAATCGCACTACAGTCCGACCCTACTCTCCATGATGAAGGTCCAGACGCGGGTGCCAATGGATTAAGAGGTGCACGTGCTTTTGCACTCCCCTTCTATCGGTCACATCCTTCCTTTTTGGTCAGACAGAAAGAGGATGACTTGGATAAGGTCACTGACTTCAAGGCATCAAGATATGTTAGGTATCAAGGAGACAAGTTCGTAGATAGATATGATGCTCACTGCTACTACAAGCAGATCACGGCCCTCGATACGCATAATGTAGGAAGAGGTAGAGGAAGTAGAGCAAATGGACTCGCCCAAGTCAAAGCTCGTACCTTGTGTATCGGATTTGAGACTGATCTATTAATACCAGTAGTAGAACAAAAAAGCCTTGCTGATCAAATACCTGATGCCTCCTATGCAGAGGTCGAAACTATATTTGGTCATGATGCTTTCTTAATAGAGACAAACAAAATCCAAGAAGCTATCGATAACTGGACATACAAGAGATGATAGAGATCTGTGCATATCAAGATTTAGTGGCAGGTAAGCGCACTAAGAACGGCATGTATCTAGAGTGCGAAGACGGAGATAGTGTACTACTCCCCACAAAATACGTACCCGAGTCACTAGAGTCTGGATTTACGATCAATGTCTTTGTATATCAAGATAGCGATGGGCGACCGATCGCCACAACACAAAGACCTCACATACGACCATATAGCTTTGCTTTTCTGAAGTGTGTGGATGTTGCACCATTTGGTGCATTTATGGACTGGGGGCTTGATCGCGATCTGTTAGTTCCTAACTCTGAGCAAGAGAAGACCATCAAACCAGGATATACCTATCTGACCTATCTCTTCTTAGACGACCAAGACCGGATCACCGCTACAACTAAAGTGCATAGGTGCTTCGCTAATGAAGACAGCGATCTAAAAGTGGGTGATAGAGTAAGGCTTATGATCTATGACAAAACTGATCTGGGCTACAGTGTAGTCATCAACGAACTATATGATGGTCTACTTCACAGAGAGCAAGTCCAGCAGGTACTGCGTATAGGCGAGGAAAGACTCGGTTATGTCTCTCGGATCCTAGAAGATAATAAGATCGATGTATCGATACATCGAGTAGGTTATAGAAAAGTCGTTGATAATCGTGATAAGGTCTTAGCCGAGCTTGAAGATAACGGTGGCTTTCTTCCACTACATGATAAAAGTGATCCTCAGAAGATCTATGCTACTTTTCAGATCAGTAAAAAGGCCTTCAAAAAAATCCTTGGTGCTCTTTATAAGGAGAGATTGATAGAGATAAAACCTGATGGTATACGTCTCCTCAAGAAATAGAGGATCGTTACTAGACTTTGTTTAGTCTGAGAGCCTTCACGAGCTCTTCTTTCTTATCAAATATGCGGATGATGTACAGACCATTTCTAAGGTCAGACACATCGTACCTTCCATCTGATGATGCATCAACTCTTCGGACTTGCTTACCGATGATGTTATTAATCGTGATATGACCGACTTTCCTCTGATCTATGCTGAATGTGATCATGGACATCGCAGGATTAGGATACACCTTAATGGACTGATCATTTACGGAAGTGATCTCGATGTTAGATGAAGGGCTACTCACAGACTGGGCTGACAAACCTACAGATCCTAAGATCGTCATGGTTATCAAAATAAGTGAGTAGTATAGGTGTTTCATCATCGTAAAGATAACATCCTCATGGAGAGTAAGAACCTAATTTATTGTTAATTACTCTCGAGAACACAATTCTCCATGAAATCCATGGAAACGTAAATATAATAAGAAGATATAATACATAAGTAATTGATATACAATTATTTGAAAGTATATATAAATCCTACCTCTCAAGGTAAGTTGTGTATTATATTTACATGCAAGGGTTAACACTATATAAGACCAAAACGATTGTCTTGAGGTAGACTATCATCCTTATATGTATTGTGCCTTGAACTAAGTTTAGATTACATAAATTTATATTCAATCAATCGCCTATGCATATTGCCATTATAGGTAATGGTATCAGTGGTGTAACAACTGCTAGGTGGCTTAGGAAACTAAGCGACCATAAGATCACTATTATTTCCTCGGAGTCAGAGCACTTTTACTCACGTACTGCACTCATGTATATCTACATGGGTCATATGAGATATCATGACACAAAACCATACGAAGATTGGTTTTGGGAGAAGAATCGCATAGATCTAGTCTTTGATCATGTCTCAGAAGTGGATTATGATCAGCACCAACTTTCTCTTACTTCGGGTAAGACGATAGCCTATGACAAACTTGTACTTGCTGTAGGATCAAAATCCAACAAATTTGGATGGCCAGGTCAAGATCTTAATCGAGTCACTGGGCTCTATAATCTTCAAGATTTAGAGAAGATAGAAAAGCACTCTGAAGGTCTTAACAGAGCTGTCATCGTAGGTGGAGGACTGATCGGTATCGAGCTGGCAGAAATGTTTCACTCAAGACATATACCAGTAACGATGTTAGTCAGAGAGAAGAGTTTCTGGGATGCGGTCTTACCGATCGAAGAGTCTCAGATGATCTCTCGACATATCGTGAATAGTGGTATAGACCTCAAACTTGGCGTCAACTTGCAAGAGATAGTCGACGATGGAAGTGGTAATGCTTGCGCCACCATAGTTAAAGAAACAGGAGAACGCATAGACTGCGGATATGTCGGCCTAACCGCAGGTGTGAGTCCTAATATAGCCTGGTTAAAGGAATCAGGTCTTGAGATCCAGCGCGGTATCGTAGTTAATAATAAGCTCGAAACGAACATGCCTGATGTCTATGCCGTCGGTGACTGTGCAGAACAATCAGCACCACTGCCTGGCAGAAGAGGTGTAGAGGCGATCTGGTACACGGGAAGAATGATGGGAGAGACCTGTGCCTATAACATCTGTGGTCACGATGTATCCTATGATCCAGGGATCTGGTTCAATAGTGCAAAGTTCATAGACATCGAGTATCAAGTATATGGTGAAGTATTAGCCAAGCCCAAAGAACATCATAAGGGGCTCTACTGGGAGCACCCAGATGGAGATAAAAGTGTCAGAGTCATCTATGATACCCAAGATGAAAGCATAGTCGGATTTAACCTGATGGGTGTGCGCTTCCGACATGAAGTGTGTGAAAAGTGGCTTAGAGAGAAAACGAATGTCAAAGATGTCATCGCAAATCTCACATTGGCCAACTTCGATCCTGAATTTTACAAAAGCTATGAAAAGGAAATCGTGAACACCTTTAATCAGCAGACGGATCTATCTCTTCCGACTCCTAAAAAGTCAACCATTAATCAGATTCTGTCATTTATCAAATCCTAAAAACTAACAACATGTCTCAAGTATATAAAAGTATGTCCATCAGTAATCCTCATCCACCATTTGAGGATAATATTCAGAAGCTGATGGCAGGTGTAGCAGGCATAGGACTGTTGATCCTCGTATTAGCAACTGTAGGGGTCGATAGTATAAGGACTCCGCTCAACCTGGGATTGTCCATTGCCTTGATGGTGATCGGGACTTTGGGTTTCTCTTATCGTGCTTTCAGAATGAAGCAGCCAGGTATAAAAAATAATGGTGTTTGGTTTAGCAGTACGATGTCTCGAGGAGTCATAGGCTGGATAGCTGGCATCGTAATCACGGGTTTTTATGTAGTACTGTATTGGTATGAAGGACTGTTAGGTCTAGGTGTCGATGGTGCTGCTAATACAGGTCTGGTTGGATTTTTTGATCCTCTGGCCATGTTTGTAAAAGGTACACCTGCGAGCCAGTGGTTTGTATATGGCACCTTATATACAGTGGCAATCTTGACCTTTGGTATGCGATTTATATGGAGGTATCGGCATAATAGATATCAGGTTATACGAACGCTGAGCGTGATGGGCTTCCAATTATTCTTTGCTTATCTCATCCCTGAAATACTAGAAAGTCTCAACGGTGACTTATCAGCTAAGTGGTTTGATAAGGACATGAAAAATATGTGGCCTCTGGACTACGACATGTTTGATGCATGGCATATCAATAATATGAGTTCCACTGGCATCTTGGGTTGGGGATTCTTGATATTTAGTTTACTGATGATTTTTGTTGTGTCTCCATTTCTTACTTACAAGTATGGTAAGCGATGGTATTGCAGCTGGGTCTGTGGTTGTGGTGGATTAGCAGAGACTGCTGGAGATCCATTCAGACATCTCTCCGATAAGTCTTTAAAAGCATGGAAGATAGAAAGGTGGATGATACATAGTGTATTGGCATTCTCTATCATCATGACGATAGCGGTTGTATATGGCTATCTCGGTGATGGATCTCAGTATTACATCACAAGGACGATGTTCACCATTATAGTTGTAAGTATCTTATTACTTGTAGCAGGAGGCTTCTATTACTTCATGAACAAGGGAAATGATGGAAAGGAAGATTTTCTTAAAATCCTATATGGTATAGTAGGTGTTATAGGAGTTATACTTCTCATCAACTACCTCACTGGTAGTGGCAATGCTTTTTTCATAGACAATTACACGTTCAAGAGTGTGTATGGCTTTTTGATAGGTGCTGCCTTTTCAGGAGTTGTAGGAGTAGGATTTTATCCGTTGATGGGTAGTCGAGTGTGGTGCAGATTTGGTTGTCCTATGGCGGCTCTTTTAGGTATCCAGCAGAAGATATTCTCAAGATTTCGAATTACGACGAACGGTAACCAATGCATCTCTTGTGGCAACTGCTCTACATACTGTGAGATGGGTATCGACGTAAGGTCTTATGCACAGAAGGGACAGAATATCGTGAGAGCTAGTTGCGTAGGTTGTGGAGTATGCGCTGCGGTATGTCCGCGGGGAGTTCTCAAGTTAGAGAATGCTTCTACTGACGTATATGAGAAGACTCTTGATATCAGAAATGATCACGTCTCTATCATGTAAAAAGACTCTAGAAGACAACCGAGGAAACATAGCTGAGAGTAATGGTGGAAAAACGCCATGGAACCACAGTCTTGACATGAAGTTCGAGTTTAAAGTCGGCACTAATAACAAGAGAAATATCACTTTGTCTGCTGATATCTTCAACGTACTCAACTTAGTGAGTTCTAATCTTGGCCAGCAGTATTTCGTACCTAATGTTGTTAACTCTAGCTATAGTCTTCTGCGATTCGAAGGTATAGATGGAAGTACTCCAGAGTTTTCATTTAATATATCACTGCAGCAAAGACCATGGATAGTTGACACCTTCAACTCTAGGTGGCGGATCCAGTTTGGTTTGCGTGTAGGATTTTAGTTTCTCAGTTGTCGTTTACTTCCCTTTTACATTGATATAGTTGATACCGGTTCGGAACGAACCAGCAGAGTTTCTCTTTATAAGAAGGTGGGCCATAAGGTAATCCTGTAGTTAAGAAGCTTTAATACAATCTTTTGGTATCATTTGAACACTATCGAGGTGTTTCATCGTCCTTACTATCAAAATCTAGAAACATGATAAAACTTAGGAAAACCATAGGCTTGTTAACACTGGGATTACTCTTAGGAAGGTCTACAGGCATCGTCGCTCAGGATATCAACACGGATACCGCTGTATAAAAGAAAGAAATGAGAAAAGCTGAAAGAGAAGCGAGAAAAGCGCAAGTAACGGCATGGAGAGCGGAGATCGACGAGATTAAGGCTGATACGAACTTAACTGATGAGCAGAAGAAAAAAGAGGAGGTTCATATTTAATCTCATTGTTTGAAAGCTTTTTACCAAGGGTATCCCCTCAGAACATATATAGATTTTAACAATATTTAACAATTCAGCCATAAACAGATTGATAAAGAGATCGTTATATATATGAGAATATCGATATAAAGAAGCCAACCAATTTCTTTATGACCTAATAAAGAACCTAATTTTTGAAGGCCATCTGTGAAGGATGGCCTTTTTTTGTGGG
>CAZXIE010000030.1:0-29693 GCA_964640065.1 uncultured Saprospiraceae bacterium
CTGCTAGTAATATGCAGACGATGGCTTTATAATCTCCAGCTGCTCCTATGATATGAGGTCTTGCAGATGCTGTATTGATCATACCGAGATTAAGTGCAGTAGACAGAAAAGAGGCACTGCCCAAGGCAGCACAACTCGCTTGACCTAAAAATCTTCTTCTTGAAAGATGATGTTTTGACATAGTTTTCTTTTATCGGTTGATTAGGTATTCGGGACAAGACATCACCATATAGATAGCTAGGTGTACTTCTTGTAGTGGAGTGTCAAAGTCTACAGTGGCAACTAGATCTATGATGATATCCAACGTCCGTTGGGTGAGTTTTCCATGAGCTAAGATGAGATTCAGTCTTTCGATGAGCTGATCATATCTACCGGCTTCTATCAATGTTATCTCTTCAGTAAAGTCGAATGCACCTACTTCATCACTGAAGTCGGGTTCTCCTTCATAAAGACTCCATGCATCGACATAATCTTCATTTAGAAGCCAGTCATTCAACCCATTAAAGTATCCAGCTATCGACTGAGTGTTAATTATCTGAAATTCTGGAGCTACCTTATTTTCTTCTTCTATCCTACCTATAGGTGTATAGTCCGATTGAAAAAAGTTGAATACACTCGGTGACCCGAGGGGTCTTTGATCCACTTGCTTATTAACCGAGTAGAGCGTGTTACGATATGCGCCAGATGTTGTCTGATAATCAAAAGCTTGGGATAGCTGCATATATCTGATGAAGGGTTCACGAAGCTTCCCATGAGTATTATCATCAGCAGAGGCACAGCTTCTAGCCTCTTCGTCAAGAAGGATGGCCTTTATAACCGCCTTCATATCTCCGCGTTCAGTGCCGTAAGGGCTATTACCTTCAAATGCCGCAGTCACTCGAGACACATATGCAGGTGAAGGATTAGATGTGACTAAGCGTTGTATCAAAAAATTACCGAGGAACGGTCCTACATTAGGATGATAGAAGAGATTATCTAGTGCGTCGGAGACATCAGCATCACCATCGACAGGGAAGCGAGGTTCGATAGTTGATCCCAGAAGCAAGTTCTTAGCACCAGGTTCGTGATACTCATCAAAGATTTTCATCGGTGTCGCCATACCTTCTTCATAGTCCAGAGGCCATCCGTATTGTGGGTTATCACCGTATGAAAATCCTGTGAAGATCTTAGCAAACTCAGCTATGTCGACGTTGTCATAAGTTGGTATATCGTTACCGCTCGCGTCCTTTTGTCTAGTGCCATCAGGATTCAGCATATTCAGTCCTATCGAGAAAAGTTGCATGACCTCTCTCGCATAGTTTTCATCTGGGAAGATGAACTGTACATTAAGCGTATCAGGAGGAGATTGATTATAGTCGATCTCATAAAGTGTATCAGCTTTTGTATTATTCATATAAGTCAGATAGATACCCATGCCTGGATGATAGGTTACATCATAAAGCAACTCTCTATAGTTGTCAAAAGCATGATCAAGAAGCATATCATAATAGGAAGTGAGGGCATAAGGACTACCGCCGAGTTGGGATTTCTCAGAGATGACGAAGAACTCGCTCAAGGCAAATGCCACTCTTTGTCTTAGAACATCAGGAGATGTCATAGCATACTGCCACCAAGCCATATTCCAGAAGTAGTTAAATGCTCCTTCGTCGGGGTCTCCGATACCTGCAGCTCTGATCGCCTGATATTCTCTCAACTTAGTCATCAACTCAAAAGGTCGATCCATAGCAAACTGCTCATCGATCCAAGCTTCGATACCTTGGGTACTCAGTGCTTCTATATCTTCATAATTGGAGCCGTAACTCGCTTGTGAAAGAAAGCGGGAGGCAGCATTAAGGTTCGGCAAAAACCCTTGGCTACTTAATGTATTAGCACCGTCGGTCCCTTGAGCATTGTCACTAGTAGTGACGACTATGCCACCGTGATTACCTCTACCGATGATCTCCGACTGAGAGATAAGGTGACCGGTCAAAAAGGATATGGTTAAAAGCAGATACAGTTTTCTCATTTATTCACTTTCGTAAATGATAAAAGGGTGTTAGGGTATAATCTATACCTCAGGATGGAAAAGCTCTTTACTCAGGAAGGTGATCCTATTAATAAGACGGGTTGTAGCGAGACAACCCTCATAAGACAATTCAAAAATATTCTCTTGATAGCTAATACTACAAAGGGTATACCATCAATTTAACATATTAAGAAAAAACAACATATAATGAATGAAGGGGTATAACCAGAAGATCGATACGACTGATCATTTGGTCTATAAATCGCCAATCCTTCTACCCACTTCATTCAAAATTCATACTTTCCATTCTTCTTAAGTGAATCAAGTCGTTATGAAAAGAATATTTGCCTTGAGCGTCATCATCATGATGTTCCTATCATGTAATCAGGAAAAGACAAATGGCATCCTGATCTTCAGTAAGACTGAGAGTTTTCGACATGAGTCTATCGGAGCAGGCATCAAGTTGATCAAGAAGATAGGCGAGGAAAAAGGATATACGGTTGATGCCACTGAAAGTTCTAAAGCCTTCAGAACTCAAAATCTCAAGGACTATAAGGTTGTTGTTTTCTTGAATACTACTGGAGATGTGCTAGATGACGTGCAGCAGCTAGAATTCCAAAGGTTTATACAAGCAGGAGGTAGCTATCTCGGTGTTCATGCAGCAGCAGATACAGAGTACGACTGGCCATGGTATGGTGGTCTCGTAGGCGGATACTTTAACGGTCATCCTAATGATCCCAATGTCAGAGATGCCTCCATCGACAAAACAGAGCATCAACACATCAGCACTGATCATATCGCAGATAGATGGGATCGCACTGACGAATGGTATAATTATAAATCACTCTATCCGAATATCACACCCGTACTCAACTTGGATGAGTCTTCATATGAAGGAGGCACCAATGGTGACAATCACCCTATCGCATGGTATCATGAGTATGATGGAGGCCGAGCCTACTATACGGGTGGAGGCCATACTGATGAGAGTTATGAAGAAGCAGACTTTGTAAAGCACATAGAAGGAGCACTAGCTTGGTTGATCGGTGATGGAAAAGCCGTGGACTATACTCTACCGACAGTCATGCCTGAAGAAAACCGTTTCACTAAAAATGAATTAGACAGTTACTTCAATGAACCGATGGAGCTAGATCTCTTACCCGATGGTCGTATCGTCTTTATAGAAAGAAAAGGAGCTATCAAGATCTACGATACTGAGTTAGAAGCAACAAAAACTCTGACGACTGTAGAAGTGTATGGAGGAGAAGAAGATGGTCTAATAGGTATGGCTGTCGATCCAAACTATGCAGAGAATAAGCACATCTTCTTATGCTACTCTCATCCCGAAGAAGTTCATCAGAGCATATCGAGATTCACGTTTGATCCAGATGCTAGTGATGAAAGCGCTGTCCTCAGTGATGAGGTAGTTGTCCTCACAGTGCCTACTCAAAGAGATGAGTGCTGTCATAGTGGTGGATCGCTAGAGTTTGATCACAACGGGTACCTCTGGGCATCATTTGGAGATAATACGAATCCTCATCAATCTCAAGGTCATAGCCCAAGTGATGAAAGAGCAGGAAGAGGACCATTTGACGCACAGAAGTCTTCTTCTAATACTAACGACCTCAGAGGAAAGATCATAAGAATCAGTGTTAACGATGATGGCACTTATGATATACCTGATGGCAACCTCTTTGCAAAAGATGGTTCTGAAGGAAGACCAGAGATCTATGTGATGGGCTGTAGAAACCCATTTAGATTTTCGATAGATCCAGAGACTAATCATGTGTACTGGGGTGAGATCGGACCAGATGCAAGAGATGATGTGGCAGACAGAGGCCCTCGAGGATATGATGAACTCAATCAAGCAAAAGGACCAGGATTTTTTGGATGGCCGTACTTTATCGGAGATAACAAAGCATATCATGATTTTGACTTTGCAGCTAGCAAGTCAGGAGAACTTTATGATCCTCAACATCCGATCAATGATTCTCCCCATAACACTGGTATGAGAGAACTACCTCCTGCTCAAAAAGCAATGATCTGGTATCCGTATGCCAAGTCAGACGAGTTTCCATTAGTTGGATCTGGAGGTCGTAATGCCATGGCGGGCCCGATGTATCATGCAGATAGATACAAAGACCACGCTAATAGATTCCCAGATTACTATGATGATAAACTCTTGATCTATGACTGGATGAGAGGTTGGATTATGTCGGTAGCCTTCGATGATAATAATGACATGGTATCGATGGAGAGGTTCCTCCCGTCTATCAAGTGGAACAACTTGATGGATGTAGTGATGGGGCCAGAAGGAGATCTCTATACGTTAGAATACGGCACAGGATGGTTCACTGCTAATGAAAATGCTATCCTCAGTCGTATCACATATAATCCTGGTAACAGAAAGCCAGAGTCAAGTATCAAGGCAGACAAATCTGCTGGTGGCTTACCACTAGCTGTTAAGTTTGACGCTAGCGAATCAAAAGACAGTGACGAAGAGGATCTTGAGTATATGTGGGACTTTGGTGATGGTACTACTGCTGAGGGAGCTGTGGTGGATCATACATATACCACTCCCGGTAACTACACAGCTCGAGTAACGGTCAAAGACAAAGGTGGTGAAGAGAGCACTGCACAAACGAAGATACTCGCTGGAAATGCGCCACCTGAAGTTGATATAAAACTTGCCGGCAACCAACATTTTTACTTCCCAGGACAACCTCTTACCTATGAGGTTACTGCCATAGATACAGAAGATGGCACCATCGATCCAAGTAATATAGCTCTCAGTGTAGACTACCTAGAGATGGGCTACGACTTGACCTCCATCGCTCAAGGACACATGGCCCTATCAGAATTAAAATCAGGTCACCCTGGCCAACTTCTCATGGCCGACTCTGACTGTGTCAGTTGTCATAAAGTAGACGGTAAGTCTGTAGGTCCTAGCTACAAAGACATCAGCGCAAAGTATCTCGGAGAAAGAGGTAGAAGAAGTCGCAAGGTTGCCTATCTGACAGAAAAGATCATCAAAGGTGGTGGTGGCGTATGGGGAGAGACAGCTATGGCTGCTCATCCTGATATTGACCCGAAAGATGCCAATCAGATGGCTGAATACATCCTTTCATTAGGTGAAGAAAAAGACGTAGAAGAAATACCATCTGTAGGCACATATACCTTAGCTGTACCTAAAGGAAAAAAACCCGGTGGCAAATTTGTCCTGATGGCCTCATATACTGATAAAGGTGCCGATGGAGTAGAACAACTCAGGACCTTTGCTAATGTAGTACTCAACGATGCTACAGTACCTTCTATCAACTATGATGTAGCTGAAAATGCAACGAAGATGAAAATCACGGAACAAATGGTGCCTGGGTTAGAAGAGCCATTTGATATAGTTATACTTAATGACGAAGCATTGCTTGAGTATGACGAGATAGACCTTACAGGTATATCAACAGTCGTCATGGCTGCGAGTGCTCCTGCTATGTTTGCTTCCGGTGGGTCTTTTGATATCTATCTTGATGATACGTCGGGAGATCCGATCTTTACGGGAGATATCAAGACAACTATGCAGATGACTGGAGTTGAGACTTTCGCTATACCTCTAGCTGGTCAAAGCGGCAAGCACAAACTCATAGCAAAATATAAGAGCAAGAATGAAGGCTCGCCTGTAGGGACATTGATGAGCTGGACTTTTGTGCCAGCTGCAGCACTATAGTTTTAGTGTCTTTTGTAGTTACTCTGAGTCGAATACCTACTTTTGTGAGCAGGCTTCATCATCATGGCTAAAAAATCACGATATCGACACTTTCCTGGATCAGTAGTTTTTCGAGGAGATAAAAGGGTTGAAAAGGTACGGATACACAAACTGAGATATAATAACTCGAGTTTGGAAGAATCGGACTTGGATAATCATAGTCAGATAGTTCTTTCAGAGTCAGAAGAGTCTTCAGTAGACTGGTATGATGTCAGAGGCCTGCACGATACTGATCTCATCAAAGCCTTTGGGGAGAACTTCGATATTCATCCTCTTATACTTGATGAAGTAACCGACACGCGTCGCAGACCTAAGTTCAAAGAGTATAAGAAGGGCATATTTGTCATAGCACGAGCTCTTTCTTTTAATGAGAAAGAAAGGATTATACAAACGGAGCAAGTCGCTATCTACTTTAGGAAGGGCTTAGTCTTATCTTTTCAAGAGGGTTCTTCTGATCTCTTTGCAGAAGTCAGAGATAGAATTCAAAATGCAGAAGGCAGGGTTAGAAACTCAGGTGCTGACTATCTATGCTATGCTCTCTTAGATGACATAGTGGATAGATACTTTGAACTTCTGGAAGATATCGAAGAATCTATCAATGAAATAGAAGATGAAATATCCGCCGGTACTGACGAAAGAAGCCTAGAGAAAATACATGGACTCAAAAGGGAGATGATCAAAATCAAAAAGAACATCAGCCCCTTACGTGAAGCTATATCGAGATTTGTACGATCTGAAAATCCATTGATCAACGAGGCGTCCTTACCGTATATCAGAGATCTTAATGATCACACCATCCAAGTGATGGATATGGTAGAAACCTATCGCGATACCATGACTGGATTACAAGACTTGTATATGTCGACGATCAGCTACAAGATCAATCAAGTGATGAAATTTCTAACTATCATCACAACCATCTTTGTTCCCCTTTCATTTTTGGCTGCACTTTATGGGATGAATTTTGAAAATATGCCAGAGCTCAAAATGAGTAATGCGTATTTCGTTTTATTGGCAGTGATGTCGCTTATATTCCTCGGCTCGCTTCTCTACTTCAAGCGTAAGAAGTGGTTCTAGAAAAAGGTATACCCAAAGGCAAAATTGGTATTCCAAGATGAGGTAAGGTCATTACGACCAAGTGCAACTCTAAATGGACCTATCGGTGTATCTACACCTATATATCCACCGACTCCCAGTACATCAACTCTGGGATCACTCGTATCATCTACATCTTTGAAAATTCTATCTCCTGATATGCGATCTGCTCTCACTCCTATGAAGAGCGAACTTCCTATTTTCAATCTTGCTGATACACCTCCTTTTGCAAAACGATAAAAATGTAATTGGTGTGTATTGAGACCGATCATAGAGATACTCTTTGTATCACGATCTTCAAGTCCTCCAACTCTATAATTGTCTATCAAAGATGGAGACGATTTGTATCCTGCAGACAGGTTACCTTCTATAGTAACCCTATCAGTTACCGAGAATGCTCCCTGCGCTTTTAGTTGAATAGATACATAGGTTTGATCATCAGGGATATCTAGGCCTCTCGAGGCAGAACCATCGATTTCATTGGCGAACAAAAGATGGGCTTCTCCTTGGATCTCAGCCTTAAATCCCTCTGTAGGCAATATCGGATCGTCTAGTCTATCTACAGTTACATTAGCTTTTCCAACTCCGTCTAGCCGTCCATAGAAAGTAACATCATCCTGATCTCGCCCTATAGGTTTTAATCTAAACCCATCGATACCTACATCTCCACTTATCAGAAAGTCATTATTAGGTTCGTATCCAACGCCTAAAAAAGCTTGACCCTGTAGCTCCGTAAATCTTTGTCTAAGCGTCTCTCCAACGAAAAGATTCTGATCGTACCGATGCAGCTTCCCTTTAACAGAAAGCATGAAGTCTTTTTTATCTCCCAGTCGATAGAAGTAATCAGATTTTATACCGAAGTTTTGAGCAGCTCTGACTGTTGTATATAGGACCGAAGGTCGTGCCAGTATATTTCTAGATTCATTTGTAAGGATTAAAGCTGTACCACTAGAGGGGAAAAAATTAAAGGCGCCTGATAGCGTATTGACCTTGCGTGGAGTAGCAAGTATCTCTAATGTATGCTCCCCTTCTCCATCACTATTTAAAGTATAATTTACGTTGTCAAAGTGCTTCGTACCAAATACCCTTGACACTCCATCCTCGACCATCTCTAAGTTGACGACTTTGGCTTCCATATGATCTCCATATTTGAACTTGGCAAGAGCATCATACGGACTATTCAATAAAGGAAATCTAGTCTTTACTATATCGACATCAGTAGAGTGATTGAGGGGTACTTGTGCCGGAATGTTGTATTTTTTTTGTTGCCTAGCTAGTTCCTGTAGTTCGTTGATAGCAAAACCTGCTGCAACTCTCCCTTCTCTGATGAGCACGTCAGCAAGTTCAAATCCAAAAGTTGGAAAGTCCTTGATATCTGGCTCCATCAGGATATCTACTTTCTTCTTCTGCTCATCACTATCCAAGATGCCCATCATGAATGCTGACTGATTAAGAATATCAAGAAGTGTCTTGAGGTTTTCTTTTTCTTCAAGTCGAGATCCTACATAAACACCGATGACGATGTCCGCGCCCATGTCGATGACTTCTTCTACAGGAAAGTTTCTAATGAGACCACCATCTACTAAAAGTTTATCCTCATAGTGTACAGGTGCAAATACAGAAGGAATAGCCATACTTGCTCTGATGGCTGTCCCAAGGTACCCGCGATCCAATACGATGATTTCGCCCTTTTCTATATCTATGGCAACGCATTTAAATGGAATCGTTAAGTCATCAAAGTTGGCGATCTCATGAGCTGGCAGAAACATCTGATTGAGAGCGATATCCAGCTTATGACTATTGAGAAATCCTTCTGGAAGTCTAAATGCTCCGTCCTTCACTTTCACTGTGAGTGGATAGCGATTATGATAAGCCTTCTCAGATGGTGCTATATCTCTTAGGGGTACAGAGGTCGCTAATAATTCGGACCAGTCTTGAGTAAGAGCTAACTCTTCTATCTCTCTCGCAGTATAACCCATCGCATAAAGACCTCCGATGATACTTCCCATACTAGTTCCAGTGATATAATCGACGTGGATACCTTGTTCTTCTAGCACCTTTAAGACGCCGATATGAGCTAGACCATGAGCAGACCCTCCACTCAGTACAAGACCTACCTTAGGTCTATCATCCTGAGCATCAAGAGCTAAGACAAGCAGTAGTAAGGAGAGTATGGCTAAGGCCTTTCTGAGCATCGTACGTTTAAAATAATCTATGGAGCAGGATTGGGTATCGCTGCTTGAATATTATTGATCTCTTTTATAACGTCTTTATTCAATTCTATTTCTATAGAACCGATATTTTCTTTTAGCTGCTCCATCGTTGTAGCACCGATGATGTTAGCAGTAATGAACTCTTGTTGGTTGACCCAGGCAAGAGACATTTGCGCAAGCGTCATACCATGCTTCTCTGCTATCTTAAGATACTCGCTCGTCGCTAGTTGGCTCTGATCAGAGTTATATCGAGCCATCTTTCCTTTGAATAAATTAAGTCGATCTCGGTCAGAGTCTATCTTCTTATGATACTTCCCGCTGAGCAATCCAAATGCCATCGGACTATAAGCAATCAATCCGATAGAGTTGCGAAGAGACATCTCAGATAAGCCCGTCTCATAGGTACGATTAAGTAGATTGTATGGATTCTGGACAGTCTGGATTTTTAGGTAATCATTCTTTTTTGCGGCATTGATATATTCCATGAGGCCAAAAGGAGTTTCATTAGATATGCCTACATGCCTGACTTTTCCTGACTTCACGATCTGCTCTAACCCATCTACTATCTCTGCGATATTGTTCTCCCACTTATCCATCTTATGAAATCCTCGACTACTAAAAAAGTTAGTCTTACGTGCTGGCCAATGTATCTGATATAGATCTATATAGTCAGTCCGAAGTCGCTTCAGACTTCCCTCTACTGCTTCTTTGATATTCTGTACAGTGTAGTCCGGATCTGTTCGGATGTGATCCGTATATGGACCGGGGCCACATATCTTAGTGCCTACTATCAAATCATCCCTCTTCCCTCTCTTCTCTAACCAAGTACCTATATATGCTTCAGTAAGGCCATGGGTTTCACCTCTTGCAGGTACAGGATAAAGTTCTGCAGTATCTATGAAGTTAACTCCCTGATCGACAGCATAATTCAGTTGGTCATGTGCATCTTCCTCGGTATTCTGCTCGCCATATGTCATCGTCCCTAGACATATCACACTTACGTCGATATCGGTGCTCCCTAGTTTTCTATATTTCATGATGTATCGATTAATTAGAAGGGCAAAAGTAGAGTAAGTCTATGAATGGCTTATTAAAACCAGGATGTCGGTACAAAAATTAGCTGCGCCCCTACATATAGAAATATTCATATATGTTGATTTCTATACCTACCGTCCAATTTTATTCTTTCAACATCCCCATAAACGGGTATTTACACTATATCTATAGACTATTTTGAATCAATATTTTCTTAACTTGGAGTTAAATTTATATTTTGCGATCAAATCTAATCAACACTATGAAACACCTAGGACTGCTCATCGTCGTACTACTATTAATAGCCTCTTGTACGAACGACATCCCAACTGAAATCGAGGAAAGTCAAAAAACATTTACCAGAACTGAGATCGACCAGTTCATCGCTGATAAAACACAGAAAAGTCAAATCTTTGATTGGAGCCAAGCATCTATTGAGATGATCCATAGTGCTGCTCAAGAGAGCGATGAGATTATAGCGATCGGTTATAAAGCTCCCGGATTTGGAGAAATGTCTCAGTTTATCGGAACAACAGAAGAACTACCTGATGCATTTATCCAAAAGAGGCAAGCCATCATCGATCAAGTACTGGAGATAGAAAGCAGAGTCATAGGAGAAGACTTATCGCTTTCGCAAATACTTCCTTACGAGCTAGATAATAACATCCCTACTCTCGAGCTAAGGATCACATCTCTAGAAGCACTACAGGCACTAGCAGAAGATGATGATATCAGATATGTCGAGCCGATGGGTTATGATCCGACGGAGCTCTCAGAAGATCGTCAGCTAAAATCTTCGAGCGGATGCAGTGGATCTCCTGATAATATCAACTCTCAGGATTACACGCGCACATCAACCTTCAATGCTAAGATCCCTTGGAACTTTAACAACCATAATATCCCTTCTGCTTGGTCGCGGGCAGATGGAGATAACATCAGCATCTGCATCATCGATACAGGAGCATCTGATAATCAGAATAATCTGGGTAGCCAGTTTACCTCTGGTAATAGTGGTAGCAGATTTATACAGAAATATAGCACTCACTATACAGGCGCATGGTGGTGGAAGAGACTAGAATCACCACATGACCAATGCGGACACGGCACATCCATGGCAGGTTTAGCTGCTGGTCCGTGGAGTACCGATGGCAATGCTGTAGGAGCAGCTTACAGAGCCAACCTCGTAACTGTAAGAGCAGTATCAGATGTCATCATCAGTAGCTCCAATGAGAAGAATGGTGTCAAAAACGCACTTCGACTCGCGGGTAATAGATCTGATGTGAAAGTAGTCAGTATGTCTATCGGTAATATTATCTCATCTGGCACCGTAAGAGACGGCATCTACTATGCATACAATCGAGGTAAACTCATCATGGCTGCTGCCGGTACATCTACAAGCTTTACGAATTTCGTAGGAGTCATCTTCCCTGCTAATATGAGTCAGACGACAGCTGTAACAGGTGTTAAAGCACAAGGCAGTTACCAAAGATGTAATACTTGCCATAGTGGAAGCAAAGTGGACTTCACGATAGAGATGCAGCGTAATTTTGATAATGATCGCACCTCTGTAGGATTAGCCAGCTACTCAGATACTCCCCAATATATCGGTGGATCGTCTGCAGCCACTGCCACAACTGCAGGTATAGCAGCATTAGTTTGGTCTACTAATCCCAATATGTCACGCACAACCGTACTGAATAGATTAAAGCAAGCATCACAATTATATCCTAATCGAAGTAGTAGCTATGGATATGGAGATATCAATGCTGATGCTGCAGTAAGAGGTACTGGTTACTAAAAAACAGATGTGCCTAAGTCTTGTTACCAGGATAATAGCTGGTCCCTAGGGACCAGCTATTTTATTTTGCGAAGAGCTGAGCGATATCTTTAAATGCTTTGAACTCTAGAGCATTTCCGCAAGGGTCAAGAAAAAACATAGTGGCTTGCTCTCCTACTTCTCCTTTAAATCTGACGTAAGGTTCGATCACAAACTTGACCCCTTTCGAAGTAAGGTCTTCTGAGAGTTGCTCCCATCGATCCCACTCTAAGACAACACCAAAGTGAGGAACTGGAACATCATGCCCATCTACCGAATTATGATGAACCTCCTCAGCTGCCTTAGGCTTGTAGTGTATCACTAACTGGTGCCCAAAAAAGTCAAAGTCTACCCACTGCTCTGACGATCTGCCCTCAGAGCAGCCGATCACGTCACGATAGAATGTGCGCGCCAAAGGCACATCATTAACAGGAATCGCTAAATGAAAAGGTCGTACACTCATGAGTCGGAAATTAGATCGTTATAAAGTACTTAGGTTTTACTCGAAGAGGTCAAGACTTTATGGTAGATGAAAAGGGATACAAGAGATCCGATGAGAGGCCAAAGCACATTTTTATACTTGAAGCCAGATAACCAGTCAGCCTCCTGTCCTATCCATCCTAACAGAGCGGCACCTAAGACGCCGACTCCTAAGGTCACAAGCCATCTACCTCCGTGACCAGGGTTGGTCATCATTTTGGAGGTTGATCCAGCTATAAGTCCGATAAGTATCCAGATGAGCTTCATACACTATACGTACTATTGTAAATATACGCATGTATCACTAGATACGGTGTAAGTCACGTGCTCTATAATGATGGAGTCAATAAATCAATGTGGTAGTACATATATAGAAATATTCAGTATATAAAGTGTTGTTTGCTAGATTCCTACAGTATAATAGGGTTTGTACTAGTTCCATCTTAAAATCAAGTTTACTTTACTTTTTAATTCAGATTTCATTGCGAAATATCTTTTAGTGTTATCTATATTAGCCATGTGAGAGATCGGCTATCCATTCCATTCTTCTTTCTCATCATTTCGGCTCAAGTCAGTTTTGCACAGATATTGCCTGACTTAGAGGGTGATGAGCTATTTGAAGCTGTAGTAGAAGAGTACAAGCCGAACTTTGTAGAAACCTATAGTCAAGCTCGCATCTTGATGTATCAGGAGATCTACAATATCAATGACACTGTCAATACCTTATACAGCGGTCACACTTTATACCTTCCACCTCAAGAACAGTTTCCAATACAATTTCTTGCTACAGATGGACAGGCGAATGGGATCAATGCAGAACATATCTATCCTCGCTCAAAAGGGGCCTCAGAAGAGAACGGCAATGCATTCAGCGATCTCCACAATCTCGTCCCGGCTAGATGGGCCGTCAATGAAGCTCGAAGTAATTTTCCTTTTGGCGATGTTGACGATGAGGACTCAGACTGTTGGTTTTATAGAAATAGTAAAGTCGATAAGGCTGATCGCGCTTCGATTTCTAATCCAGATAGCTTTGCTGAGCTGGATCAGATCACATCCAACTTTGGGATTTTCGAACCTCGTGAGATGTCAAAAGGTGACATAGCGCGTAGTGTCTTTTACTTCTATACTATGTATCGCGATGAAGCGCTTGAGGCTGATGACGATTTTTTTGATGACATGCGTGAAGATCTATGCGGATGGCACAATGAAGACGCAGTATCTGAAGAAGAGATGGATCGCAATATCATGAAAGCCATGGTGCAAGATGGAAAAGCAAATCCCTTTATCATGGATTGTGGATTAGCTAATCGGATGTACTGCCCAGAATATGATGCTACTACTTGTCAAAATATCACAACATCTATAGATGACTCCCTTGTGAGCGGTGAAGAGATAACACCTTCTATCAAAATATACCCTAATCCTAATTCTGGGATATTTACACTTGATATCAGCAGTATCAATCCTGGACCTTATAAAGTAGATATCTACTTTCTTTCTGGTGCACTGATATATAGCCTTCAGGAAGAGCTTGACTACTTTAATTCCATCAACATGTGGAATGCCAAGCCAGGCCTCCATATCATCCACCTCACACATCTGGGTACCGGTAGAAAGTACTCTGGCCTATTTGAAGTCATCAAATAGCAAATCAGATAGCACACTACGCTGTTATGTATATGTGGTAATATCGTTAACATAATTTTTGCATTTACAAATACTGGCTTTCGATGACATCAAGAAAGTGAGCATTTTCAGTAGTTTCTTATCACCTGTTCATCTATGATCTCTCATAGTTAGTCTATGATTTAGATCTGCAATAGAGTTGCACGTAACTTCTCACACTTTCGCGGCGTTTTATAACTGTCCGATGCAACGAAGTACTGCATCAAGTCTTTTAAGCCTCGGACTTCTACAACTTACTACAGCTACTTTACTATTCAAGGATACTTGTCTTATGAGAGAGGTATGCCCCACATAGATTTTTGAACCCATTTATCACATCTAAATTCTAACCATGAAAATCAAAAATGCAATCCTTTGTTCCGCTGTAGCCCTACTTACATCTTTTTCTCTAACCGCTCACACACCTGCTGGTCTAGATGAAAATAAGACCAATTCAACCGCAGTAGAAGAAATAGAAACACTCATCCAAAATATCAACTTTGATGTAGCAGCATTGGATGAAGAAACGATCAAAGTACAATTCATGATCAATGCCGATGATGAGATTATAGTACTTCAGACTGATGACACCAGAGTGGATCGGAAGATCAAGAGCCACTTGAACTATGCAAGAATTAAGAACAACGATCTTGAAACGAACAAGATATATATCATCCCTGTGTCTTTTCAATCAGACACAGCTAGTAGATAAGCGAGTAGTAAGTTGATTGATTTTGTTTAGAGAAGGGCCTTTACGGGCCTTTCTCTTCTTTAACTCACATTGAGATCTTTTATCAGACGCTTATAAAGCATCTTGGTATAACTCACTGGAAACCAACGGATCGTACGCCACATTTCTTTAGCATCCTTACCGATCAACAGACGAGCTTTATCATTTTCTATAGCTCCAATAATTGCATTGGCTGCATACTCTGGCGTATTAATAAAAGCTTTCTCGAACTCATCAGCCTGCCGACTCTTATGTTCCTCCGTAGCATTTATTTCTCCCCAGTCAGCATCTCTTGCTATTCGAGTTTGGATACCTCCAGGATGTATAGACAGGACATTGACATGTGGGAAATCTGCCATCGCTTCCATCCGGAGAGATTCATTAAATCCCCTAATTCCAAATTTCGAAGCGCAGTATGGGCCTTGATTGGAGATCGCTCCGAGCCCTAATATGCTTGATATGTTAGCAACACATGCAGATGGACGAGATTTTAGATCAGGCAGAAAAACTTTGGTGCCATATACCATGCCCCAGAAGTTGATATCCATAACCCATTTGAATTTTTCGATAGGCACATCTTCGATCGTGTATGGTCCAAGAGTCACTCCAGCATTATTCAAAACTATATCCACATGTCCAAAGTGATCTATCACCACTTTTCTATAGGTCTGCCAAGCTTCCCAATCTTTAACATCATGCACGGCGCTGTGCACCTTTACATTGTATTGCTCAAGAAGTTTTTTAGTTTCATCGATCCTTCCTTGATCTATATCAGATAACGCAAGAGAAGCACCCTTCTTGGCACATCCTATGGCTGTTGCTCGACCTATACCAGATCCAGCTCCTGTGATAACAACTATCTTATTCTTTATATCCATGTTAGACTAATTTCCATCCTTCTCGATAAGGCCTTGAGACGAACTGATTCGCTTCGTCATAATTGGTCACTTTCATATTTTCCCCATCCCATAACAGTTTCTTTCGACCACCGAATGAACGTCTCCCGCCAAGACCGTTAGCTGTACTCGTGGTATAACTTCTGATAGCGAGATTACCCATCAACACAGTCTCAGTAAGCGGTCCACTGTAATCAAAGGATGAGGTGAGAGCTCTATGCTCTGGAGAATCAAAACCCGCTTTACAAGCCTCCGTCCATGACGCCTGATGTCCACTCTCTGGATATGCTACGTACGGATTTCCAGAGTCATAGTCATCTGGCATCACTAACTTTTCTCCACTCTTCAGGTATGCCTGGGGATCTGTACCATAAGTACCACATGTCATGATGCCCTTACTACCTATCATCATAACTCCATTGCCACTGCCCTCTTCTCCTAGATAGTCATCCGCTGGTATCAAGTCTGGGTGAAAAGGTCGTATGCCTCCATCTGACCAGTTAAATGTTATAGGAGAAGGATTCTGCTTAGTAGCGTCAAACTTAATCTGTACACTCGCCGAAGGTGGGCACCCTTCAGGTATATATTCTGGTACCCAATCTCTCGTAAATACTTGACCTACGCTACACTCTACTTCCTTGGGATGTCCAAGACCCAATAGCCTAAACGGAATATCTATCAAGTGACAACCCATATCTCCTAAGGCTCCAGTACCAAAGTTCCACCACCCTCTCCATTTGAACGGATGATAAAGCGGATGATAATCCACCATAGCTGCAGGACCAACAAATAGATCCCAATCAGCAGCACTCATATGACTTGGTAAGTCTTTTGCTTCTGTTGGCACAGGTATCCCTTGAGGCCACACGGGGCGGTTCGTCCATACATACACCTCACTTACCTCACCGATCACACCCGCTTGAAACCAATCCAACATCTGCTGCTGCGCCGGATGTGAAGCACCTTGGTTACCCATCTGAGAAACTACCTTATGTCTTCTGGCACCCAATGTCAGCTGACGAGCTTCATAGATATTATGCGTCAGCGGCTTCTGGACATATACATGCATCCCTAGCTCCATAGCCGTCATAGCAGCAACAGCGTGAGTATGGTCGGGAGTAGAGATGGTCACTGCATCTATATCATCCTTCATCTCCTCTAACATCACTCTGAAGTCCTTATAGAATCTCGCCTCTGGAAAAGCTTCTACACTCCGCTTCGCCATGTTAGCGTCTACATCACAAAGTGCGACGACATTATTAGCGCCATTATTATAGGCATGCTTGATATCTCCCGTGCCTTTTCCACCAGCACCGATAGCTGCTAGATTTAGCTTGTCACTTGGTTTGACATGTCCCTTTGTTACTACGTAATTAGGCACTATAAAAAATGAACCTGCAGCCAGGGAGCTCTGCTTGATAAAACTTCTTCTAGATTCGGAAGAATTGTTCTTGTTTTTCATCGACTAATAACCTTTGTGACTAAAGTAGCTAATTCTTTTTCTTCATTATATCGCTCAAGGCAAATGATTTAGGTTGCTCTTGCGGAATAAAAGTAATTCCATTTGGAAAATTCATTGTGTACTAGTATATTAGTACACCAAGACATAAATACTATGATCTCACTTGATAATGTAACGTTCGGTTATGACCAACAAAAGCCCTTATTCAACAACCTTAATCTAAAGATGGAAAGTGGTATGATTCATGGCATTCTCGGGCTGAACGGAGCGGGAAAATCCTCATTGCTTCATCTAATTCAAGGACTGCGATATACTGCAATAGGTGATATCAAAATTTTCGGTAATAAATCGAAAGAAAGAGCTGCTAGTCATTTATCTAATTGCTTTCTGCTAGCTGAAGAGGTCTACACTCCTGAAATAAGGATCAAAAAATTCGTAGATAGATATAGTATCTACTATCCCCATTTTAGTACAGAATCATTTGTCAAATTTCTAAATGAGTTCGACATAGAACATGGAGCACACTTAAGTCATATGTCAATGGGACAACGCAAAAAGACTATGATCGCCTTCGCTCTAGCTACGAATACTAAAGTGTTGCTCATGGATGAACCGACAAATGGCTTAGACATTCCTTCAAAGAAACAGTTTAGAAAAATACTATCACACATCATTACAGACGATCGAGTATTTGTAATCTCTACACATCAAATTAGGGATCTCCATAGCCTAATTGACAACGTTATTGTCATTCAAGATGGCGCAATTATTTTCGACCAAACGATACAATCAATTCTCGATAAAGTACACTTTTCTTTAGATCGAGCAGAACTAAATACACATGATGTTATATATAAGGAAAGGGTTCCAGGGGGATATCTTCATATTCGGCCAAAGCTTAATGGTGACTCCTTCGAGCCAGATTTAGAAGTCTTATTCAACGCCATTGTTACAGAAGGAGAACAAATCAATAAATCTTTTAGCTCATGAGCTCAATTCTAAATCCCAAGAGGCTAATAAATCAAATCTCACTGAATCTTCAACTGAGATCTAAATCTTATGCGCTCATAATTATCATTGGACTAATTTTTATAATCTTCCAATTCTTCAATAAAGATTTTAATATAGGCACCTTTTTGTCTTCCCAGATAACCGGCACTCGCTTCTTTACAAACTCGACATCTATCGATATCCACAAATTTCATTTCAATTGGTTTCCGATCTTCTTTCTTTTTCTATCAAGTATTATCACTAGCATCTCTTTCTCAGAGTTTCAAGAAAACACAAGTCGAACTTTTCATTTGGCTATCCCTTCTACCATATTTGAAAAATGGTTCTCCAAAGTTCTTATTGCCCTTATTCTAAGCCCTCTTATTATTATATTTCTGTACCAATCCTTTATTTGGGTATCCATGTACTGGCCTTCTGTGGACAGCTATTATCAAGTCCCAACAGGAGTCTTAGATCCTTTTTTCAGACCTATCATAATAAAGACCATCCTCATTCAAGGCGTCATTATTCTTGGCGCTACTCTTTATAAAAAACAGAGTCTAGCAAAAACATTAGTCACCATACTATGCATCATAGTTGCTTATAATATTATACTTATAGTAAGTCTCTCCTTATTTGGTGGAGGAAGTAGTTTGTTTTCTAACTTCTCTATCTACAGCTTAATGAACCCCGATTTATTAATAGAAGAGGCTAATCAAGTCTCAAGAAATCGAGATTTTTCTTTTTTAAACACTTTTCTTCCCCATCTGCTGGCATATGGCATCATGTCTTTAGGATGCCTAATATTATCCTTTTTAAAATTCAAAGAGACACAGTCGTAGATGGAATTCAAGGAACCAAAACCTATTTACAAACAAATAGCGGACTATATCATCCAACAAATATTGGATGGTTCTTGGGATGCGAATCAACGAATTCCTTCTGTCCGCGAATTTGCAAGTGAAATAGAGGTAAACCCAAACACAGTTGCTCGAACCTACTCACTACTAAGTAGTCAAGGAATAATTTTCACGAAGCGTGGAGTTGGGTATTTTCTATGTGACACAGCCAACGAAGCGGCTAAGAAATATCTGAAAGATCAATTTGAGAAAGAGGAAATACCTTATATAAAGAGAATTGTAAGAATCTTGGATATTAGCATCAATGATTATTTAAAAAATAAGTAGCGATGAAAATTAAAAATACTAGTAATGCTCTCATCATTCTAATAATCTTCCTTGCATCAGCTTTTACTGTATATAAGGGCAACGTATTTGCAGGCAGTCTAGAGACAAAATCAAATTTTGAAAGTAGTTATTGGCTTGAAGCTGAAGGAGAGTACTTTTCAGATACTTTACATGGTCTATATCACCACATTGTATCTGACTTCTCTCTTGTAGAACTATTGCCGCGTGAAGAAGGCATCGTTATCATCGATGGTTATGAAAATGGAAGAAAATATGTCTCTACAGAAATAAAAGAAGATACACTTTTCATAAATCGACTACTTAATAACGATGGTGCTTCTATTGTTAGAGTCAATGGAGACTACTCTGCACTTGTACAGGCTAGTGCCAAAAATCTAAAATCGCTTACACTTAACAGAGAGGGCAGAATCGATATTCCTGCTTCTCCTTTCGGATCGAATCCAGATGGTGAAATATTTTACAAACCTCTGGATTGGGAAAAATATGCATTGCGTGGTGATGATTTAAATATCTACCTAAATGGCATAGCTCAGGATATCGAATTATTTACAGAAGTTGATAACCTCAACATTCATTTAACTAATGGGTCTTATAAACTGACTACATCAAGAAGAGTAGTCAATGGAAGAATCGTTGAAGTTTCATCGGGTGAACAAGTTGGAACATCCATAATCCTAAATGGACATTCTAAATTATTCAGCCTTCTAAACCCTAACGGCAGTGCAAATATTAATGCTAAGAGCTTGAAAGTGGACTCTGTGATTGTGAAGTCATTACTAAGTGAAAGCATTGAAAAAGGAGAACTCAGCATACAGTGTGAGAAGTATCTGGAAGCTGATCTTAAAGGAGAGTTAGATGTAATTTATGTAGGAAGTCCAAAGGTTAAAGCAAAAGGCAGAGGGTATGGGAGAGTAGTCAAAAAGAAAGATTTTTCTGGAGACGTTATCTGATCCTTTTTGCAAAATCTTTTGCAAAATACGTCAGTATCACATCTGCCCCGGCCCGCTTTATACTTAGAAGAGTCTCAGGCATCACCACATCATAATCAAGCCAACCTTTCTGTGAAGCTGCTATCAACATAGCGCACTCTCCGCTGACGTGATATGCGGCTATAGGAAGGCTATAATTATCTTTCAGCGTTTGGATGACATCTAGATAATGTAGCGCTGGTTTGACCATCAAAAAGTCAGCACCTTCCGCTGTATCTAGATCCGCTTCTCTGATGGCTTCTCTTTTGTTAGCAGGATCCATCTGATAAGTCTTCTTATCCTTAGGGATAGACTCATCCTCCACAGGTGCACTATCCAGGGCATCTCTAAAAGGCCCATAGAACCCACTTGCATACTTGGCAGTATAGGCCATAATCCCAGTCTCGACAAAGCCCGCATGGTCAAGGGCATCGCGGATCTCCTCTACCCTCCCGTCCATCATATCTGAAGGACCGATGATATCAAATCCCGCCTGCGCCTGAAGAACAGACATCTCGGAGAGCACTTCTACAGTTTGATCATTATCTATAATTCCATCTATCACAAGTCCATCGTGCCCGTCGCTGCTATAAGGATCCATAGCAACATCACTAATCAAAGAGATCTGAGGATATGTAGACTTAATCTTCTCAGCAGCTTTTAGATAAAAGTTAACATCACTCAACCCGTAACTCCCAGTTTTATCTTTCTTGTCATTAGGAACCTTAGGAAATAGAATAAAAGAATGAAGTCCTACTTCTATACAGCTACCTATCTCATCTAATAAGGTATCCAGTGACCACCTATAATTACCAGGTAACGAAGCAATCTCTTCCTTGATGGAGTTACCTTCTTGTACAAAGAGTGGATATACTAGGTCATCAGCAGTGACCTTAGTCTCTCGGATGAGTGATCTGATACTCTGGCTTCTTCTATTTCTCCTTGGTCTTTCTAACATCTCTGTAGTATAGACTATTTTTTCTTATTTGGGTTAGGTGGAACGGGATCATGACCAAATCCTCCGTATGGATTACAACTCGCTATTCGCTTTACACCCATCCAAAGTCCTTTGATCGGTCCCCACTCATAGATCGCATTTGCTGCATAGTGCGAACAAGAAGGTTCATACCTACACTTCATACCAAAGACACCACTGAGTATCGGTGATATCAGTGCTTGATATATCCTAATCGGAAAAACAAGTAGGTGTGATAACAGTTTTGTCATGTTAGTTGAGCTCTACTCGTCCAGTATATTTTTTTCTATCAAATAAGAAGAAAGATCTGTCACCTTCAAGCACTACTTTGACAACATTCTGTTGATCATCGTAGGTCGACAATAGCACTTCATTAGTGATGTCTAAATGGTTCTGTGGCTGTACATCGTCTACTTGTAAGTAGCACCATACTGCAGATAAATCATCTGATATTTCTTTGCCTATCCAACTGAGTGACTTAGTCTCGCCATCTACATCTATGGTCAGATGTTCCTGAAGATATTGTAGGACTAGTTGCTCAGCGTCAGGACTTTCGTATTTAGTACAGATCTTTAGACTATCATGACCCATAGATCTGAGATCTAGCTCTAGGTCATCTATGAAGATGCGGATCGAGATTTCTAGTGATGCTGCTTCCTTATTATAGTCGATATCACATCTGCTCATATGTATATCATGTGTCTCAACCTCACCTTCAACATTCATCGAACATGAAAGACCTAAAAAAAGAAGACTGTAATAAAGGAGAACCATCCGTATTCAAAAATAGGCTCATCTCTTGAATAATGCCATCTCAAACATATGAAGGGTAAACCAAGCCTCTAATTGACATAAATGAACCAACCGGTAATTTTTTTAATGCTGTTATTTGTCTCAGAATAGTAGAAAAACATATATTCAACTTTTAATATGAAAATACTCCTATGGAATCTATAAGAGTATTTTTTGGTTGATGCAGTGAAAGGAAGCCGGCTCTCTCAGAGTTGGCTTCTCTTATTTTAAGGCATAAAAAAAGAGGAGCACATAGTACTCCTCTCATTATATCTGACCTATAGGGCCTTAAAAAACGATTTGTTTTATGACTGTAACTTGATGTGGTGCTCATCCACCAGCTTACGGATATTGATCAAAGCATAGCGCATACGTCCCAAAGCAGTATTAATACTTACTCTTGTAAGAGCTGCTATTTCCTTAAAACTCATATCAGCATAGTGCCTTAAGATCACGACCTCTCTTTGCTCTGGTGGAAGCATATCGACTAACTGACGCACCTTAGAGTAAGTCTGGTTTTTGATGATACTAGTCTCCATGTTATCATCCTTTACCTCAAGTACATCAAATATGTCAAAGGTCTCTGAAGGAGATACTTTTGTGCGACGTTTTGATCTACGGAAGTAATCTACACAGAGGTTATAGGATATCCGCATAGCCCACTGAAGGAACTTCCCTTCATGGTTATACTTACCTTTTCTCAGAGTATCTATGATCTTGATAAAGACTTCTTGAAAGATGTCTTCAGCCAAGTCATGATCCTTGACAAATAAGTAAATTGATGTGTAAATTTTGTTTTTGTGGCGAGTAAGAAGGACCTCGAACGCTTTTTGGTTCCCTTCTAGATAAAGATTAATTAATTCCTTGTCGCCTAGCTTTTTTACATTCATAACTCTAATCGTTTGATCGAAATTGGGTTAAAATTCAGTCTATTCAGTTAGAGTAAATGTGTAGCTTATATGCGTTCTTATTTAATTACGAATGTATAACTAATCTTTATATATGTCAGAAAAATCTCATATGTTTTTTCTTGACTACTCAAATAAAAGACACTTTTACCCGTATAGTCAAGCCCTAGGCCAAAAATATTTTTTTTAACCCTCTAGCTCCTGTGATACCCAAAACCTCCTTTTTCAGTAGAAGAGCCCTAACAATTTTGGGTAGACAGATATAAAAAGAGTGATTTTTTGAAGCCCCTTCTCTTCTGTTCTTTGTGTTATCAATAACCGATCAACGAGTAATAAATTGAAATCACTAGTTACCCCATTACTAATAGGTCTCGCTTTCATCTTTATCGGATGCGATGACGATCCCGACCCGACACCTCCAGAAGGTAATATATCTATATCATCACTTCAAGATTCATATGGCGGTATCCGTGGAAACACTGTACCTGTGACATTTCAAGTGTCGGCTGAAGATGGTATCGCCTCTGTTGTTGTGACTATAGCTGATGAGATATCGGAGATGGTTGTTTCTGGGACCACAAGTTTTGATGGTTCAGTTGACTTTGTGATACCCGCGGACGCAGTTCTTAATACCGAGTATCCTATTACTATAGACGTCACAGATACTGATGGAGATCGAGCAAATAAAGATTCTAGAGTGATAGCTAGTGCTTTGATAACCGCTACGCCTAGCACTTATGAGTTCTTAAGAGATGGTCAGTCCACGGTATCATTCTCTGGACAAAATGAAAGACTGCAGCAAGTCGAAGAAATTAAAGATTATCTACAACAAGGTGATCTTGGAGCAACTATATCTGCTCAAGAACTTCTTGACGCTTACGCAAATGTAGAAGGCAGTGGAAATGGCTTCTTTTCTTTTTCATCCTCAAAGCAGTTGAAGGACAAATCCTTTCAACCAGATGTAGATGATCACTTTATGGAGACCTTATTTGCGCAAGCGGAAGAAGCCTCACTTAATCCTGCAGATGCAGCTGACGGAGTAGCAGGATTCTTACTCAGAGAAGATGCCTTCAATACTATACTTGTCAATGCCCAAGGACGCGAGTTCACTCAGATGATCGAGAAAGGCCTGATGGGCACGGTCATGTACAATCAGATCTACAACACCTACTTCACCGATGATCGTATAGGCGATGATGTGGAGAATACAGCGCTCAGAGATGGAACCAATTATACTGACATGGAGCATCACTGGGATGAGGCTTTCGGTTACTGGAATCCACCTTCAGATTTCACTTCAAATTGGCCAACAGAAAGAGAGTCAGAAGATAGATTCTGGAGTCACTACAGTAACATAGTAGACCCTCTACTTGGCACTAATGACAAGATCATGCAAGGATTTATCGAAGGTAGAATCGCTATCGTCAATAACGACCTAGCTACCAAAAATAGAGTCCGTGCAGAAGTGCAAGATCAACTAGATATAGTCGCTGCCGCTACGACTATCCACTACATCAATAATACGCTAGCTGCACTTAATGAAGGGAAAACTGGTGAGGTATTCCATTTACTTACCGAAGCATGGACATTCGCTAATGCCCTAAGATATAATCCAGAAAGACGTCTAAGTATAGATGAGATAGAGATCATCCTCGAGACGGATTTTGGTGCTGAAGGAAGCTTTTGGAATGTTACTCCTCAAGGTCTCAACAAAGCCAAAGCGTCGATAGTCGCCGCGTATCCAGAACTAGAAAGCAGTCAAAATGAACTATAATATATCTTCCTTTTTTGTTGCTCGTAACTTCAAGCTCCTTAGCCTTTTGGCATTTGGGGCTTTGATGTTGATAGCATGTACTGAAGACGGGGATGGTCCTGCGCCTAATCCCAACATCCCCATGTCCATAGATCTGGCGCAAGCAAGACTTGACATAGCGGCTCATGTAGCTGATAACTTTATACAGCCTAGTTATATAACATTAAGTAGAGATGCTGCGCAACTCGCGGACGTATCTAGAAGTCTCAACCCTGCAAGCTCCGACCAAGACCTACAATCAGCTAACGCCGCTCTTAGATCAATCTGGTTGTCATGGCAGACTGCGGCTATCTATCAGATGGGCCCTACGGAGTCTAATGCACTCAGATCTACTCTCAATACATATCCCATAGACGCGACCAAAATCGAAAATAATATAGCGAATGGGTCTTGGGTGCTAGGTACAGTTGCTAATAACGGTGCAGAAGGTTTTCCTGCATTAGATTATCTCTTGAATGGCAGCGATGCTAGCATTCTAGATGATGAGATGAGATTAGCCTACTTCATAGACCTATCCGATCAAATCAACCAAGGCATACAACAAGTACAAGAAGAATGGGAGACTAGCACATTCCTCATCAACTACAAGTCAACGACAAGCAACGGCACCGATGTCGGTAGTGCCCTAGGTCTTCTGGTCAACGCCATAGACTTACACATCCAGAGATTTTTAAGGGATGGTAAAGTGGCTATACCTGCCGGAGTGCGAAGTGCTGGTGTACCTAGACCTCTTAGTGTGGAAGCCTTGCATGGAGGTTATTCGAGAGATTTACTCGTGACCGCTATAGATGCATATATCGATCTCTTTAGTGGAGACAACAGCTCTACTGGTATTAGTGGACCATCTTTCGTCACCTATCTGGAGTATATCGACCAGGAAGATCTTGGAGTCGATATAGTGGCTGCCCTGCGCAACTCCTTATCTCTAGCCCAAGCTTTATCGCCAGATCTTTCGAATCAGATAGAAGAAGACAACGAGAAAATGTTGGACCTTTTCATATCCCTTCAAAACGCCATAACACTGATCAAATCAGACATGTCATCAGTTATGGGTATCACCATAACTAACCAAGATAACGATGGAGACTAACTGAAGATGTCTTTCCTACACTCACAACTTACACAGCGCATATCGATAGCACCCTTGATTACTTTTAGGGTGCTATTTGGTTTTATGATGGCGATAAGCATCATAAGATTTGCCTATCACGGGTGGATTCAAGAGCTCTACATAGAGCCTACTTACTATTTTACCTACCTCGGATTTGACTGGGTGAAGCCACTGAGTGAGACCGGCATGTATCTCATTTTTGGTTTGATATTTCTAAGTGCGATTGGTGTGATGCTGGGCTTGTTTTATCGGATGACATCAGTTCTTTTCTTTTTATCTTTTACCTATGTCGAACTGATAGATAAGACTAACTATCTAAATCATTATTACTTCGTCAGCCTCATGGCTTTTCTATTGATTTGGCTTCCGGCGAATCGGCGATTTTCTCTTGACATCAAGCTAAGAATCACAACAAAACTCACTGAGGTTCCTGCCATATGTATCAATATTCTCAAGATGCAGATGGTCATCGTTTACTTCTTCGCAGGTCTTTCAAAACTCAATCATTATTGGTTAGCAGAGGCAATGCCCTTGAAGCTCTGGCTTCCATCGAAGTCGCACATACCACTGATCGGAGGGCTCTTCGAATCGACGTGGGTTGCTTACCTCTTTAGTTGGTTTGGTGCTTTATATGATCTTACGATCGCCTTCTTTTTACTCTATCCGAAGACTAGGTTACTCGCTTACATCACCGTCCTCATCTTTCACATTCTAACGGCCATACTCTTTCAGATCGGCATGTTCCCTTTCATCATGATCGTCAGTACGCTGATCTTTTTTAGTAGTGATTGGCATGAGCGCCTACATAATCGAGTTCTTGATATTTTTTCAAAGCAAAGAGAAGAAGCTGCCACTTCCGTAAATGATTCTTACACGCTGAGCTCCTCATGGGTCAAGTATGTCTTTGTCATGTTCATTGGTATTCAATTGGTCCTACCATTTAGATTCCTTTCGTATCCTGGTGATCTCTATTGGACCGAGCAAGGCTATAGATTCTCCTGGCGTGTTATGTTGATGGAGAAGGCTGGCCATACCAACTTTAGAGTCGAAGATGACCTTGGAAAAAAAGAGTGGGTACAAAACTTCGACTTCCTCAGTCCGCAGCAAGAAAAAATGATGAGTACACAGCCAGATATGATCCTGCAGTTTGCCCATCACTTAGGCGATCTATATAGCGACAAAGGATTCACTAATCCAAGAATCTATTGTGATAGCAAGGTCACACTCAATGGCAGAAGAAGCCAACGGTTAGTAGACCCAACTGTCGACCTCACTCTTGAAAGCAGAGGTTGGCGACATAAGGATTGGATCTTAGACTTCAACAAATAACCGACATTGAGAATACTACACCTACTCATATTGATCTTGTTCTCACTGTCCCTACATGGGCAGAATCAGAGTAACACGCTCTCAGGCAAAGTGCTGACCGAAGGAAGCAACGAACCATTAGTCGGAGCGACTATCTATATCAAACAAACAGGTCAGGGCACGGCTACTAAAGAAGACGGAAGCTTTACGATAGATAACATATCTCAAAGAAGGATCACATTAGAATGTTCATTTATAGGATTTGAGACCAAAGAAATTACCATCTTCTTTGCTACGCCAGAGGTATATCGTGATGTCATCTTGACGCAAGAATCCATCAGGACTTCGGAAGTAGAGATTATAGATCGCTCACGCGGACAAGGTATCACGCGACTTCGAGATGTAGAGAACAGCGCCATCTATGCTTCCAAGAAAAACGAAGTAGTTCTCCTCGATAAGATCACTATGAACAAAGCCTCTAATGTCAGTAGGCAGCTTTATGCCAAAGTAGCCGGTCTTAACATCTGGGAAAGTGATGGCGCAGGAGTCCAACTCGGATTAGGAGGCAGAGGACTCAGTCCCAATCGTAACTCTAACTTCAACACGCGACAAAATGGATACGACATCAGCGCAGATGCACTCGGATATCCAGAAAGTTACTATACACCTCCAGCAGAAGCGATCAAGAGAATAGAGGTCATCAGAGGAGCAGCATCCCTGCAGTACGGCACGCAGTTCGGCGGTATGATCAACTTTGTATTTAAAGAAGGGCCTGAAGACAAAAAGTTCTCGCTCAATAGTCGCCTCTCTGCAGGTTCTTTTGACTTTCTCAACTCATTTACAGAAGTAGGAGGAAGTACGTCTAAACTGAATTACTATGGATTTTATCAGTACAAAAAGTCCGGTGGATGGAGGCCCAACTCGCAGCTCAATCAGCACAACGGATTCTCAAAATTACAATGGTCTTTCACTGAAAAAGTAGACGTTAGTCTAGAATACACACACAGCCAATATCTCGCTCAGCAACCTGGCGGGCTTACTGATGCGGAGTTTGAAAATACACCAGAGATCTCCAAGAGGTCTCGTAATTGGTTTAGCGTAGATTGGAATCTAGCAGCCATCATAACGAACGTCTCACTTAGCGATAACCTCAAATGGAATAACCGGACATTTGGATTGATCGCTGGCAGAGAAGCACTTGGTAATCTTGATAACATCAACCTGCTTGACTTTGGTGAAGAGCGAGATTTTCTAGACGATCGATATCAGAACTGGGGCAACGAAAGTCGCTTGCTATATAGGTATAATGTCAATGACCTTCCTTCTACCCTACTTGTCGGTACGAGATATTATAAAGGGCGCACTGAGCGAAGACAGGGACTGGGAAGTGATGGAGAAGATCCAGTATTTGAGTATCTCAATCCTGACAATGTCGAAGGAAGCGACTTTGTTCTTCCGAGCACCAACTTATCCTTCTTTGTAGAAAATGTATTCAACCTATCACCCAAGTGGAGCATAACTCCGGGCATCCGATATGAGCATATCACTACAGAGTCTGATGGTTACTTCAGAGAGATATCAAGAGACCTTGCAGGTAACATCATCAACGATGTAAGAGTCGATGAAGCAAAAGAAAACACACGCGCTTTTGTACTACTCGGTATAGGAGCCAGCTTTAGACCAACAGAAAACTTGGAAGTATACACTAACATCTCGCAGAACTATAGAGCAATCAACTTTAACGATATCAGAGTAAATGTAGGCAGCCTAGTTGTGGATGAAAATCTAAAAGACGAAAGCGGATTCACAGTTGATCTCGGCTTTAGAGGTAGTGCAACACAAGCCATATCTTTTGATGTTTCAGCATATCATATCTCATACGACGATCGCATAGGAACGATATTAAGGAGAGAACCTAATCCCGTATTTAATAATCTCGTAGATAGAGTGGTTAGATTTAGATCTAACATCGCTGATGCAAGGATCTTTGGGATAGAAAGCTTGATTGATATCAACCTTCTTAAGCTGCTAGATAAAGACAAAGCTGGCAGCACACTTAATTTTTATACAAACTTTGCCTGGACCACGGCAACCTATGAGTCTCTAGATAATACCATCGATGGTAATGATGTCGAGCTAGTCCCTGATATTACCTTCAGAACCGGAGTTAATTTTGGGTGGAAGAAATTACAAGGAAGTATTCAGTATTCCTTGACAGGATCACATTTTTCAGATGCCTCTAATGCCATTCGTACGCCCACCGCCATCGAAGGCATCATACCATCCTACTCAGTGATGGATCTATCTCTTGGTTATAGATTTCCAAGATTCACCATAGAAGGTGGAGTGAATAATGTACTCGATCAAATTTACTTCACGAGAAGAGCTACAGGGTATCCCGGACCGGGTATTATCCCCTCAGATAGAAGGAGTTTTTATCTGACGATTGGGATTCAGATCTA
>CAZXIE010000031.1:0-29581 GCA_964640065.1 uncultured Saprospiraceae bacterium
GGAAGTAAATCTCGGCATACTCCCGGGCTATGCGGGTACACAAAGACTTCCTCAGCTTATCGGCAAGGGTAGAGCACTCGAGTTGCTCATGACCGCAGATATGATAGATGCCCAAGAGGCTTATCGAGTTGGACTTGCTAACAAGGTGGTGGCACAAGAAGAACTAATATCTACATGCAAGAAGATCATCAGTAAGATCGCGACTAAGGCTCCATTAGCTGTCAAAGAAGTCATCACTGCTGTCAATGATCACTATGACAAAACCGCAGATGGTTATATGTCAGAAGTCAAAGGTTTTGGTCGTCTTGCTGGTACAGAAGATTTTAAAGAAGGGGCGAGTGCGTTCATCGAAAAGCGCAAAGCTGAGTTCAAGAAGAAATAATTACCGCCTAACTCCGTAAGTGGTATCAGTGAGTTCCTCTGCTCGATCAGTAGCTAGAGGTGGAGTAGGTGTAAGATTTGCAATCTGTTCATATAGCTTATCTGTCAGGTTGATATCTACAGAGGCTAGGGCCGGAGCTAATTGTTCAGTATCTCTAGCGCCGATGATCGGCGCTGTGATAGCTGGGTGGCGACTCGTCCAAGCGATGGCAAGGGACACGGGATGATGGCCCGCATCTTGTGCAAGGGCAGTATACCTTTCTGCCGCATCATAAAGAGCAGCGTCGCCATATCTAATCTTATACATCTTGTTCTCCATTAGTCTTCCGCTCTCTGGTCTTTTCTCGCGGCCGTATTTACCAGTAAGGAGACCGCCTCCAAGAGGGCTGTAGTTGATGACGCCGATATTCTCTGAGAGTGCCATAGGGAGGATTTCTACTTCGGCCTGTCGCTTCACAAGATTATACATCGGCTGGATACAGCAGAACTTGGTCCATCCTTCTTTGTCCGATATGCCTAAGGCTTTGGTTACCTGCCAAGCGGCATAATTACTCGCGCCGATATAGAGGATTTTACCTTGTCTGACGAGATCATCGAGGGCTCGTAGGGTCTCATGTAGAGGAGTTGTTTCATCAAAACGATGGATAAAGTAGAGATCTATATAATCTGTATCGAGTCTCTTAAGACTCTTTTCGACCGCACGTGTCATGTGAAACCGATTAGCTCCAGCACCATTTTGTCCGACACCTGAGGGGAAGTATACCTTACTAGTGATCACCACCTCATCACGGCAAGATCGGATGCACTCGCCAAGAATCTCTTCTGATCTCCCTTTTTCATAGACATCTGCACAGTCAAAAAAATTGACCCCAGCGTCCCTACACATATCAAACATCTTAAAGGACATCTCCTTATCGGCGATGCCTCCAAATGACATGGTTCCAAAGCAAAGTTCTGATACTTTGACTCCTGTAGATCCGAGAAAGTTGTACTTCATGATTCATGACTTTTATAACACACAATCTAACAGATTGTCGAGTAACTGTCGCCATACTATCTGTATATGACGCATAATTATGTCCGAGAGGGCCGTATTTTTATCCTCACGTAGATGATCTATCAAGATTCATAGAAAAGGAATAGAAATCCGCGAGCAAATGATGAAATTTGTAGTCATATGAGCATGCTGAAAAAATTAAAAAGAATTTTCATCGTAGAAGATGAAACACTGCTTCAAGCAGAAGGTAAAAATAAGGGTGGGGCAACTCAGAAGTCTACACCTAAACCATCCCCCAAGAAAAAGCCAACTGCTGCTAAGAAGTCGGACACGACTACTCCGCCTTCTACAAGTGGAAAGGCAAAACCTAGCGGCAATACAAAACCAGCCCCCAAGTTTGTCAATCTGCTACTAGGAGCTATCGAGCAGAATAACGTAGAAGGATTTGACTACCTCGAGTTCAAGAACTCCGTGAGGTCTCTTGAAAAGGTGGAGGCCGATGAGTCCAAGAGATTTCAAAATGCATTTGCCATGGCAGGAGCTATGGGACTTACGAAGTCTAAGCTATTCAGCAGTGCTAAGCACTATGTGAGTGTACTCGATAAGGAAGAAAAGAAATTTGCGGAAGCGGTCAATGGACAGAGACAAAAGCAAATCAACGAAAGAGACACCAAAGGGAAGGCACTTGAGCAGTCGATAAAGAGCAAGGAAGCTGAGATCAAGAAGCTACGAGCTGAGATCGAAAAAGAGAAGAAACAACTCGGCTCTGTAGAGTCAGATGTAGCAAAAGCCATGGCCAAGGTAGAGGCTACGAAAGAAGGATTTTACGCGGCCTATCACATGGTCCTCAACCAGATTAAAGACGATCTGGATAAAATATCTAGTCATATCAAGTAATATCAGCAGATCAAGGGAACCTTCATAGGCTAGATATCCTTACTTTGTGTGTTAGATATCGCTAGTAAGTTATAGATGGAAAGTGCTTATAAACCAAAGTCGTTCTGGACAAAGCCGGAAGGTGTAACAGGAGCTATTTTTTTGATAGCCATGTTAGCTGGTGCAGGTTTCTTGTTGTTCAGTTTCTTGCCAGCCGTCATAGGCTTGGTGTCTTCAGCATTGGGACTGGCTGGTCTCATAGCAGTATTAGGTATCATCATCTTTATGGCCTTAGACTCTAAGGCACGTGCTCTGGTATCCTATATGTACAAGAGTGTGATGAGATGGATCACAGGTCTCTTCATAGAGATCAACCCGATCGCCATCCTTAAGACGTATGTAGCGGACATGACCGCTAACCTTAAAAAGATGAACAAGCAGATCTTGAAGCTTCGCGGTCAGATGCACAAGCTGAAAGAACTTATGATCAACAATGAGCGCGATATCTCAAGCCACCTCACTGAAGCGAATAAAGCCAAGAAGGACGAGAATCGACAGATCGTTATCATAAAATCTAGAAAGGCGGGCAGACTCAAAGAGTCTAACATGAAGTATGAGCAACTCTATAAAAAGATGGAGGTGCTATACACAGTGCTCAAGAAGATGTACGATAACTCATCCATCCTAAAAGAGGATGTAGCGGATCAAGTGGAGATCAAAGAGCAAGAGCTTAAGGCCATGCAAGCGAGTCATAGTGCTATGGCAAGTGCTATGAGTGTGATCCGTGGGGATGCTGATAAGAGAGCGATGTTCGAAAGAGCCCTGGAAGTTGTCACAGATGACGTCTCCTCTAAGGTCGGTGAGATGGAGAGGTTCATGGATATGTCAGAGAGCTTTATGAATTCGATCGATCTCCAAAATGGCATCTTCGAAGAGAAAGGTCTTGAGATGCTCGAGGAATGGGAAAAAGAAAACTCGTTGCTACTTGATGAGAAAACAGAACTGCTGTTAGAATCTCATGAATCCTCATCAACTTTAGATCTCAACGAACAAATGGTGAGCAAGGAGCGAGTAGCAGAAAGAATAAATCAATATGATTCGCTTTTTGATTGATCAAGAGATCTTAGACTATTCTTAGTCAAAATCAGTTTATAGACTATCATAACAAACGATTACTAATTACACATGGCAGGAAGAACTCAGCTTACAATGTTTTCAAAGCTTATTCTAACGATACTGATCGTAGGAGCACTAGTTTTTGGAGGGTACTACTTTTTTAACAAGACGAGCGTAGGTCAAGACTTGAAGGAAAAGAGTGAAGAATACGCAGATACAACTTCAGATGGATCTAGCTCAAGTTCATCTTCGTCTTCAGATAGAAATCGAGGAGGTGATGACGATGTAGTAAAGATCGGAGTCGTCACCTGGGGTGGATATGCAGGTGGACAATATTTTAATGAAGGATTTGAAGCAAGTACAGCTTCTAGGTTTTATAAAGACTATGGTATCAAGGTAGAGTTCAAAGTCCTCGACGACTTTGAAGCCTCACGTAATGCCTTCAGAGCAGATGAGGTTAATCTTCTCTGGCAAACCATAGATGCTTTCCCAACTGAAGTCAATGGACTTGGAGATTTTGATCCAGTTATCGTCTGGCAGGCGGATTGGTCTCGCGGTGGAGATGCGGTAGTAGCAAGAAGAGGTATCAACTCTGTAGCAGATCTCAGAGGTAAGAAGATCGCGGTGGCAGAGTTAACGCCTTCTCACTCTTTCTTGTTATGGTTACTAGAAGCAGGAGGACTTGGCGTCAATGATGTTGAGATCGTACCACAAGCATCAGCCATCGATGCAGCTGAAGTATTCAAGAGTCAAAGAGTCGATGCAGCTGTTGTCTGGAGTCCAGATGATATTTTATCACTCAAGGCAGTACCAGGATCAAAAGTGCTAGAGAGTACACGATCAGCTGCTTATATTATAGCAGACGTATTCATGGCCAAAAGAGCTTATGTAGATCGTAATCAAGATAAGATTGCTAAGGTATACGAGGGATGGATGAAAGGTGCTGCTGAGATTAACTCCAGTGCGTCATCAAGAAATAAGGCAGCGTCTATCCTTGCAAGAGAATTTACCGAGAGAGGTACAGCACTTACAGATGCTGAGGCAGCTGAGATGATAGGTAATGTAAGGCTTACAACACACGGAGATAACCTCAACTTTTTTGGCCTCAACGCTCGCTATAAAGGTGTAACAGGCAACGAGCTCTACAGTGAGATGAGTAATCGATATACGGATCTAGGATTTATAGAAGGTCGTGTGCCTAACTGGCGTCAGATCGCCTATCCAAGATTAGTCAATGGATCTTCACTCAGTGGTGGTATACATAATGCTGAAGGAACAAAGGAGTTTACAAAAGCTACAGCTGCTGAAACAACGAAGGAGGCGATCGCTACCAAGCAAGTTAGTATCAACTTCAGAACCGCTGAGTATCAGCTGGACGAAAATGCCAAGTACATCATAGATAAAGAGTTTGTGAGTATCGCTAAAGCATTTGGTAATGCGCGTATACGAGTAGAAGGTAATACCGACAGTACTGGTAACTATGATAGTAATGTGCGACTCAGTAAGCGCCGCGCCCAGTCAGTAGTTAACTACTTGATCAGTGAGTATAACATGCCACGCAACAGATTTATAGTAGTCGGTAATGGACCTGATAACCCGGTAGCTAATAATAGCACGGATACAGGTAGAGCACAGAATCGACGAACTGACTTTGAGCTGATAGGAGAGTAGATATCTATATTTCCTAACAGTATGTCACTATTCAAATTACGAGGACCTCTTACTAAGGCACAAGATCTTACACTTTCGTTAGTGGGTCTCGTGGTATTTATCTTGGTATGGTGGGTACTAGCAGAAGCATTTTCTAAGCAGAAGCCTATCTATGGGGACTTTGACGCAAGTCTACCCAGTACGATAACTGGTGAGGTCACACAGGCTACCTTGGACTCTATCGCTGTTTTAGATTCTATCGCTTTCGCAAATGCAACAGAATTTGAGAAAGTATACCCCTTGCTGCCTACACCACTTAGTGTAGTACAGTCATTTCCCTCGCTGATTCAAAATGATGGATTAGTAGCTAACGCCTTGAAGTCCATCTGGCTCAATGTGCAAGGTTATGTTTGGGCCATATTGATAGCTATACCGTTTGGGTTTTTGATAGCACTTATCCCGTTTTTTCGAGGGCTCCTGAGCCGACAAGTTGATGCGATGCGGTATTTACCGCTTACAGCTCTAACTGGACTATTCATCATCTGGTTTGGTATCGAAGATCAGATGAAAGTGGCTTTTCTAGCATTTGGTATCATCGTATATCTCCTTCCTGTAGTCGTGCAAAGAGTGTATGAAGTTCAGGACGTATATCTGAAGACGGTCTTTACATTAAGTGCTACGGATTGGCAGACGATTAAGACCGTATACATCCCTTCAGTCATGGCCAAGCTGATAGATGACATCAGAGTTTTAACCGCTATCTCATGGACATACATCATCATCGCCGAGTTAGTGAATAGAGCAGGAGGAATCGGATCACTGATCTACATCAAATCAAGACAAGGACAGCTACCAAAGGTATTTGCGATTCTTATCATCATCATATTGATCGGTTTTATACAAGATTTAATCTTCGCTTATATGATCAAGAGGTTATTCCCTCACAAGCATTATGAGTCTTACCTATTTGGACTGAAAGAGTCACGATTTGGTGTACTTGCTATGTTGGGTATTCTCTTTTTGGCTGTTTTGATTAATGGATTTTTTGGTCTTTCATCTACTGTCCTACTGATCATTGTTGCTACTATAGCTTTATCGGGATTGCTCTTTGCACTTTATGGTGAGTATCTCATCTTTTCAAAATCTCGAGCTTGATGAGTAAGATATTCACAGATACTGACCTTCCTAATATCATCGAGCTTAAAGACATCGGTCAGTCTTATGATGGAGGTGAGAACTGGATCATCAAAGACCTTGAGTTTCTTGTAGAAGACAAGAAAGATCAGGGACAATTTGTAGTCATACTAGGTATGTCTGGTTCTGGGAAGTCCACACTTTTGAGATATATAGCTGGACTTCAAAAACCAACAGAAGGTAGCATCATCATCAATGGTAAAGACGTCGATGAAGGAGAAAGAGTGAGTATGGTCTTCCAACAGTACTCTTCGCTACCGTGGCTGACAGTCTTACAGAATGTAAGCCTCGCCCTAAAATATAAAGGTGTCCTGAAAGCAGATCGAGAAGAGCAAGCTATGGAGATCATAGAGCTCGCAGGACTTGCCGGGCATGAGAACAAATTTGCCCAATATCCCAACCTCTCAGGAGGTCAACTTCAGAGAGTAGCCATCGCCAGAAGCATCATCGCCAATCCTCGTATCCTCTTGATGGATGAGCCCTTTGGAGCGCTTGACATAAGAACAAGACTTCAGATGCAAGACTTACTCACGAGTATCTGGAGAAAGTACCACTCTACTGTCATTTTTGTTACACATGACATAGCCGAAGCTGTCTATCTCGCCGATGATATCTATATCCTTAAAGCAAGCCCATCCAAGTTTGTGCGACATATAGACATCGATCTCCCTATCCACAGAACAAAAGAAACTAAGCGGCTTCCGCACTACACCGAGCTCGTGCATCAGGTAGAAGATGCCATGATGGAGGTGAGTGAGATGGGGTAAGAAAAGGTAGTTTTGAAGACAACCAAAGGCATAAGAATGTCTCTTTTTTCGAATTTTTAATGTAATCTTAGATGCTAAGTCGTCAAGACGCATCAACATGATCCTTCCGGACTATTCTCTGATCTGCTACACCGTGTGCCTCGCATGAAAGACTTAGGTAAGCGAAGAGCGCTATACGCTATATTATTCGCTGATATACAAGGATTTACAGCGATTATGCAGTCTGATGAGACGAAGGCGATCGCCTATCTCCACCATTATCATGAGAGTTTACGGGCTGAAGTAAGTAGTCATCATGGTGAGATAGTTAAGAATTTTGGTGATGGTAGTTTATGTCTTTTTTCAAGTGTCCTCCAAGCAGTATTATGTGCTCAGGGCCTTCAACTTCGCTTACAAGAAGACCCTAAAGTACCACTGAGGATAGGGATTCATCTAGGTGATGTGATGCATGCCGATAATGATGTCTACGGAGATGCCATCAACATCGCTTCTCGCATAGAATCCTTGGGCGTACCGGGAAGTGTTCTTTTATCAAAAAGTGTTTTTGATAAGGTCAAAAACCAAAGGGTCCTTCCTATGAAGTCGTTGGGTGACTTCAACTTTAAAAATGTTGAAAAACCGATGGAGGTATTTGCCTTATCGAGTGAAGGTCTTACCGTCCCGAGGAGATCTGAGCTCTCGGGCAAGTTGGCTAAGTCCCAATCTTCTTTTAGCTATAAGAATATCATACTATCTATACTGGCTATCGCGCTAGTGGGTTTTGGAATTTATAAAATATCGAAGAGCTTCCTAGGGTCAAATAATCAATCCGATGCAGTATTAGCACACGCTGAGAAAAGTAGGGCAGAAGAAAATTCAATTGCTGTTCTCGCATTTACCGATATGAGTCCGGCACAGGATCAGCAGTATTTCTCAGAGGGTATAAGTGAAGAGATACTCAACTTGCTGACCAAGATTCCAAACCTCAAAGTAATAAGTCGAACCTCTTCTTTTGCGTTAAAAGGTAAGAACTCGACGATTACAGAGATGGGACAAATACTCAATGTGAGTCATATCCTTGATGGAAGTATCCGAAAGTCTCAAGATGCATTTAGAATATCTACACAACTCATCGAAGCAAAAAGTGGTGTTCAGATTTGGTCAGAAACTTATAATCGCCCTTTAGATGATATTTTCAGTATACAGGATGATATCGCTACGAGAATTATAGAGGAGTTTAAGGTGAGTCTGATGGGGCGGGTTATATCCTCTCAGACTGTTAATGTTGATGCCTATAATCTATACTTAGAAGCAAAGTCACTCAAAGATGAACGCACTGCCGAAAGTGATGAAAAGGCAGAAGAACTGATCAGAGACGCTATAAAAATAGACAGCACCTACGCACCTTCTTGGGCCATGTTAAGTGAGCTGATTTTTAATGGTGCGTTTAGTTATTCGCGCTATCCGATCTCAGAAGCTATATCAAGGAGTCGGAGTACTGCCGAAAAGGCAATTCATCTTGATCCTAATAATTCGCTTGGTTATATAGCCTTGACAACTTTGAATAGGGCAGAAAATGATTTTGTAGTAGCTGATAAGAACTTGAAAAGGGCCCTAGAGATAGATCCCGAAAACACTGATGTCATATATGAATGTGCCAGTTATGCGCTCGACATAGGTAATATGGATGAGGCCATCAGCCACTTAAAAAAGGCAATAGAATTAGATCCGATTAATTATCTGCTGTACTACACTTTAGGCTTACATCTTATGTGGATAGAGGATTATGATGGGGCAGAAATAGAAATGGCTAAGTACTTGGAGAAAAACCCTGATTCTGGACTAGCCAACAATTTTATGGCTCAGATTTATCTGAAACAAGGTAGGGTAGAGGAAGCCAAAGAAGCGCTGTCGAAAGACGAAGACCCATATTGGAGCTTATATAGAAAGTCGATCTTGTATTATGCCGTAGGAGATAAAAGGGCTGCTGATAATCACCTTAACGAGTTTATAGAAGAATTTGGTGATGAGGGTTGGCCGAACATAGCTCATGTATATGCTTGTCGAGGAGAACAGGATAATGCATTCAAATGGCTACAATTAGCCCAGGAGAATCAAGATGCTTCGATGATGGAAATATTGAACTATCCGGAGTTTGACATACTGTACAAGGATCCCAGATGGAAACAACTAATTGCAAAGTTCAATTTTCCAGAGAATCATGGATTTGATCGCTAGGAGATAACCTAATGTCACTAGCCGCCTTAGAAAAACTCTTGGTCCATCTTCGCGAATATAGATTACCGTGCTGAATTATAAAGGAAGCATAATTGGAGGAGGTAGATCTACCACTCCATATCGTCTTCGCTCTCTATCGGCTTGTCAGTGCTGGGAGCCTCGCTATCTGCACTTTCGCTTTCTACACTCTCTTCTGCGCTAGTTGCCTCTGTTTCTTCAGTGGAACTTGATTGCTCTGCAGGACTGGATGCTTCTAAAGCAGCTTCTGCTTCTTTAGCTTTTTCCCACTCTTCTTGTCTTCGATCGAATTCCTCATAGTCATAGTCTGGCATGAGGTCAGTTTTGATATGATTGATGGCATCTTGAAGTCCATCCACAAAACGATTAAAGTCTTCCTTATATAAAAAGATCTTATGTCTTGTGAATCCCTCGCCATCATGACGCTTGGTGCTTTCAGTAAGAGTGATGTAGTAGTCACTCCCTTTTGTCTGTCTTACATCGAAGAAATAAGTCCTACGACGTCCAGCTCGAACCTTGTTCGTGTAGACTCGTTCATGTGCTTTATCGCCACTTTTATCCACTGATCATACGTTTTGCCTACCTTAAAAATAGGAAATTTCGCCACTTATCAAAGTTAAAGTCAGTAGTACATATGGCAAAAGCACTATTCTAAAGACCTCTCTACAAGCCTTTATATCACTGCTGGACTCTCGTCCACTGATTGTTTTGTGAGGATCTCGTAATAGTATCCCTCTGCATCGATGAGTTCTTGAGGCGTACCAGACTCGATGATTTCTCCTTCTTCGAGGACAATTACTTTATCAAACTCGAGGTGTTTATAGATCCGATGAGTGATGATGATGCTGGTCTTATCGCTCAAAGCATTAGACAGATATCCTAAGATAGTTTGCTCTGTAGTAGTATCTACAGCCGAGAGACAATCATCAAGGATAATGATATCGGGTTGTTTTATCAGAGCGCGTGCGAGTGCGATCCTTTGTTTTTGCCCTCCTGATAACGTCACACCTCTTTCTCCGACCATGGTATCAAAGCCATCAGAGAAGTTCATGATATCATCATGCACTGCTGCATGCTTCGTGATATCCTTGACCTTATCCATATCTAAGTCGCTTTCTCCAAAAGCAACATTATTAGAGATCGTATCAGAAAACAAGAAGGCATCTTGAGGTACGTATCCTATGCGCTGACGAAGTACTGAGAGGTTGATGTCTTTGATGTTTTTTCCATCGATGAGGATCTCTCCTTCTTGTGGGTCCATCATCCGAAGAAGGAGGGAAGCTATAGTTGACTTGCCTGAGGCTGTCCTTCCTATGATGCCCAGTTTCTCACCTTTTTTAATCGTAAAGTTGACTTTACGTAGAGCTTGTGTGCCGCTTGCCTCATAGGTAAGTGAAACATCATCAAACTCTACATGACCTTGGATCTGTGGTATCTCATCGTTTGTACTTACGATCGTAGCTTTTTCATCTAAGAACTGCATGATCCTTCCTTGTGATGCTTCTGCTTGCTGAACTATAGATACGATCCATCCGATAGCTGTGAATGGCCATGTTAGCATATTCACATAGATGATGAACTCTGCGATGTTACCATGGGTGATATTTCCTTTGGCGACCTCTTGACCTCCAACTACGACTACAAGCAAGACACTGAGTGAGACAAGGAGAAGCATGAGGGGGCGAAAGACAGCATTAACACGTGCTAGGGACATGGAGTTGGCGAGGTAAGCGTCTGTTTCATTTGCGAAAGCGTGACGAAAACTATCCTCCTTAGCATACGACTTGATCACTCTGATACCGGAGTATACCTCCTGGGCTACAGTGTTCAGCTTCGCCAGTTGAGCTTGTATGATGGTACTTCTTTTGTTGATGACACTACTCACGTAGTAGATCGATATCGACAGTATCGGAAGTGGAATCAAGGCATATAAGGTAAGGGTCGGATTAACGCTATACATGCTCGATATCGCCAGGATAAATAGGGTGACGAGATTGATACAATAGAGTAAGCCTGGCCCCAAATACATCCGAACCTTGGAGACGTCTTCTGTGATACGAGACATCAGATCGCCAGTCGGAGTTTTGTTAAAGAAGGCTTGGTCTAGAGATTCATAATGTCCAAAAATCTGCTTGCGCAAGTCATATTCTATAAGTCGTGAGACAACGATGATCGTCTTACGCATCATGTACATAAATATCCCCATCATAGCAGCAAAAAGGAGTACCATCCATGCATATTGGAAAAGGCTTAGTTCGATGTATCTGAGAGTGAATGCTTTTTCTTCTAGGTCGGTGAGACCTCTATATTCTTGTAGGCAAACTGAAGCTAAGTCTAGTGCTTTTCTGAACTGAGGTGGCACGAGAATCCTAAAGAAGTTTTGCCCGACCACGAAAAGCACACCAATACCTAAGCGCCATTTGTAGCGCCAAAGAAAGGAATTGAGGTACCTGAGATGCTTCAAGAGATATCTGTACTATGAGGGGTAAAGATATAACAGTATTTAGGTGTGTGAGTTATAAGTCTCTGACTTCTGGATTATCCATATTGTCGATTAGTGATAAGTTCGGAGTAGAAGTAGAGGATGAGTTAGATTTTATTCTTCGCACTCTTCAGCAAAAACTGAAAGCTCACTAGAACTCCGGATCTCAAATTCTCCCATAACACTAAATGACTGTGAAGCACTCAGAGAGATCTGAGAAGACGACTCTACATGGCTATCATCTACAGTTATGGTCGTAAGCACTCTCCTTGAAGTACCATCAGGTATGGCAGTAGAAGTATATTCTAACGACTCATCCGTGCATGGCTCTACATATTCTTCAGGACATCCACTCGGGATATCGTATGAGCTTACTCCATCTAAGAGACTGTCTTGGTTACCTTGATCGGCTCCAACACCTAGACCACGCTTTGCAAAGGCTCGCCATATTTCACAAGAGTTCGCACCCTGAAAAAGGAGAGAGTCTGCTTTTAGGATGGCATCTCTACCATCTACAAAACCTGGATTACAAGGCTGAAGTTTTAGTCCCTCAGTTACTAACTTCATAGAAATGCCATTTCCGCCTTCACCGTTATAAATATTATCACTAAATCCATGCTTTTCAATCAAGTTCCAAGTCATGTCCCAAAGCATGGTACCCCAGACAGATCCAACTCCGTGAGGGAAGGATAAACCAGTTTTCAGACTGTCATATGTAAATGGGTTGATATCCATATCTGTGGAATAAGGATATGATCTTATGCCCTTTTCTGATGGACCTTCACCGCTGAGATAAGTTCCTATACCAATTGGTGATGCTGGAGAGTCGGTTTCTTTCATTTGAAACATAAATGAGAAGTAATCACTCCAGCCTTCACCCATTTGTTCTTTTCCGCGGAGGCAAAGTACTCCAGATCCACCCGTAAGTCTTTGACTTATACCATGACCATATTCGTGGGTGATGACACCATTATCTAAATCAGAAGATCTATTAAGATTGGATAGTGTGAGCTGTGCAGTACTACCATCAGCTATATCAACCTTGAGAGTTTGACAGTCTTCAAAGGTCAACATGATCGCAGGTATGTGAACTGACGTATCAGCACCTGTCATGGTAAATGTATTTTGACCTGGATTATGATTACATATGACGATGGCTAATGCACCGTGATCCTGTACAGCTTTAGCCTTCGTATCGAAGCTGCAACCACCACGTTCTACCACAGCGATCTTGCCATGCAAGGAGCTACTATTAGTGATGCCAGCACATCCGATGATAGGTTCAGCTAAAACTAACTCTTCATTTATATCGGCAGAAGTGGCCCCAAAGAGAGCCCCAGAAAAGTTATAAGAGGTAGTAATACCACCTGAGCTTGTCACTTTAAAAAAGTCGTCGTTTGTAGTTGGCGTCCATTCGTACATTTCTATTCTAGGAGCAAATCCATCTACTGTCGGAAAGAATCTTGCATTATTTTGTCTGGATCCATCTTGACTCTCTGCTCTGATGGCATCATTTTCTGCTCCGTGGTCTGTATAGTTAGATTCCTGAAAGTTACCCGCAGCTTCGTCAAATCCATAGTGTGCCATCACGTCATGTATGGTATTGACCATATAGAAGAGATTGACAGTGGCAGCATCTGTGTAGCTACTTGGACCTAGATCCAGATCAAGTTCATAGTCAAAGTTGAGATCTTCGCCGCCATCGGGGCTCATACCTACAGAGTTGTTAATTCCATCGCGATCTTCCAGTGCATATACGTTATTACCATTCGTGAGGTGTGTATCCGCACCTTCTTCGCCATCAAGATCATGCCATCCAAAGGGTGAAGGAGAAATTCCATTGACATCGGCTAATAGCCATGGGTCACTTACTATACTTCGTTGACCTTGGTTAGGAGCCATGATCGGCATGGCAAAGACATTATATGATGCAGAGCTTATGTCAGAGTTTGAGTGATGACATTGTGCGATCTCATGCTTGTGCGTATGAGACTCGCCATGTGCTTCATGATCTCCAAAGCCACACTCTAGAAAAAGTGAATTCTCTAGTATGACACTGCCATCACTAAGGCTCACATATGCCGCCCATCTCTCATGAGTTTCAGGTATGTCGAGTATGACCTCCCGAGAGAGTATGAGTTCATCCTCAACAAGCACATATGCTAGTTTGGTTCTTATATCTTCCCTTGAGTACACTGGATTCTTGAAGGTGGACAGTCGCGATACTCCGATATTCTGACTTATCTCTTCTGTTTGGCTCACCTTGGGCAGGTTATAGTGTGCAGCACATCGTTCTACTGCCTCTAATGCAGATACTTGGTTGTTAGAAAGGATAGTAAGGCCTTCTAAGTCGACTAAGCGGTTATGGGCATATATCACCTCATCTTCTGATAGATGTATGCTGGCCTGGCCTTGTAGTACATCTATGCCATCTTTCACTTGCTGATAGTAGACGTGTCTTACTCCGGATACAGAGCTGATATGTTCGCTAGAGACTTTAAGATCTTCAGAGGATATATTCGCTTCCGCAAATGGTCCTTGACTATCTGTAATATAGCTATGCGCCTCTTGATCTACAGGTCTTATTTGACCGTCTATCGAGCTAGTCTGAAGGAGACATACCAATACCAATACTGGTATTGCTGAGAAGCGAATCATCGTCCAAGGGTGGTTAGAACAGTTGCTAATTACGACTAAATCTTAGTCGAGTTACGTTTGGAAGACGGTAAAAAAGACATCAAACACATTTGTGATGTGTGAAAATGGGGGTTAAATGCGGCGTAATGACAAGTGGGTGACAGAGGTAGGGGTATTAACTAATGAGGGTGATTGAGGCGGAATAATGAGGTTTGGTGGTTCTTTTTGTGCGAAGGTCTTAGCAGTATTGATGAGATTCAGATCAAACCATATAAGTATTTGCCAAGTCGTTCTTTGAGATCAACATTGTGATCAGCCGATTGATAAGGATCACTTTATCGATTAGGGAAGTAGGATTGATCAATATTCAAACTGAAGCAATAGTTTGATGAGTGAATATCACAGAGATTCATATCTTACAACATATTAGTAGAATGTTTAATAAGTGATATGACTTTGAGAAGTTTTATCAGACAGTATGCACCATCCTCTGTACTCCAATTTTATCGTACGACAAGTGTAGGATTAAGACGTTTGTTTCCAAGCAAGTGGGTTGTCTGGTACTTTAATCGAAAAAAGGCTGCAAGATTTAGAAATAAAAATGGAGAAGAGGTTTTTACAGATATCTATAACAATAGTCGGTTATGGGGCAGCGAAGAGAGTGTGTCCGGTAGTGGCTCTACAATAGCCAATACGAAATCACTAGTAAAAGACTTAGAGCTTGTTATCAAGGAGTTAAACATTACTAGCATGTTGGATATTCCTTGTGGTGACTTTAATTGGATGAGAACTGTTCAGTTAGATAAAGTGAAGTATATAGGTGGGGATATTGTCAAAGATCTCATCAAAGTGAATCAAGAGAAATATGGTCAACAAGGAGATTTCGATTTTAGAGTAATGAACTTGTTATCTGACGCAATACCTACTTGTGACTTGGTTTTTATAAGAGATTGTTTTGTACACCTTTCTTACGACGATATCCGATGTGCTATCGACAATATTATTAAGTCAAATTCCAAATATCTAATGACTACGACTTTTCCTAATACCTCTGAAAACTATGATATAGTCAGTGGTGGTTGGAGGAGTCTCAACTTTCAAATTGAACCATTTAATTTCCCCGATCCTATACAGAATATAAAGGAAAACTATAAAAGTTATAATGGTGAGTATGAGGATAAAGCTATGGCTATTTATAAGATAGAGGATCTCAAATTAATGTTATCCGCACAACATTCAGAATCAAGAGTTTCATAGTTAAATTGTCAACAGTGAATGAATAGTACCGAACTAACCAATTTATAAAAGACTTTATAACCTATGCAAGCTCGACATATAAATCGTAGTCAGTATTTTAAGGAACAAATTAAAACAACTGAGAATTATGTCATCCCTTTTATCTCCTCTGTAAAAAAAGAAAATGAGTGGTCAAGCGTATTGGAGATTGGTTGTGGGGAAGGAGGGAATATGGTTCCGTTTCTTGATAGAGGATGTCGGGTTGTCGGTGTAGATCTTTCTCAATTTAAGATTGATAGAGCGACAGAGTTTTTTGAAGGGCATAAAAATAGAAAGAACTTAGCATTATATCTAAAAGATATATATGAGTTGGACGAAGAGGGCATAGGTCAATTTGATTTGATTATTATGCGGGATGTTATAGAGCATATCCACAACCAAGAGAAATTTATGGATCACTTAAAGTGTTTTCTTAAACCAGAAGGAGTTGTTTTTTTTGGCTTTCCGCCTTGGCAAATGCCCTTCGGAGGGCATCAGCAATCGTTGAAGCACAACATTTTATCTAAAGTGCCATATTATCACCTACTTCCTAAGAGCATATACTCTAAGATCCTTCAACTCGGAGGAGAATCAAAAGAAATGATAGATGGAAGACTCGAAATAGTAGATACTGGTATTTCAATCGAACGATTTCGTCGTATAGCACAGGGTTTAGGTTATACATACGAAAAAGAGGATTTGTATTTTATTAATCCCAACTATGAGGCTAAGTTCGGCTTGCGACCTAGAATTCAACTACCTGTACTTACAGCCATCCCTTACGTAAGGAACTTTGTTGTAACCTGTGTATATGCCTTAATTTCAATTAACCATATTCAGAATAATGAATAAATCATATCAACACCTTATAGTTCTTGTTTCTTTTCTATTGATAAGCTCTATATATTTTGCACCTACATTCTCAGGCAAAGTTCTAGTGCAATCAGATATGATTGGCTATGAGGGTAAAGCGAAAGAGATAAAGGATTTTCAAAAAGAATATAATAGGACGCCGCTTTGGTCAAATGCCATCTTTGGCGGTATGCCGTCATATATGGTGGTTGGACCTTATAAGTCAAATCTATTTATCTACTTCAATAAGCTACTTGGTTTTTTTAAGCCCATAAGCATGTTTATGCTGATGGCTGTTTGCTTTTATCTACTCATGATATATGTAAAAGTGAGACCGTGGATAGCAGGTTTGATGTCAGTTGCTTTTGCGTTTAGCACATATTATGTTGCTGCCTTCGAAGCCGGTCATATAAGTAAATTATATTCTATTGCGTACTTCCCAATTATACTTTTATCGGTACTAAAATTAATTAGAAAGGAATATTTATCTGGCACCACATTGTTAGCACTGGCTGTAACCCTAAGCCTTATGAATGGTCACTATCAGATGATTTATTACTTTTTCTTAGCACTTATACCATTGGTATTCATTGAGCTCTATAAGATAGTTAGGGAAAATGACTATTCTCATTTATTGAAGCTCTTATTAGGCTTGACTCTAAGCCTTGTAATTGGAATAGGCACTAGTTTTTCAAAACTTTACACTTCCCAAGAGTATGCTGCCGAATCAATACGAGGCAAGGCTATTTTATCGCCTGAAACCTTAGGCGGAGCGGAATTGTCAAATAGTGCGAGCGATGGACTTGGATGGGCATATGCGATGGAATGGAGTCATAACTTTGTTGATTTGGCATCAACCGTGATACCTGGTTATGCAGGCGGTAGTGGGTCAGAGCTAATTGATTCTGATTATAAGTTGTTTAATATATTAAAACAAAATGGACGACCGATAAATGATGGAAAGATTGAGGCGCCTTTATATTGGGGTGGAATGCCATTTACAGGTGGGCCATCTTACTTGGGTGTTACGCTAATATTTTTATTTCTTTTTGGAGCTATTGCTGTCAAGCACGAGCTAAGGGTTTGGTTGATTGTTGCGACGGGTCTTATGTTGTTGCTTTCTTTAGGCAAATACTTGTCGTGGTTTCAGGAACCATTTTTTAATTACCTCCCTTATTACAATCGCTTTAGGGCGCCGTCATCTATTGTTACTGTTGCTGCTTTTACGATACCTGTTTTGGCCGGACTTGGACTTGAGCGGATATCGAAAATGAAAAAGAGTAAAAAATTGAATAGAGATGTTTTTATTGCAGTGGGCATATCTATTGGAACCTTGTTAGTCCTACTTGTAATAGGTATGACATCATTGTCTTTTACAGGACTAGCTGAAAATTATCCGGAGCAAGTTATGGCCCCTCTTAAATCTGATAGAGCCAAATTACTCACATCAGATGGTTTGAGATCCATTGTGCTGGTTTTGTTGACCAGTGGATTAGTTTTTCTAAAAATGCGTCAAAAGATAAAGCTCAATGTGATGTTGGCTGGCCTCACTATATTAGTCTTATATGACTTTGGAGGGATAAATATGAGATATTTTAAAAATTCAGATTTTATTACTAAGTCGGTATATAGTCGTCTTTTTGCTGAGCGTCCGGTAGATCAACAAATTAAATCGTTAGAGGGGGATCGCTCATTGTATAGAGTTTATGAAGAATCTCCTAGGGCCTTTCGTTCGAACACATCATCTTATCATCATAATATGATAGGAGGATATCATCCAGCAAAAATGCAAAGGATGCAGGATCTGTTAGATGGTTATATAGGAACTGGAGTTAGCCATCCAGCTAAACTCAATGTTTTGAATATGCTAAATGCTAAGTATATAGTTAAAACGGATGGGACTCTAACAACTAACACTGATGCACTTGGTCATGCTTGGATAGTGAGTGGTGTAAAGGGAGCTTCTACAGCGGATCAAGAATTTCAATTTATTAGCAATATTGATCTGAGAACGAACGCGGTCGTCCATGAAGAATTTCTTCCTCAGCTGGCGAATAGGAATGAGTACAAAGGACAAGGTAACATTCGATTGATATATAATAGACTCGATGAGCTTAAGTATGAAAGTAAAACTACAAGTCCTGAGTTGGTTGTATTTTCTGAAATGTGGTATGGAAAACCCGGATGGAATGCCTATATAGATGGGAATCGCCAACAACACATAAGAGCAAACTATGCTCTTCGTGCCCTAGAAATACCCGCAGGTGAGCATGATATCGAATTTCGATTTGAACCAAAGAGTTTCTATACGGGAGAACTTGTGTCGTTCATTTCTTCTTTGCTTCTAATTTTGTTTGCTCTTTATCTATTGATCAAAGATCAATCATGGTTTCCGAGCAAGTTTCGCACAAATTTGGCATAGTGAGTGCTTATAACTTCGTTTGATAGTTGCGAGTTTGCAAACTTGAGGTTTTTACTTGATTGGTCTGTCAGAGATAGTTCGAGGCCCGCAGATAGAGCCGTTGTTATAGAGGTAATATCATTGGGCTCGAAAGTTACGTTTCCGGTTTCATGAAGAAGTTCACCTATATTTCCCGATCGAGGACCACATATGACATTGCCAAATGTAAGACCCAAATATAGTATGCCAGAATTTAAGGACTGAGATCGTGAAATGACTAAAAGGTCACTTGCTTTCAAGAAGAGCTGAATGTCATTTTTGGGTATAAAAGATTGACTCCACCTGATATTGTCTCTAGAAAGAGCGTTAGATTTTTTATTTATCAAATATTTGTATATCGGGATCTTTAAGAAAGCAAGGATCCTATAAAGTATATTCTCGTTTTTATAATAGCCTTGGGGTATGATCAGTATCTGATTTTTATGTGAATTTTTCTTAAAAGCTTCGATGATTTGGTCCTCGTCTCTTTTAATTCTAAGACTACCAAAGGCTAGAATGATATTATGATGATCTGGTATACCTAATTTTAGACGAGCTTCCTTCTTAGTGATACTATTTGGGATATCCCAATATCCGTTGTGGTTAATAACAACATGCTTATTTGAAAGGTCAGGATATTTTGACTTATAATCTTCTTGACTTGTTGATCCGAAATGATGAATTGCATCACATTTCTTGTAGATTTCATAATAGAGTTCTTTGTACTTTGTGCTGTAGTGGTGAGGTAAGTAATTATGTCTTGTTATAAGCACTTTTGTGCCTAGAGTTTTCCATCTATCTAAAGTTTGACTGATTTTGTTGACTCTATATTTTGTAGGTGGTAGGGGCTTGCGGCCTATGCGAAATGATAACCTCTCTGGCCATTGGAGAAACAGGATGTCAAAGGTTTTGTTGGGTTTCCAGAATTCTTTTTCGTCACATATAACATCGGCGAAGAATGATAATGACTCAGTGAGGTTTCGAATGAAAGTGTTCCTTTCATTCGCAGGAGCCACAAGGAGAATTTTAATCCTATTCATTAATTAGCGCCATTAATTCCAGAGTGAAGATGCCATATAGATAAGAGTGTTTTTCAACTGATAGGTTTCTTTTAGCTCTAATTAGCTTTGGTTTGTGAATCCATCTTGATATATGAGTAAGTATCTTATACATAATCGGAGTGCCAATTGATTAATTCATAATCAAAATTGAAAGAACTTATATCAGGTAATTCTTGAGGCGAAATGCCTAGAGCATTATTAACGCTTCTTCCTATAGATGTTAAATCACGACCAGTACCCATGTAATAATCTTCATATTTAAATAGAGGTTCATTTTCAGTTATTCTAAGAAGAACTGCAGGGACTCCGTATGATTCAGCGACAATAATGCCATGGAGTGAGCTTGATATTATTAATTGTGATTGTGCTATCTTCTTGATCACATTTTCGAGACTATCAGTTGGGTTGATGACTCTTTCTTTGTGCTTGAGAATTTCTGGATGGTTTAATTCACTGAAATGTGGAACTATTGCATATTCATTTATCCTAGGAGTCTCTATTTTGTGGTAGCGACTAGTTAGAATTCCAGGATCACCATATATTTCTGGACAGCTAATGCCCTGATCAATTAGTATTTGCCGTGTTTTTGGTCCTCTCACGCATAAGGCATTTATTTTTGGAATATTGAAATCAAGCATCTTACCGTTTATACCAGTTCCCCAGATGGTATCACCATCTTTAGCAAAATGCATGATTGAACCTAATCCCAACAACTTGTTGTTGTCCTCTTTCTCTGCCAGTGTAACTTTGTCAGAAATAACTTTAGAAACTATAAGATGAGATAGTTCATCGCCAAAATTTGAATTCATCTTCCAGTACCTAGGGTTGATTATTTTCTTCAAACGGGAAGGAGGTTTCCACCAATAGAGTGATACTGACTTCATAGGACTAGAGATATACCTTTTTTTAGGCTTTGTGCATAATCAATATGAGAGAGAACAGGTTCGTTTTTTAGTATAGTAAGTTTGGGATTGTCGGAGAGTACTTCTATATGCTTTACTCCACATGATTTGGCTTCCATTACTGCTCTTTCACCTCCACCATTCAACTTAGCCGGTATGAATAGGTGATTCGTTTTGTTGTAAACTTCGGCAAGTTCTGCATACGGAAGAAATCCCTTGAGATGAACTCCTCTCATTTTTAAGTACATATAGACTGGTAGTTCTTGTTTCCAAAATTTCATGAATTTAGGTTTTTCTCCAATAGCGACCTTGTTGCCTTTTTTCTTTGCGATAAGGTGCATTCTTTTATACCATTTAAACTGTCCAACTGTGAGCCAGTCTATAGACTTTTGAACAAAGAGCGGTGTCATGACATCTGTATTTACACCAAAGGCTTTTACACTACGCGGGTGTGCAGAAATGAATTTTTTGTACCAAGTGGTCTCGTAGAATAGTACATCATAAAATTGGAGTCCTTCCGAGTCTGGTGGAAGACTCCCAGATATCAAAAGACACTTTGGGATTTTTGAGTGAGAAAGATGTTTTCTCGTGTATCGATCTACACGTGCGCCCCAGTTTGATTTTACCAATATTACTTGATAAATTGATAAGTTCTCAATAGGATTTGATATACCATGTTCAGCAAGATTGAGCCATGTTATCTCATATTCTTCAGCAAGTAGTTCGATAGCTGATGTAAAGCCATCTACGTAGTGTTTGATTTTGACAGTGCCTAATGGCACATAGTAGAGTAAGAGGATTCGAGTTACTTTCAAATGCTGCTACTTGTAATAGTTTTTGGAAAACCCTGATGCCATTTCTTTTTTGAGTATATATATCTGAAATAATCCAGATATTACTCCTAAGCCATAAGCTACAATCTGAGTAAGAATAGTTATCATCGATAGTATGCCAACCTTGATACTTTTATAAGTTGTGAGGGATTGGAAAAATGCTATTAGACAAATCAAGGAAACTCCTATGAGTCCAATTATCATAAGATGTGATGAGATGATATTAGCAATGACTAAAATGGTTATACTTAAACCCGATAGTACTAGTAAAGTAGGAATCATATGTATCGGTTTAAGCATGCCTTGATGAAGTATACTGAGGTTAATTCTTGTGACACCCCAGTTGAAAATTTGTTTGAAGTACTTTTTCAGCGATGTCCTTCTTTTATGATAGACGAATGCATCTGAGATAAGACCAACTTTAAATCCGGCCTCATAAATTCTTGCCGAAAAGTCCATATCCTGTCCGTGGCGCAATGCCGAAAAACCACCAATTTTAGCGAACACTTTTCTATGGAAACCCATATTGAAACTTCTGGGGTAATATTTTGCTAGACTCTTTTTGCTTCCTCTTGTACCGGCGGTACCGAGGAAAGAGGTCATAGCATAATTAATAGCTTTCAGAAGTGGCGAGAAACTAGGATGATAGGTGTCAGGGCCACCAAAAGCTTCAAAATTATCTTTTTTGAGTGCTTCGTCTACCTTAGTGAGATAATCTGAAGGTAAAATACAATCTGAGTCCACAAATATGAAATAATCACCGCGCGCAACGCTCATGCCATGGTTGCGGGCAGGTCCAGGCCCCTTATTTTGCTGTGATCGTATGACGATCTCGAAAGGAGTCTCCAGATGTTCAAGATAGCCCAGGGAGTCATCCGTTGAACCATCATCGATAATAACTAACTCATACTCTTCTGGGTTGTAGTTTAGGCTAGAGAGGCTAGGAATGAGCTCCTTTAGCTCATCAAGTCTGTTATAAGTTGGTATTATTATGCTGAATTTCATGCTGTTACAACCACGCTTAGATATTACAAAAATATTTAATATTTATTTAAGCTGAATGATCTGACTATTTCATGACAACAAAACGCTACGCTCTCATAGGTGCTGCTGGATTTGTAGCACCACGACACTTTCGAGCTATGAAGGAAACTGGTGGCCAGTTGGTAGCTGCTTTAGATGTTTCTGATTCTGTTGGAATATTGGATAGCTTCTTTCCAGAATGCTATTTTTTTACAGATATGGTCAGATTTGATAGGTTTTTAGTGAAGTGTCAGCAGTCTAATGCAGCTATAGACTATTTAGTGGTGTGTACTCCTAACCATATGCATGATACTCATGTTCGATATGGTCTCAGGCTAGGAGTTGATGTGATCTGTGAAAAGCCTGTGGTACTAAGTCCATGGAATCTCAAATCCTTAATCGAATCGAAAGATCGAGGCTCCAACAAGGTGTATAATATCCTTCAACTTCGATTGCATCCGAGCATTGTAGCTCTTAAAAGAAAGGTTGAAGAAAGAAGTGAAGGTGAAGTTTTTGATGTATATCTCACATATCTCACATCAAGAGGAAATTGGTACTATGCTAGCTGGAAAGGATCCACAGAGAAGTCAGGAGGAATAGCTACGAATATTGGTATCCACTTCTTTGATATGTTGATATGGATTTTTGGGGATGTCCGCGAGAACAAAGTCCACTTACATACGCATGATCGAGCGGGTGGGTTTTTGAAGCTAAAAAGGGCAAATGTCAAATGGTTTCTAGCTATTGATCATAGTCTCTTACCTAAGGATGTTATCAGTGAAAAGAAAAGGACTCACAGAATGCTTGAAATCGATTCTGAAGAATATCACTTTTCTGAAGGGTTTGAAGATCTTCATACAACGAGTTACCAAGAAATACTTTCAGGCAGTGGTTTCCATATAGAAGAGGCACTTCCTTCTATACAATTGACACATGATATACGCAATAGTCAGATAGTCTTGAATGAATCAAACTGTCATAAGCTTTGTCTCGAATCACCTTCAAATCATCCGTTTGAATCCTAACTTGTTATCTCTTAGGCGATGTTTATGATATGAAGTACCGTGAAGTTTCGATGTTGGATTTGCAGACTGAGTATAATCAGTCTAAAGAAGAAATAGACTTTGCGATATCAAGTGTGCTGTCTGCGGGCAAGTACATAGGAGGAGAGATAGTCAGAGCATTTGAACAGGAACTTGCTAGTTACCTTGATTGTGCGGCTGTTGTGACTTGCGGGAATGGAACCGATGCACTTCAAATTGCACTCATGTCTCTGAATCTTAAGCAAGGTGATGAGGTAATCATTCCTAATTTCACCTACATAGCCGCTATCGAAGTTGTTTGCTTGCTTGGATTGAAGCCTGTGTTAATAGATGTTGACACACAAACATTTGGCATAACCGGAGAAACGATTGCACCCTACATTTCCGAAAGGGTAAAAGCTATCATAGTTACTCATCTCTTTGGACAATGTATCGAAATGTCAGATATAGTTCAGCTTGCAGATAAGTATGATATCAAGATCATAGAGGACAATGCTCAGTCTCTAGGATCAAAACATCGATGCAATGATAATTGGAGTTTTGCAGGTACTATCGGACATATCGGATGTATGTCATTTTTCCCTTCGAAGACTCTCGGGGCCTTCGGGGATGGTGGTGCGATATGTACGAATGATGATGACCTGGCAGCTCGCATATCCCAAATCGCTCGCCACGGACAATCCAAAAAGTATTACCACGAAGTTGTTGGTGTTAATTCTAGGTTAGACGCGATACAAGCAGGTATTTTATCTGTAAAACTCGGATTCCTCGATAAGAATAACCATAATCGACAAAAGATTGCAGCCCAATATGATAGGGCTTTTTTGAACCATGAACATCTTGCTCCACCCCATAAACTGGATAATTCAACTCACATATATGGTCATTACACTTTAAGAGTGACAGGAGGTAATAGAGATCAATTGATGGGTTATCTTCGAGGTCAAGGAATTTCTTGTGTAGCATATTATCCCTTACCAATACATCGTCAAAAGGCGTATCAACGTTTTGCAAGCCGAGATGGTAGCTTTGTGAACTCTGAGCTACTTTGTTCGGAAGTGCTATCTATACCAATTCACCCGATTATGAAAGAAGTAGATATAGACTACGTCATCCATCATACACTCTTATTTTTTAATAAAATCTGATATGGACTATTTTGCTCATGAGACGGCCATTATAGACGAAGGAGCTCTTATAGGAGAGAACACAAGAATATGGCACTTCAGTCATATTATGGCTGGGGTAATTATCGGTGCTTCATGTACTTTGGGGCAAAATGTATTCATATCAACTGGAGTACTTCTTGGATCCAAAGTAAAGGTCCAGAATAACGTATCTATTTACCAAGGAGTCATATGCGAAGATGAAGTGTTCTTAGGGCCGTCTATGGTATTTACTAACATCAGGAATCCAAGAAGCGCTATATCTAGAAAAGAAGAATTTGAAACTACGCGTATTAGGAAAGGGGTGTCTATAGGAGCAAATGCTACCATACTTTGTGGAATCGAAATAGGAGAATATGCATTTATAGGAGCAGGATCAGTGGTGCTAGAGTCGGTCAAAGCATATGAACTTGTTGTTGGCAATCCAGGAAAAAGAATCGGGTGGATGAGTAAATTAGGACATCAACTTGATTTTAACGAAGAAGGTTTTGCTTTTTGTGAAGAGTCAGCTCAGCGTTATAAGTTGGAAAATGATCATGTTCGTATAGCATAATGTGAAATAGAGGGAAATGATCTATCACGAATTAAAAGATAAAGTAAGAACAATCTCTATCACCGGATTAGGTTATGTCGGGCTCCCATTAGCATTGCATTTAGCAAAACACTTCTCGGTCATTGGTTTTGACTTAGACCAAGAAAAAATCGACCAACTAAATCGCGGTATAGATCCGAATAGAGAATTATCTGAAGAAGACTTAACTAGTCACGGAATACTTTTTACTTCAAATAGTGAGAATCTGAAAGAAGCTCAATTCCATATCATTGCCGTCCCTACAGATGTAGATGAAAATATGATACCTGATTTGAGCCCATTAGAAGTTGCTAGTAGGAGTATAGGAAAAAGCTTAAAGCCAGGAGACTTTGTCGTATATGAGAGCACTGTATATCCAGGTTGTACGGAAGACTTTTGCCTTCCCATACTTTTGGACGAAAGTGGTTTGGTGCTTGATAGCACTAGTGGTCTGAATCAAGGATTCTATTTAGGTTACTCTCCAGAACGCCTTAGTCCTGGAAATCCACTTTACGCTCTCACCAAAGTCATGAAAGTCGTAAGTGGTAATTCGACATATGCCTTGGATGTAGTTGCCAGTATTTATGAGATGATAGTCTCTGCAGGTGTCTTTCGGGCATCTTCTATAAAGGTAGCAGAGGCTGCTAAAGTTGTAGAGAATACTCAGAGGGATATTAATATTTCACTGATCAATGAGCTTGCAATTATTTTTGATAAAGCTGGGATTAGCACTCAAGAAGTTATAGAGACGGCCTCAACTAAGTGGAACTTCCATACTTACAAACCTGGATTAGTCGGAGGTCACTGCATCAGTGTCGACCCATACTATTTGCTACATTTTGCTAGACAACTTGGTCATGAACCTCAGTTAATAGCTGCTGGACGAGAAGTAAATGACCACATCCCTCACTTTATAACAAAGAAAATTCTTCAAGCATTAATAGAGCATGGAAAAAACCCTGGTGAAAGTAGAATTCTTGTCATGGGAGTTACTTTTAAGGAGAACGTGTCTGATATAAGAAAGTCAAAAGTCGTTGACTTAGTACAGGAGTTACTTGAATACTCGATCGAAGTACAGATTACAGACCCTCTGGCAGATGAGAGAAGTTTAAAGAATGAATTCGGTTTAACATTGACTAATGAATTAGATGAAAATTATGATGCCATAGTTTTAGCAGTTGGCCACGACGATTATAAGAATCTGTCAAAAGAATATTTAGATTCAATAAGTAATGGGGAAACTTTAGTTTTTGATATTGATAAGGTGCTAGAAACAAGTGAATTTGATTATTACTGGCAATTGTAAGGGCCTTTCATGAAGAACTTGAAGTGACTGAAAATTATTAACTGTGGGAGTTGTAGCTCGGCAAACATTGAAGAAATCTATTGTCATGGTTATTGGTGTAGTCGTGGCAACATTAAGTACATTGTTCATCTATCCCCTAGACCTTTCATTATATGGAAGCATACAATTTATAATTTCTGCAACAACTCTAATTATTCCTTTAGCTACATTGGGTGTCCAATCTCTAGCAGTTAAGTTCTATCCTTTATTTAAAGATGGGCATATTCAGAATCATGGGTTTCTAGGCTTTCTATTTTTATGTATGGCAGTGGCCATGGTTTTGTTTTTCGCTATTTCATTTATAGCGAAACCGCATATGTCGAACTTTTTTTCACTTGTAGGGTGGTCACCCTCTATATTTGAAGCCAATGTTATCCCTATTATTTCTTTGACGCTAAGCAGAGCGTATTATTTCCTTACACAATACTATCTCACTAATTATCAACGAGTCGTTGTACCAGGATTACTCAATGAAATTGTTGTGAAACTCGCAGTGCCTATAATTATCTTATTATCCATTCATACTCTTATTTCTGATGACCATTTAAAGATGTACTATGTAGTGATAAATTATTTGGCTCTTTTATTCTTATTCTATTATACCTTTAAATTAGGTGCGATGCACTTGAGGATCGACTGGAGTTTTATCACAAAGGGTAAAGTCAAAGAGTTTTCCGAGTATGCCATATTCGGCATCCTAGGATCACTGAGTAGTGTCATAGCATTTAGAATTGATACAGTGATGGTAGCAGGATTTACAGACTTTGAAAAAACTGGAATTTACGCGATAGCCTTATATGTGGCGGGGATTATAATTATACCTTCTAATTCGATCATACCTCTCGTTGGGGCCCAGATATCACGACTGCATAGCGACAATAACATTATTAAAATAGAAGAGCTTTACAAAAAGTCTAGTCTAACTCTAATAATAATAGGCCTTTGTCTTTTTTTGATTATTTGGACGAACCTCAGTGATATTTTTATGCTGACGCCTAGATCAGAAGATCTTTTATCTGGGAGGATGGTCGTGTTTTATATTGGCCTGGCGAAGTTGATTGATATGTCATTTAGTGTAAATGGAGCGATCATATCCTTTGGAAAATATTACAGGTGGAATTTTCTTTTTATCATCTTAATGGCAGTATTGACTATTCTTACAAATTTGTATTTTATTCCGCGTATAGGTTTCGAAGGTGCAGCTATAGCCACTCTGATTTCATTAGGACTATTCAATCTCGTTAAATTTGCCTTTATTTTGATCATATACGGTATTCATCCTTTTAGATATAGAACTCTTTGGGTAGTCTTAATAGCTGCAATATGTTTTTTCATTATTGATTTTATTCCTAACCTGAATCATCCTATATTCAATATAATACTCAAGTCGGGTGTTGTTCTGTTGGTTTATGCTTTGCCGATTTATTACTTTAAGATATCTGAGGATATAAATGGCCAAGTTGATAAGTTGCTTAATAGAGCGAAATCTTTATTTTAAAGTTTGAGAGCTTAATTATATACTATGCCACTCAATATTGTTGACGATAATTCTATCAGATTTATATCATCTGATAATTTTAGAATTGAAAAGCAATATTGTCTAGATTTTCTGTCGAAGAGAATAGGGATGAAATTTACTTATGAAGTCCACAACTCCCCCCACAACTACACCTTCATCCTGCCCAACGGTAACCAACTAACCTGCAAAGACGCCTTCTTCTCAAAACATAAAGATGGCACAGACTACATACAGAAATCTAGTATTCCAGATAACATATGTCATCTCAATACATCTCTTTTAGACTTCAAGGATATACCAGTGATTTTTGGAGAGAATGAGATAAGGATAACTAATGTTAAAGTAAAAACAGGCTTAGACATCCTAGGATCCATTTTTTTCATGTTATCACGATGGGAGGAAATCGCTAACACGAAAAGAGACCATTATGATAGATTTCCAGCTACAGAGTCACTAGCTCTAAAGCGTGATTTTCTAATGAGACCTGTTGTCGATGAGTACTGCGAGTTAGTACGTGCTTCATTTGAGCATCTTGGATTTATGAGCGAAAAAGCAGCTGCTCCTAAGTTCAACATTAGGTATACATGTGACGTAGATCATATTGTAGATCCTAGTACTAGTAATGCTTTTTCACTATTCAAGTCAGTTGTAAAATCATTCATCAAGAAGAACCCAGGTCGCTCTTTAGCTACAATACTTAAGCAGTACCTAAGAGGAGAAAATCCATACGACTGCTTTGATTATATCTTTAGTTCTCTTCAAAAAAATGACGTAGAAGGGGCATTCTACTTTATCACAGATGGAAGTTCACAACGAGATGCTGCTTATGACTTTATGAGCAAGGATATATCAGAACTCTTAACTAAGATTAATACCAATGGATTTGAAGTTGGATTACATCCCAGCTTTATGACTTATCAGGATGCTGATCAAACACAAGTAGAATTTGATAAACTCAGGAGGCATGCTGATCAACTATCCATAGGACAAGAAACGTGGGGCGGTAGACAGCATTACCTACGTTGGGACCCTTTGAAAACTATGCACAACTGGGAAAGTGCTGGGCTAAATTATGACTCCACCCTAGGATACGCTGATCATGTAGGCTTCCGTACGGGGACTTGTCATGACCATCGACTTTTTGATCCTATTAATAGGAAAGCGCTGAACCTCATTGAGCGTCCCTTGATGCTTATGGATGTCACTTTAGTTGATA
>CAZXIE010000032.1:0-29441 GCA_964640065.1 uncultured Saprospiraceae bacterium
GAGTACCAACTTAATACTTACCTTCTTTCTGTGAATAATCAAATCAACAGGTGGAAGGCCCTCTGGCATCCAGAGAGATATCATGGCTGGGGTAAGAAGAAATCTTTCTTCGAAGGCTGGTACTATAAAATGGTGAGTGGTGATGGATCATTTGCCTGTTCTTTCATACCCGGTATATCTATAGACGATCATGGAGTATCACATGCCTTTATACAAACTATAGATGGTACGAATGGTAAGACCTACTATGAAAGATACAGTGCTAATGAGTTTACATGTGATCCAGATCGACATCATGTGCAGGTAGGGGATAGCACATTTACAGAGACGTATGCTGATATCAACTTACCACATGCGCAGGGAAGGATAGAGTTGCTGGACACGACACCTTGGCCTACGGAGTTAGGTGCGCCTGGAGTGATGGGTTGGTACTCTTTTGTTCCTGCTATGCAGTGCTATCATGGTGTTGTCTCATTGAATCATTATCTATCGGGAAAGTTAGCCTTTGAAGGGCGTGAGTATGAGATGACTGGCGGAAAGGGATACATCGAAAAGGACTGGGGCAGTTCTTTTCCAAAGTGTTGGATATGGATGCAGTCTAATCACTTTTCTGAGCATGATCGACCCGTATCTTTTATGGCCTCGGTAGCGCACATACCATGGATGGGGAGATACTTTGTGGGATTTCTCGTTGCACTCTACCTAGATGGGGAACTTTACAAATGGACAACTTATAATGGATCCAAGATGACATCTTCGATTGATGAAGATCATGTATACCTATCCTTTAAAAAAGGAAACTCTGTCATTAATATTAAAGGAAAGAAAGGACAAACAGGTGAGTTGATCTCACCGATTAAGGGAGAGATGAGAGGCAAGGTCAATGAAAGCATAGCAGCAGAGATTGAGTTACAAGTCAAGAAAGGAGAACAAACCTTATTCGAAGATACAGGCCGTCATGCGGGACTCGAAGTCGCTGGTGATATAGACATACTACTTACAAAGTGACAGAGGTATATATACCTGATATAGTTAGACAAGTTAGAGCCTGTCTGAGTGAAGTGTTACCGATAGTCAAGGATACTTCACTAAGATCATATTTATCAAGGATTGGAGAGGTCATCCATCAGGCAGTCACGCATGATGACGAAAGGATACGATCTGTTATCAATAATTATCATCCACAGTTTTTGGGAGCTTCATGGTCTGAGATATTAGCAAAGTCTTTGACCATGGATCAAGCACTTGACGCTAGCGCCTACTACTTTGGATTTGCTGGATACGAAGATGTGCCAGACCTTATCATAGATAGAGGATTCGAGGAAGCTATAGACCTTATGTTGACAGGTGACATGCCTTCCTTCGGAGAGATGCTAAAAAACAATACATCTCTTTTGAAGAGGAGAAGCCAATTTGGTCATCAAGCTACTCTATGGCATTATCTCGGTAGTAACGGAGTAGAGATACATCGACAAGTTGTTCCGCTTAACATTGTGGAGATCATCCAACTTTTCTTAGACTGGGATATAGACCCATCAGTGACGATGGAAGTCTATGGAGGCCAGCATACAATGGAACAATTACTCGTGACCTCTGCTCACCCCAGAGAGGCAGGTGTTCTTGAAAAATGTATAGATATACTGAAGGGAAGTACTTAAGAAGAGCAACTATTTCTCGCGAGTAGCAACAAGAGGTATCTCAAAGCCTTCGACAGATACGACACCCTTTAAAGAATCTCCATCAAAAGTCCCTTTCACTTTACAAGGAAATCCTTGGACATTCATGCTGAAGGTGATCTCATCATCTTCGATTTCGACATCTTTGAGATCTATATCAACTCCTTGTGAAGACATAGTACCACTGTAGTCTCCACCTTCTTCAGTAAGTACCATCACTCCTTCATAAGTTAAGTCTGGTGCTTCGACGGTATAATTCCAAGTGCCTGTATAGTCCGCGACTTCGATAGTGGTCGCTGGCTGAATCATAAATAATGCAAGTATGCTGATAAGTACATTCATTGTCTGAAGTTTGTATTTACGTAAGTGATATAAATATAGAAAGTATAGCTAGAAGAAATTAGTCGGTATAAAATGCGCCAAATACGATCATCATCTCGTCTTCGCTAAGAAGTCCAAATCTCAGCGTTCTATCGGTGGTATTGTTATAAGTTGCCACGGATCTCAAGCCTTGTCCAGGCTCTAATACGATCGGAGGGTCAAAAGACAAGAGTGGTGGGTGCTCCCAGTCATTAGTGAAGTAGACAAGCTCTCCATCTCGAGGACCGCCAACAAGGTAGATTTCAAATTCTTCCATGAACTGATGTGCATGAGAAGTGAGCTGAAATATATTCATGCGTTCATCAAATATCGACTGTCTTTCTACCGTCGTCACTTCTTGTGGCGGCAGCCTAAAATCTTGGTAACTCTCAAATATATTGCGAGCGACATGTCTCACTTCTGACTTGGGCACTGTGTGTAGATTGATCGACACTTCGCCTGCCTTTACTTCGTCAGTCCGATTTACATAGTGAGAGTTAAGATCGAATCCTGCATCTGTAGGTATCCGAAGAGCCACTCCTTCTGGAAAGTGATAGTCACTATCTTTTAGTTGGGTGCCAGCCACAAATCTTTGATTGAGAACGGATGCAACAGTAAGGGCATTAAAGCTGCCATCTTCATTATAGTAGTCCCTGATCACTCCTGGCTCCGGTCGATTACCTAATGGGAAATCATAGATGATGAGATGATGACTTCCTTCTCGCATGGTGGTCTCTATGCGATTGATATAGATTTCTTCGCTGTTATCAAGAGGTTGAAAGAAAAGAAATTCTCGCTCTGTACCGGGCAGTATATCAAAGGGGCCAATGTTCAACTGTTCACCTTGTTCTGGAGGAGTAAGCAAAGCAAACTCTCCTACAGGGATCTCAAATCTATCAGTATCATCAAGCAAAGCTATATCAGCTACTTGACCATCTCGTGGAGCACCTGCTACTATCCATTCTGTTATATATCGCAGTTCTCCATTAGTAAGGGCCTGTCCGCCTTGAGGCATGAGGGCTCCATACTCTGGATGATCATCGCGATAGTGCGCATAGTCTGGCCAGTTGATCTTTTCCCAGAGATAGCTATCGTAGATGCTTCTTAAGCCTTCATTACCTACTCTTATCAGCCCATCATCTTTTGCAAAAGTGTTATGAGGAGGTTGGCCTACGAGTTGCTCATAAGACTCTCCAGCAGTCAACACAAGATTTGATTGCTTGGCGAAGGTTGTTCCCTCTTGGTGACAGGAGACGCAGTTCTTATCCCATATCTGTGTTTGGATGACATCATATGTGCTCATGTCTACTCTTGGATCTTCACCAGACTCTGAAGAAGAGCACGCCAGTAAGAAAACGGACGACAAGAAAAGAGCGATAAAGCGCATAATATAGATATTCATTAGACTTAAGTTACAGAACTCTGCACACATATCTATAACGTCTTTTACGATTCCATATATTGGGCTGTCAGACTTTTATTCTGATACGAATAAATCTTGTTTAATTAGTTTGAGAAAGGCTTGACTGTCCGTGCACCATCAATCACACTGAGAAGCACAACAATCTGAGCATTTTAGCATTAGAGTCTTATACAAAATGAAATTATATCAATGAGTGATGTACATAACTGCGTGATCATAGGAAGCGGACCTGCAGGATACACTGCAGCCATATATGCGGCAAGAGCAGGTATGAAGCCAGTTTTATATACAGGCCCTGAGCCTGGAGGTCAGCTAATGATAACCACGGATGTCGAAAATTATCCCGGTTATCCAGATGGTATCATGGGCCCATCTATGATGGATGAGTTCAAAAAACAGGCTGAGAGATTTGGTACTGAAGTAAAGTATGAGATGATCTCTAAAGTAGACTTCTCAGGTCCAGTACATAAGATCTGGAGCGAAGGCGGCGAGGAGATCCATGCCCACACTGTAGTTATCTCTACAGGTGCAAGTGCTAAGTGGCTAGGGTTAGAATCAGAAGAACGACTGATGAATAAGGGCGTCTCAGCATGTGCTGTATGTGATGGCTTTTTCTTTAAAGGTCTGGATGTCGCCCTCGTAGGAGGAGGTGACACTGCAGCAGAAGAAGCGACATACCTTGCAAAGCTATGTCCGACTGTTCATATGCTTGTCAGAAGAGATGAGATGCGTGCCTCTAAGATCATGGCTGAAAGAGTGATGAACACTCCTAATATCAAAGTCCATTGGAATACTGAGACCGTTGAAGTTTTAGGTGAAGAAGAAGTAACAGGAGCTAAAGTCCGTAATCGAGTTACTGGCGAAGAGTCCGTCATCGAAGCAAAAGGCTTTTTTGTAGCTATCGGCCACAAGCCCAATACCGATATCTTCAAGGACTGGCTTGATATGGATGACACAGGATATCTTCATGTGAAGCCTGGGACTTCTCATACTAAAGTAGCTGGTGTATTTGCTTCTGGAGATGCAGCTGATAAAGTATATAGACAAGCAGTTACTGCTGCAGGTACAGGATGCATGGCCGCGCTAGATGCTGAGAGATATCTTGTAGAAGCGGGAGTAATCTAATACTAACTTAATAGTCACTTTAGATTAAAAATGAACTTCGAAGAGTTCCGTCATGATTCGAAAGTTGTTAGTTTAGCTTCCTATAAAAGACAGTCAGATATGAAATTTGGGTACCTTATTGTAAGTATATTTCTATCCGCAGGACTTATGTCTTGTGGTGGTGATAAAATTAGCTCCACTTCATCTGTAAAGCCAGCCCCTAAGAAGGAGATGGCCAAAGCAAGTGTGGATAGTAAGATGGATCAAAAAAAGACCAATCGAAAAGGTAAAATTATCTATAAGCAATACTGCGTGGCATGTCACGGTGCTGATGGAAAACTTGCCATAAGTGGCGCAACAGATCTGAGTACATCTACGATAGATATGGCAGAGCGCATCAATCAGATAACTAATGGAAAAGGAATGATGACACCTTATAAAGACGTGTTATCAGAAACACAGATCCAAGATGTAGCCGAGTACTTAGACGAACTCATAGAAGGGTAAGTCGAAGCTTTTGGGACGTTTCTTTGCTATTCTCATTTATCTCTCGTTGTTCTTGCAGTCATATGGACAGCAGGACACGTTACCCTTATTAGAGGATAGCATACTGATTACTGCGACGAGATTAGAGACACAAGATCTAACCCTTCCCCAGTCTTCCACTTTCGTAAATATTTCAAAGCAATTACCTCATGTGTCTCATAGACATCTAGGTGATCTGTTGTATCAAGTGCCTGGAGTCTTCTCCCAAAATGGCCAGAATTATGCGCAGGATCTTCGAATATCAATGCGCGGATTTGGATCACGTGCGGCCTTTGGTATCAGAGGTATAAAGCTTGTTGTTGATGGGATACCTGAGACTACTCCAGATGGCCAAGGTCAGTTAGATAACATCGCTATATCCGATATTTCTTCTATCCAAGTGCTTCAAGGATCAAGCGGGGGCAGATATGGTAATGCCGCCGGAGGTGTTCTTTATCTTTCTACAGATCGGTCTGACCTTCAACCACTTGGGGCATCTGTGAGATTTGGTTCATTTGGATACCAGCAGTATAGACTTTCCACAGATCAGAAGCTTGGTGATTATCGGTTATCTCTGAGTGGTACTCATGCGCGATCAGAGGGATATCGCGATCACAGTAGATTCCGACAAACGAATCTCCAAGCAGGATTGCACAAAGAAACGGATAAGGATGAGCTCCACTTTTTAGTGAGTTATACGGATAGTCCTATGGCAGAAGACCCAGGTGGTGTTAATCTAGAGCAAGCCACAGAAGACCCAAGATCAGCAAGAGAGCAAAATGTAACTTTTGATGCTGGCGAATCCATCAATCACTGGAAGACGTCTCTCTCATATACAAGACATCTTGATGATCAGTATGCCATCAACGTACTAGGTTTTGTAAGCGGTAGAAACTTCCTTGGTCGACTTCCTTTTGAAAATGGCGGTGCCATAGATCTTGACCGCATCTATGGTGGAGGTACGCTAGAGTTACAAAAGAAACAGATTGCGACTCATGGAGTGGTGACATCGGCCCTAGGGATAGATGTAGGATTTCAGGCGGATGATCGAACAAGATTCCTCAATCAAAGCGGTACGCTTGGAGACCTCACCTTAGATCAGGAAGAAAGCTTTGATAGCTATTCTTTCTACTTTCTTCAGCAAAGAAACTTTAGGACTTGGACGATAGATTATTCGCTGAGGTATGATAACAATGCCATCGGTATAGAGGATAACTTTTTAGCAGATGATGATGGATCTGGATCACGTTCCCTTAACACATTAAACTGGAGCATAGGCATATCCAAACTTGTAGGCGAAAGCAGTAGTGTCTATGTACAGCACAGTACAAGCTTTGAGACTCCTACTTTATCTGAACTAAGCGCTAATCCAGATAATGGTGGAGGGTTTAACCAAGACTTAGACCCTTCTAGAGCATGGACATATGAACTAGGAGTAAAACACAAGGCAGGAAGTAGGTTTAGTCTTACTTCAGCACTCTATTATATAAAGACAGCTCAGGAGCTCATACCCTTTGAGTTAGACCAGTTTCCAGGTCGTACTTTCTTTATGAATGCAGCTGAGACAAATCGTCTTGGAGTGGAGGCCTCAGCTCAACTTAGTATCACTGATCAACTTTCTCTATTAGGGACGTATACATATGCAGACTATACTTTCGGTGATGGAGCTCTTGGAGATGAGGCGATTGAAGGGATCAGACTGCCAGGCATACCTAATCATCTTGTAGATCTCGGAGTCACATATCGTACTTCATCATTCTATGCCCGAGCTAATTTTCGCCAAACTGGTAGTATTTCCTTAAGAAATGATGCAACTGTCGAAGCTCCTTCATATTCTTTTTTAGAGTTGTATCTAGGATATGAGATCGATCGACCTTTTGGAGTAGTGAAACCATTCTTTAGCATCCATAACATATTGAATGTCAGCTACTTCGACAACCTCAGGGTCAATGCCTTCGGCAGTAGGTTTTATGAGCCTGCAGCTGGCCGCAATGTGCAATTCGGGGTGTCTATAGGGCTATAATACCGCTGGTAAACCCTATTATTAATCTTCCGTTAAGAACAAAAGAAATTTACTTCCGTCTTTGGAAATGTATACCTTGCGACAGTATTACAAGATCTATTGACTTACTTAAGTGCTAGATCTTCTTTGCATATCGTTGGATAACCTTTTATCGAATTGCGACTTCACTGTATCTATATCCAGATACCTACTACCTACTGAATCATCTAATAAAAATTTGCGTAAGCGATAGACTTTCTATCGTATAACTTAACCAATAGATCTTGTTATGTCTTGACGTCACGAAGGTGATCTCAATACTCATTCTATAACTAAACTATACAAGATCGATGAAACTTCTACACTGTGATAATGACTCACGTTTGAAGTCATTTGTGATGACACTCTCACTAAGTGTTATCATCCTGATCAGTGCGAAAGCACAAGAATGCGTCACCTCACCAGTTATTACTTGCCCCATGACTTACTTTGGATGTGGCAGTGATGACATTACTCCTGAAGCGATTGGCTTTGCCACTGCTTTACCTGGCGATACTAGCTGCCCCGATCCAATCATCATGTACGAGGATGAGATAGAGACCGATAGTCTCTGCTCTACCGAAAAAGTAATCAAACGTACCTGGCTTGCGGATTATCCGGGAAATACCAATCCTTGGCTGATCGCCAGTTGTACTCAGGTGATAGTATTGTCAGATAATGAAGCGCCGGTAATCGCAGATTGTCCCGCTGATATCACATTATCACCCGGAATAGGTTGTGAAGTGATCGCCACCTGGGTGCCTCCTACAGCTTCTGATGATTGTGGGATAGCAAGCTTTACTAGTAATATCTCACCAGGAGCCACTCTAGAGCCTGGCGTTACAACTGTTATATATACAGCAGAAGATAACTGCGGAAAGACTACTACATGTTCATTTACCATCACTGTAGAAGATGTCTGCTGTGACGGTTTGCCGATGATAGAGATACCAGGATTTTTTGTGGGTTGTCCATCATCAAGTACGGACCCTTTAGTTACAGGTATGGCTTCGGCGGTGGGAACTGGATCAGGAACAGTATCATGTACGACACCATTTCTGACTTTTGAAGATGCCTCCATAAATTCTGATCCTTGTATGGTTCAGATCGAAAGAGTTTGGACTGCAACTAACGTTCACTTTCCGGACCTCACAGCAAGCGGATCACAGACGATTACATTAGAAGATGTAGAAGCACCTGTGTTAAGTGCTTGCCCAGACGATATAACTGTAAGTGCTGATGCTTCTTGTCGGCAGACTGTCTCATGGACAGCACCGACAGCCACGGACAATTGTGGATTAGAATCCATTGTATCTAGTGTAGGATCTAATTCAGCCGTTTTTGATATTGGACAGCACATAGTTACATATACCGCCACGGATAGCTGCGGACTACAATCTTCATGTAGCTTCTCAGTAATTGTAGAAGGGGTAGATCTAGTATTAACTTGTCCACCTCCTTTCTTCGGATGTCCAGGCACTTCTATACAACCTTCAACAACTGGCACTGCCACCTTGGCAACTAACATCGGTTGTGATGTAGACATCACCTACAACGATGTCGATGTTTCGCAAAACGGCTGCTCCGGATCACGTGAGATCGATCGTACATGGACAGCTATAAGAGCAGTAGACGGTGCTACTACGTCATGCGTACAACGCATAAGCCTGCAGGATAATCAAGCACCAGTCATCAATAATTGTCCTGCCGATATAAGAGTATTGGCTGAGCCTAATTGTCTCGCTACAGTATCTTGGGCACCACCGACTGCCTCAGATAACTGCGCCATAGCTAGTTTCTCAAGTAACTTTGGGTCTAATAGTGGTGTATTCGAATTAGGTCAACATACTATAACATATACTGCAGTAGATAACTGTGGAAACCTAACTACTTGTAGCTTCTTAGTAATAGTAGAAGGTGGATGTTGTACTGACGATGTGGTACTTAGCTGTCCACCAGCATTTACTGGTTGTCCGGGAAGTTCCATGGACCCCTCAGTTACTGGACAAGCTACTTCATCAGGTACTGCAGACTGTCCAGTTGACATCACATTTACGGATGCTGAAGTCTCAAGTGGTCCATGTACTGGTGAGACGGTGATCAATAGAACTTGGGTTGCTACTCGAGTATCTGATGGACAGTCTCTTTCATGCGTACAGCGCATCAGTCTCATCGACGATGAAGACCCTATCTTAACGAACTGCCCAACCGGTATCACAGTTACTGCTGACAATGGATGTGAGGCAACAGTAACTTGGACAGTGCCTACAGCTACTGATGATTGTGGGTTGGCAAGTCTAGTAAGTAGTGTTGGATCTAATAGCAGCGTCTTTACTGTAGGATCACATACTGTTACATACACAGCTACTGATAACTGTGGTAACGAAACCACTTGCAGTTTCTCTGTGACTGTGTTAGGTCAAGCACCATCTATATCATGCCCACCAGCATTTGAAGGATGCCCTGGATCAACTGTAGATCCAGCTGTGACAGGCATGGCCACTACTTCTAATGATTGTACGACAAACATATCATTTACAGATCGAACTGTTTCACGACTAGCATGTACGGATTCTCGAATTATCGAAAGAACTTGGGTAGCTACTAATACTTCAGATGGTGCTAGTGTGACTTGTGTGCAAACCATAAGCATGGTTGATAATCGAGCCCCAGTCATCAATAACTGTCCTTCTGATATAAGAGTAACAGCTGATGCTTCATGTAGCGCCAATGTATCATGGACACCACCGACAGCTTCTGATAACTGCGGCATTCGTTCATTCTCTAATAGCTTTGGGGCTAATAGTGGAAACTTCGGAGTCGGAACTCATACGATAACATATACCGCCATTGATAATTGCGGACAGATCTCAAAATGTAGCTTCTTAATCATAGTTGAAGGCGGATGCTGCACCCAAAATCTAAGTATCAATTGTCCTGCAGATTTTACGGCTTGCCCAGGTTCGCCTTATGATCCAGGAGTAGCAGGTAGCCCGACCTCATCAGGTACAACAGAATGTCCTGTAGACATTACGTTTGCTGATACAGATCAGAGCACTGGTCCATGTACTGGAGAGAGAGTCATCTTAAGAAGATGGACTGCTACGAGAGCCGCTGATGGACAGACGGTTGAATGTACTCAGCGCATCACTTTAATAGATACGCAAGGGCCTGCGATCACCAACTGCCCTGCAGACATAGTGATCACGGCTAATTCGACTTGCCAGGCGACAGTATCATGGACAGCACCTACGGCGTCCGATGATTGTGGTCTCCAAAGTCTTGTCAGTAGTACAGGCTCTGAAAGCGGGGTCTTTGATGTGGGAACTCATACAGTCATATATACTGCTACGGATAACTGTGGTAATACAACTACTTGTAGTTTCAGTATCGTCGTATCTGGTCCGGCACTATCTATCACATGTCCGGCTGACTTTACGGGATGTCCTGGAGATTCTACTGATCCTGCGGTCATAGGATCTGCTACCTCTAGTGGATCTAACGCATGCTCAGTCGATATCAGCTTTACTGATGTGATCGCATCTACGGGGTCATGTGATGGTGTGATGGTAGTCAATCGTACATGGGTTGCTTATAGACCTTCCGATGGAACTACGACATCATGTATACAGAAGATTACTTTGATAGATACAGCACCACCAGTTATCTCTAACTGTCCTAGTGACATAAGAGTTACTGCTGATGCATCATGCAGTGCTAACGTATCATGGACACCACCAACGGCGTCTGATGATTGTGGACTAGCAAGTTTTGGCAGTAACACTGGTTCTAATAGTGGAGTATTTACTGTTGGACAACATACGATCTCTTACACAGCAGTTGATAACTGTGGACAGATCACGACGTGCAGCTTCTTAATTATAGTAGAAGGTGGATGTTGTACTCAGAATATAACTATCAATTGTCCAGCTGACTATACGGCTTGTCCAGGTTCAGATATGAGTCCAGCGGTCACAGGTCAAGCGACATCCACGGGAACTACTGAGTGCCCTGTTGATATCACATTCTCTGATACAGAAGTATCATCTGGACCTTGTACAGGAGAAAGGATAGTGGATCGTACGTGGCTAGCTACTAGAGTTTCTGACGGACAGAGCGCTTCATGTGTTCAGAGGATAAGTCTGATAGATAATAACGGACCGTCTATATCTAACTGTCCCGCGGATATCGTCGTCTCGGCTGGTTCTAACTGTCAAGCGACAGTATCTTGGACAGCACCAAGTGCTACTGATAACTGTGGCTTACAAAGTCTAGTAAGTAGTACTGGCTCTAACAGTGGAGTCTTTGGTACTGGGACTCATACAGTGACATACACAGCAACTGATAATTGTGGAAACATGGCGACTTGTAGCTTTACCGTTACCGTCACGGGAGCAGGCATGTCTATTGCTTGTCCAGCTACATTTGTGGGTTGTCCTGGATCATCGACTGATCCTGCTATTACAGGTATGGCCACAGCATCAGGCTCTGGCGATTGTGGTGTCGATGTAACATTTACAGATGTAGTAGTAGCCAATGGAGCATGTTCTGGTGTTCAGGAGATCGACCGTACATGGCTAGCTACCCGAACTTCTGATGGTGCGACTACTTCATGCGTTCAGAGGATACGTTTGATAGATTCTGCACCTCCAGTGATTACTGGTTGTCCAAGTGACATAACAGTAACCGCTGATGCGAGCTGTCAAGCAACTGTGTCATGGACGGCACCGACTGCTACCGATGATTGTGGGCTTGCAAGTTTTGGTGTAAATACTGGAGGTAACAGCGGAGTATTTGCAGTAGGCCAACATACGATTACTTATACTGCCATTGATAACTGTGGCAATGTAACAACATGTAACTTCCTGATTACCGTAGAAGGCGCATGTTGTACTAATGATGTAGTGATCAACTGCCCTCCTGCATATAGTTCTTGCCCAGGTACTTCTACAGATCCATCGATTACAGGCATGGCGACCTCAACAGGTACTGCAGATTGTCCGGTCAATGTGACATTTTCCGATGCACAAGTATCACAAGGAAGTTGTACTGGCACCGTGGAGATCGACAGAACTTGGGTAGCAACTCGAGCATCTGATGGAGTATCTTCTTCATGTGTGCAGCGTATTACTTTAATTGATAACCAAGCTCCTACTATCTCAGGATGCCCGGCTAATATAACTGTGACTGCAGATGCAAGCTGTCAGGCTACTGTATCATGGGCAGCACCGACTGGTGCTGATAACTGTGGATTAGCGAGTCTAGTAAGCAGTACAGGTTCTAACAGTGGAGTCTTCGGTGTAGGATCACATACAGTTACTTATACAGCTACAGATAACTGTGGCTTGATGACGACATGTAGTTTTATAGTTACTGTCGAGGGTGGATGTTGTACCGCGGATGTAGCGATCTCATGTCCAGCTACTTATGAGGGCTGTCCGGGATCATCTATAGATCCAAGTGTGACGGGGATGGCCACTTCGACATCCTCTGCGAGCTGTAATATAGATATCACCTTCACTGACAATACGATTTCATCAGGATCTGCATGTACGACTTCTCAAGTTATAGATAGAACGTGGGTAGCAACAAGAGTATCGGATGGAGCCTCGACCTCATGTGTACAGCGGATCAGTCTGATTGATAACATCGCACCAGTGATTATGACTTGTGTGCCGGACGTAACGCTCAGCTTTGAGGAGCGGACATATTCTTGGGCTAATCCGCCGGTGCAAGATGCTTGTGGTAATATTTCCTTCTCTTATAGTACGCCTCCAGGGACTACTTTCTCAGAGGGTATCACTTCCGTAAATGTAACAGTCACAGACGGCTGTGGTAATACAGCGGTTTGCACATTCTCTGTAACTGTAGGACCAGAAGGTGGAGATACAGGCTCAGGTACAGGCGGTATGGGTGGATCTGGTGGTACAGGTTCAGGCCTCTTGATAACCTGTTCTGAGGATATCGTTCTTGAGTGTGGATCATCGCATAGTGGTGCTATACCACTACCTGACGTAAGCACGGATTGTGATCTCTGTCAAGATGGAGATATACCAGGCTTTGTCTTTATGGGAGAAAGAGATGGAAAGAGATACTACTGCAGTAAAGAGAGATTGGTATGGCCAGAAGCCAGAGCATTCTGTGAAGCGAGTGGTGGACAACTTGCCATCATCAATGATGCTGGAGAAAATGCATTCTTAGCTCAGACTTTACAGGCTAATAGCGCTTACATAGGACTGAGTGATGAAGTGCAAGAAGGTGTCTTTAAGTGGGTAGATGGATCTCCATTGACATATAAGCGATGGTTCCCTCACCAACCTAATAACTACAACAACTTCCAAGACTATGTAGAGCTCTTGCGTAACGGATACTGGAATGATCAAACTAACAATAAGCCTTTAGAGTTTATCATGGAGGTTGCATGTCTCAATATCACGCAGACAGCTGGTCCGACAGATCTTTCTCAGGTAACTGATAATACTACAGTGTCCTTCCGAGTAGAAGATGCTTGTGGCAATATCCAGTCTTGTAGTTATAACATTACTACTGTAGACAGAGATGTGACGCTTACATGTCCTGACGATATTGACATTACTACTAGTAACTCTTCAGAAGTCGTCTATTTTGATACTCCTGAGTTCATGACTTGTTGTAACCAATGTAATCTAGGCGCGTCCATCCCAGGCTTCGTATATATGGGTACACGCAATGGATCATACTACTACTGCTCTAAAGAGAAGAGCACTTGGCCTGAAGCTAATGCAATCTCAAAGGGATTAGGAGGGAATCTAGCTATCATCGGTGATTCTGGTGAGAACTACTTCCTAGCGAAGCTCCTTGTTAATCAAGTAGCATTCATCGGTATATCTGATCATGCAGAAGAAGGTGTCTGGCGAGATGTCAATGGCAACCGCCAACAATACTTCAGCTGGAGGTCAGGTAATCCTAATAACTTCCAAGGTGTGCAACACTATGCAGAACTCGAGCCATCTGGCACGTGGAATGACAATAGTGGTACCTACCTCAGGGAGTTTATCATGGAGATAAAGGGATGTAACCGAGTTCGACAGATCGCAGGACCCGTTAGTGGTTCTAGCTTCTCGCAAGGAAGCACGACAGTTACCTTCCAAGGTAGTGATGGATGCGGTAACGTTGAGACTTGTTCTTTCGATGTCAATATTCGATCGAGCACGAATAACCAAGCTTCTTACTGTGCTTCAGGAGGTACGATCAGTAGTAGAGCGTTTATCAAAACAGTACAGTTTAATAGAACACTCTTTAAGTCCGGAGATAATGGCGGTTATGTCAATGTTAAGAGCCCATGTATATCACTTCAAGAAGGATCTACTTTTGATCTGAAGATTACACCAGGTTTTGGAGCATTTAAGTTCCAAGCACACTATGGCATGTGGATAGATTATAATGGCGATGGAGATTTTGATGACTCCGGAGAGTTTGTCGCACGTGCACTAAGCTCTAATCCAGTTGCAGGATCTATTAGGGTGCCTTATAATACTGTAAGAGGAGCAACTAGGATGAGGATAGCATTGAGCTTGACTGGGTATCCTGTTGCATGCGGTAGCTTTGTCTACGGTGAGACTGAAGATTATTGTGTCGTGATAAGAGGATCTTCTGGTTCGTCGAGTGGTAAGACTACTGGCAAGCAAGAAGTCATACCTCAGGCTAACTTTAGAGATTTACCTTCACTTGAGCCATCCCAATTCTCGGTTTACCCGAATCCAGCTAGTGATGTAGTTTACTTAGCTGATGGTTTAGAGATCACACGTCTAAGGATATACGGCTTAGACGGCAGGATCGTCAGAGAGTATGATAATCCTGATCATAGACTTGATGTCTCTGATCTACACGAAGGTGTCTATCTAATGCGTATGATAGATAGAGAAGGTCTAGAGATGACCGAAAAACTCATCAAGCAATGATAGCTTGTAAATAACTCGTTAGGTTACTTGTAACTCTATCGTACCAAGAGGTCGCTTTGAAATGCTGATGCATTTTGGGCGGCCTCTTTTTACTTAACATGTCATCTTTGAAGACATCTTTGATAGCATTAAGTCATCTGTACTTACGATCTGTTCTACATTAATACGTCGTTGATAGCTTCCACTTTTGGTGGTAGATCAGTTTCGCCTAGCATCTGACGTAAGTCTCGTTCTATGACTCGAGTTAGAGCGGACATCGGTACATCATTAACGAAGTTTTCGAAGGGGTCCTCACTATTATCACCAACTATCTCCATGGTTATGAAGATCCATGAGATCAGGACGTAGAAAGGTATAGTAAGCCACATGTAGTTGTGTTCTAGTTTGAGAAACTCCCCCAATAACCCATATGGCATGATGATGATAAAAATCCAAGTAAACACCTTACTGAAGTAAGCAAACTGTCGAGGGAAGGGAGTATTGTTGATTCGCTCACATTTCCCTTGCAGGTTATAAAACTCTTCGAGCACCTTCATCATCTCCATGTGCCTGAAGTCATCGATTAGTCCCTTTTCGATTCTTAAGTCTTTTAATTCTTTGCCTTGTCTTCGGATAAGTTGAGTACATAGGTTGACAGAATCTTTCAGTTCCATATACTCATCAGTAGGCAAGAAAGGTGCGACATCTCGATCGCATTGTCCTTTGTCAGGTCTTTCACCTAGAAATTTTAAGGCTTTGCCTTTATTTTCTTTGCTAAAAGGAGAAGCCTGTCGTAGCATATGGGTTAATGCATATAACCAGCCAATATGTCTGTAGATCAGTCGCTTTTGGATTTCATTGATTTCTTCATCAGTGTGTTTTTCAGATGCATGCAGGTCGGTGATAAACGAAAGAATCTGATTGCCCCAAGTCCGACTATAGTTAACGATACCTCCCCATATCTTCCGACCTTCCCAAAATCTGTCATAAGCTTGGTTGTTTTTGAATCCGATATAGAAAGCAACTGCTATTCCGATCGTACTAATAGGAAGAAAAGGAATAGTCAGATTAACTGATTGTCCCGTATGGCTGAAGTAATGATGTATCCAGACGATAGTTCCAGAGTATAGCGTAAAACCTAAAAGTTTCTGCCATGCAATTTCGAGAACCATTTTCAACTTGATGTCTCTTCGTATATACATAGGAATTGATTGATTTAGATGAGAACAATATATAGTTTTATCATATTTCTCAGGATTCTCTTGTTGAACTCTTTATGAACCATAAAGTTGTTTCTTAACAAGCATAGTAAAAGAAAACTTGTAAGTGCTAATGAGACTCAGTAAGCGTATCTTACGATTACTTGTAGGTGATTTACAAAAGTGATTATCAATTAAAATCAAAAAAGAATGTTCTCTAATATCCAGATCAAGCGTGACGTGTACAGTACTGAAGAACATGAAATGGTACGCAAAGCACTCGAAGATTTTTTGATGAAAGAAGCTGTACCTCATCAAGAAGAATGGGAGAAAATAAAGTGTGCTCCTAAAAGCTTCTGGCAGAAAATGGGTTCGCATGGCTTCTTCTGTATGGATATCCCTGAAGAATATGGAGGAGCAGGATTCGACTTCACATTTAATGCTCTTGTCCTTGAAGAAACTAGAAGGATCGGTATAGACTTTGGACATGCCGTACACTCAGATATAGTAGCCCCTTATATCCTGAGATATGGAAACGAGGAGCAAAAGAAACACTACTTACCTAAGATGGTCACTGGAGATTTGATAGGGGCGATCGGTATGACGGAACCAAGTGTAGGTTCAGATCTTAAGGCCTTGAAGACTACTGCAGAAGATAAAGGTGATCACTACCTAGTCAATGGATCTAAGACATTCATCACTAATGGATATGTAGCGGACTTCGTGGTCTGCGCTGTGAGAACAACTGAAGGGATTACCCTTCTCATCATTGATAAAGAGCTTGATGGCTTTACTACTGGCGAGCCATTCGATAAAGTTGGACTGAAGTACCAAGATACTTGCGAGCTCTTTTTCGAGGATGTCAAAGTGCCTAAGTCAAAGCTGCTTGGAGAAGCAGGTATGGGCTTCAAGTATATGATGTCCGACTTGCCACGAGAACGAGCTGCCTTGGCTGTCGAGAGTATGGGTGCTGTAGTTGGCATATTTGAGAAAACCATGAAGTATGTCGAGGAACGTAAAGCCTTTGGCAAGTCTATCGCTGACTTCCAGAATACCCAGTTCAAGATGGCAGACTGCGCTGCAGAACTACAAGTCTACCAGACCTTCGTAGATAAGTGCGTAGAGCTGCAAGCCGAGCATAAACTTACCACAGAACAAGCCTCTATAGCTAAGCTCAAAGCGACTGAGATGCAAGCCAAAGTCTTGGACGAGTGTCTTCAGCTCTTCGGTGGATATGGCTATATATGGGAGTATGACGTGGCTCGAGCATATGCCACAGCAAGAGTAGCTAGGATCTATGGAGGCACTAGTGAAATCATGAAGCTGATTATATCACGATCTCTTTTTAGAGAACATTATTTGGCTAGCCGTAGTACCCAAAAAACTTAATACAAGATGTACATCATGAGGACTTGAGTGTGCTCTAATCTCCTTTTGAGCTTTCGTCTGACAAGATGCAAATCAGTAGTTTGTGATAATATGTAGCATCTGTTCGGATATAGCTGTCTTTTAATTAATTTTATCTGACATGGCGGATTCTATATAGACATTTGAATACAGCGGAAATGGAATAATGTTGATGAATATTCCATTTAATTTTCGTTAGGTGAATTGCTTATTGATGTCAAAAATAGTTTGATAACCATTGGAGTTTTCACTTCAATTACAGTAGTAATACTGGGTTTAATCTAATGAAAGAGATAAAAATAGTTGTGAAATGGATTATAATAATCTTGTTCTTTCCAATTTCTCTACTGTTTGTAGCATATTTCAAACAGAGAAGAGACAATAAGGAATATTATAATAGAGTAGAAACAAGCCTGTGACTAACATTTGATGTGACACCAGACTTGCGATCACCGCTTTCACTCCATATCACCGATATGTTAGACTAATAAATCTGATTGTTAAGAAACGAATACTAAAATAAATTTGAAGCATATATGGTTAGTGCGAAGTTGGTCGTAATACTTTTGTTTTGTTGTTCGTGTTTTATTGGTTATTCGCAAGTCGAATCAGTAAATCAATACTGGACATCTTATTCGCAAGCAATAGATGTACCAGAATATTTGAGGCATAAGTCAATAAAGTATAGTGGGTATATACGTAGCAAAGTCAAGAGTGAAGATGCAAAAGCTGCGCTTTGGCTAAGAGTGGACGTGGAAAGTTTTTTTCATAATGATATAATTAATGAGGATATACATATTGCTGATAAATGGCAGAAGTTTGAAATTTATGGGAAAACGGATAGTAGTTCAATAAAAATTTACCTTGGTTTCTATGCCCAGAATAATGGTGAATTCTATTTTGATAACGTAATGTTATCATATCAGGATGATGATGGAAAATGGAATGTGCTTCCTGTAGATAATCCTGGCTTTGAAAATCCTATCAATCAGGATAACTGGAATGAAGGAATAAGAGTGGAGAGTAAATGGAAGTCTGAAAAATTCAAAATTAGTTATACGGACGAAATGCCTTATGAGGGTAAGTATTGTGTCAAAGTGAAAGGTGAGAATATTATTGGAAATAATGATACTGGAAAGTATGTAGATGTAAACAATGTTAATTTGTACTATGAAATTTATGGTGAAGGAGAACCTCTTTTAATGATTCATGGAAATAGCCAATCAATTGGTGCATTTTTAAATCAAGTAGACGAATTCTCTAAGTATTATAAAGTCATATTAGTAGATAGTAGAGGTAGGGGTAATTCTTCTTATGATCATAATGTTGAGCTGACGTATGCTTTGCAAGTTGAAGATATGATAGAATTTGTAGATTACTTGGAGTTAGATAAGGTTCATGTTTTAGGTTGGAGTGATGGTGGAATTATTGGTTTAATGATGGCCATTCAATATCCTGAGAGAATTAGCAATTTGATTGCAATGGCTGCGAATATTTTTCCGGAGGGAGTTAAAAAGACTTCCTTGGATAGGATCAAAACCTATAAACAAAGCATCGAAGACCAGGATGGTTCATCTATTGTGTTGGACTTATTGAATATGCTGCTTAAATACCCACAATTGGAATTTAGTGATTTACAGAGGATAGAGTCAAAAACACTCATTGTTGCTGGTGATCATGATGAGATAAGAAATGAACACACTGTGAGAATATTTGAGAATATCTCAAATGCACAATTAGCAATAATGCCAAATGAAACACATTATTTGCCAGCAGAGAATCCAACTCTCTTTAACGAGGTTGTCTTAAAGTTTATGGGTAAGAAATAATTGCTTTCACAAGAGATCTAGATTTTAAGGTAAGTGACTCACTAATCATTAGAGTACAAGAATCCACTGAATTAAGAACATTATTTGGCCTCCAGACAATTAAAAAAGAGAATAATAAGTAGAAAGGACCGATAAAGTTTAGGATATTCGGGAGGTAAGACCAAACGAAAGTTGTATGAAAAAGATCTCCTTAGTTATCCTAGCCATGATACTGATCGTCGTGGTATTCTGGCATTGCACCTCGACATCCGAAGTTGTTAAAGGCTCCGAAGAGCACATAAGAGAGGTGACATCTCTGGTGGATGATGAACTGCTCAAAGCACAAGAACATGAACATGGCGATTGGTTAACATATGGAAGAAGTTATCGCGAGGATCGGTACTCTCAACTCGATCAAGTTACCAAAGAAAATGTATCACAGCTAGGTCTGGCTTGGACTCTCGAAGTAGGAACAAAGAGAGGCATACAAGGCACCCCACTAGTTGTAGATGGAATCATGTTTGCCACAGGTCCATGGTCAGTCTTATGGGCCATAGACACGCGAACCGGTGAAAAAATATGGGAGCATGATCCGATAGCAGATAGAGGTCGTGCTATTGAGTATTGTTGTGGTGTGATCAATCGTGGTCCTGCATTATACAAAGGAGATGTGATATGGGGTACACTAGATGGTAGACTCGTATCAGTAGATGCAGCTACTGGATCTAAAAACTGGGAAGTCATGACTATACCAGATGGCAGTCAGTACTCTATCACTGGAGCCCCTAGAATCGTGAATGGCAATGTCGTCATCGGTAATGGTGGTGCAGAGTTCACTGCGCGAGGTTACGTCTCGGCTTATGACGCTGAGACGGGCGAGATGGCTTGGAGATTTTATACAGTACCAGGTAATCCAGCGGATGGCTTCGAACAACCAGAACTAGAAGAAGCTGCCAAAACTTGGAACGGAGAATGGTGGGCCAATGGTGGAGGTGGAGGCACCGTATGGGATGCTATCGTCTTTGATCCAGACCTCAATACATTATATATCGGAGTTGGCAATGGTACTCACTGGGATCGGTCTATCAGAAGCCCAGGTGGAGGCGATAATCTTTTCTTGGCAAGTGTCGTCGCTCTTGATGCTACGACTGGAGCGTACAAATGGCATTTTCAGCATACGCCGGGTGATACATGGGACTATACTTCTACGCAGCCTATCACCTTAGCGGAGCTAGAGATAGATGGAGAGATGAGGAAGGTACTCATGCAAGCACCGAAAAATGGATTTTTCTATGTCATAGATCGTGAGACTGGTGAATTTATATCCGGAGAAAAATATGGCTATGTGAGTTGGGCAAGTGGACTCGATGAGAATGGTCGCCCTATCGAAAATGAAGGCGTAAGATATCGAGATGGAAGGACGTGGTGGATCACGCCTAGTTCTCACGGAACACATAACTGGCAGCCCCAAGCGTACAATCCTAATCTCGGACTTATGTATATACCAGCTTCAGTGCAAGCAGGACCATATGCGCGCATGGGAGATGCTGGAGCTTATGATCCTGAGTCCATCGGTGGTAAAGCAGGAACTAATCTTAGCATGAATGCCAAGCTCTATAATCCACCAGCTTTTGATCCTAATCCTCTTGCTCCACCGCCAGGATTTGCAAGTGGAAGATTAGTGGCCTATGACCCTGCTAAGCAAGAAATAGTATGGGATATACCTCAACCTTCACATTATAATGGAGGGCTTCTGACGACAGAATCCGGACTCGTATTTCAGGCAGATGCTGAAGGGCGTTTTTCAGCAAGAGATGGATCGTCTGGAGAGGTATTATGGAGTTATGACACACGCAGTGGAGGTATCGCTGCACCGATCACCTACCTTGTCGATGGCGACCAGTATATAACGATACCCATCGGATGGGGTGGAGGCCAAGGTCAGACATTTAAGTTTACCGAGAGACTTCATCAAGGCACCTACTATACCTTCAAACTTGGTGGCACAACCGAACCTCTTGAAAAGTTACCACCGCTACCTAGTGATATCACCGCATTAACGACAAGTTCGCCACCAGAAAATATAGGTAACGGGTTTGATCTGTTTACTCACTTTTGCATAGGTTGTCATGTGGTCGGCACAGGAGGCGGGGTGGTCCCTGACTTGGCAAGATCAAGTAATGGCGTCTTTGATTTATACGAGTCTATTCTTTTAGATGGAAGACTTGCAGCTGAGGGTATGCCCAACTTCTCAGAGTATCTTACTCCTGATGAAGTAGAAGACTTGAAGAGTTATGTCTTACACACAGCGACGGAGTTGAGAAAGGGTACAGACCCTCTGAAGATGATGACTGAACTGGCAGGTATGCAGTACCTATCAGATACACAGGGACCCACTAGGAAGAGTATCGAATAAGGAAATATTTACGAAAGTGATAGGATGTCTGAGAAGGTAGAAGGTCAAGAGGAACAGCCTGATTACTACATGGAGGATGGTTTGATGGTGATGACAGAATCATATCATCTGAAGAGGGGATACTGCTGTGGTTCGACTTGTCGCCACTGCCCATATGAACATAAGAATGTACCAAACCAAGAAGGCGGATGATAGTAACAGACCAACTGGGTCAAGCTATCAGGTTTGATGCTAAGCCACAAAGGATAGTTTCGTTAGTTCCCTCCATCACAGAATTACTCTATGACCTCGGTGCAGAAGAAAAGCTAGTGGGGAGGACTAAGTTTTGTATCCATCCTATTACTATCGGTTCCAAGGTGCCGAGCATAGGAGGCACTAAAAATCCCAAAAGAAATGCGATAGAAGATCTCCGGCCAGATCTGATAATCTCTAATAAGGAGGAGAATGCCGAGAGTGATGTGCGAGCACTTCAGCAGGTGTGTCCTGTGTACGTGAGTGATGTGAAAACGTCTGACGATACTCGTGATCTTATCAAGTCTATGGGATTGATATTGGACGCTAAAACCAGAGCCGATAAATTGATTGCGGAGTTGGGTGATATACTAGACGGATGCAAGTTGTTATCAGGTAGTGTGGCATATCTGATCTGGAAGGATCCTTATATGACTATAGGTTATGACACATACATCCATCATATGCTGGAAGCGGTTGGGTTGCACAATGTATTTGGCGACCAGACGCGATACCCTAAGGTCACTATTGAGATGTTGAAGCAGGCTCGGCCCGACTATATCTTTTTGTCGTCGGAGCCTTTCCCGTTTAAGCAGAGCCATATCGTCGATATTTCAAGTTCCATCACAGAAAGTAGGGTTATCTTAGTGGACGGTGAGTTCTTCTCTTGGTACGGCACCAGACTCCTTCATAAGTCTGGCTATCCACATGAGTTACATAAGCTGTTAAGCTTGAAGAGTTCACTTTCGTAAATGTTATAAACATGGAGAAAATAGCACCATACCAATCAAAGAATAAGATTAGGATACTGACTGCGGGGTCTTTATTTGACGGCCATGATGCGGCTATCAATATCATGCGACGCATCATCCAGCGTACTGGTGCTGAGGTGATACATCTAGGTCATAATCGGTCTGTTAGAGAGGTGATAGATGCTGCCATCCAAGAAGATGTGCAAGGCATCGCTATCACATCTTATCAGGGAGGTCACATCGAGTACTTTAAGTATGCATATGATTTACTTAAAGAGAATGGAGCTGGTCATATTAAGATATTCGGTGGAGGTGGAGGCACCATACTTCCGTCCGAGATAGAGGAGTTACATGATTACGGCATAACAAGAGTATATTCTCCAGACGATGGTCGAGAGATGGGTCTGCAAGGCATGATCAATCATCTCCTCGAGCAGTGCGACATAGCTGTAGATCCTCATCTCAATGGCGAATTAAAAAGTCTTAACAAACAGAGTCATAAGGACCTCGCTAGGATCATATCTGTGGCCGAAGCATATCCAGAAGATAGCCAATCCTGGATCTCTCAGCTGAAGAGTGACTGTGCAGATGCCGGGACACCTGTGCTTGGGATAACAGGTACGGGAGGAGCAGGTAAGTCTAGCTTAGTTGATGAGTTGGTACTTCGTTTTTTAAGTGCCTATCCCGATAAGTCGATAGGCATCATCTCTGTAGACCCGTCAAAGAGGAAGACAGGAGGAGCTCTCCTAGGAGATCGCATTAGGATGAACGCTATATCTACGGATCGCGTTTTCATGCGATCTATGGCCACGAGGCAATATAATCTTGCCTTGTCAAAAGATATAGATAGTGCACTGACGATCTTAAAGTGCGCTGAGTTTGACCTCCTTATACTTGAGACATCGGGTATCGGACAGTCTGATTCTGAGATAGTTGATCATGCAGACCACTCTGTGTATGTGATGACGCCTGAGTTTGGAGCAGCATCGCAACTTGAGAAGATAGACATGCTTGACTTCGCAGATATGATAGTGTTGAACAAGTTCGACAAGCGAGGAGCTCATGATGCTATTAGAGATGTCAGAAAGCAGTATCAACGTAACCATGAACTTTGGGAACAAGATGTCGAGACGATGCCAGTATACGGCACCATCGCCGCTCAGTTCAATGACCCTGGTGTTAATACTTTATTCAATGACCTCATAGCTAGATTATTTCCTGATGAAAAGATAGACCTCGAGACGGGTGAAAGCGAGAAGCAATATATCATACCTCCATCGCGGACGAGATATCTCTCTGAGATCACCGAGACGATCGCACAGTATGACAAGGAAGTAGACGAGCAGGCTGAGATAGCGAGAAAATTACAAGCTATAAAAAGGGCTCTTCAGCTAGTCAAAGATGCATCTTCCAAAGAAGAACTTACAAAGCTCGAGCAATCACTCGTCCAGTCATTGACCCCTGACAATCTTAAGATTTTGGAAGTTTGGGAAGCTAAGAAGTTAGCTTATACAGAAGACCAATTTACCTATCAGGTGAGAGGGAAGAATATAGTAGTTGATAACTACACTGAGAGTCTCTCGCATAACAAAATACCTAAGATAGTCCTACCGAAGTACCATGATTGGGGTGATATCCTAACGTGGGCAAGACAAGAAAATGTACCGGGAGAGTTTCCATTTACAGCAGGAGTTTTTCCTTTCAAAAGAAAAGGAGAAGACCCTACGCGGATGTTTGCTGGAGAAGGTGGTCCTGAGAGGACTAATCGCCGCTTTCATTATCTGTCGATGGGTATGCCAGCGAAGCGACTTTCGACAGCTTTCGATTCAGTAACCCTCTATGGTAATGACCCAGATCATCGCCCTGACATATACGGAAAGGTCGGTAACTCCGGAGTTAATGTCTCTTCGCTCAATGATGCTAAGAAGCTTTATTCTGGATTTGATCTTTGTAATCCGAAGACGTCAGTCTCGATGACGATCAATGGACCTGCAGCGACGATATGCGCATTCTTTATGAACGCTGCTGTAGATCAGCAGTGTGAGTTATATATCAAAAAGCACGGTCTCGAAGGAAAAGTAGAAGCTGCTTTCAAGAAGGTGTATGATGATAGGGGTGTGGAGCGACCTCGATATGAAGGCGACTTGCCAGAAGGTAATGATGGCCTAGGTCTGATGCTTCTCGGTCTTACAGGTGATCAAGTATTAGAGGATACAGTCTATGCCAAGATGAAAGCGAAAGCTTTAAAAGCTGTACGCGGTACCGTACAAGCAGATATACTCAAAGAGGATCAAGCACAGAATACATGCATTTTCTCTACAGAGTTTTCACTTCGCTTGATGGGAGATCTGCAACAGTATTTTATAGATCATCAGATTCGTAATTTTTACTCTGTTTCGATATCCGGTTATCACATCGCAGAGGCAGGAGCTAATCCGATTTCTCAGTTGGCCTTTACGATATCCAATGGATTCACTTTTGTGGAGTATTACCTGGCTAGAGGGATGAATATCGATGACTTTGCCCCTAATCTATCTTTCTTCTTTTCTAACGGTATCGATCCTGAGTATGCCGTCATCGGAAGGGTAGCAAGAAGGATTTGGTCTAAAGCGATGAAATATAAGTATGGTGCTAATGAGCGATCACAAAAACTCAAGTATCATATCCAAACTTCAGGTCGATCACTACATGCCCAAGAGATCGACTTTAACGACATCAGGACTACTCTACAGGCACTTTATGCTATCTATGATAACTGTAACTCTCTTCATACTAATGCGTATGATGAGGCTATCACGACTCCTACAGAGGAAAGTGTACGAAGAGCAGTGGCCATCCAGATGATCATCAATCACGAACTAGGCCTTGCGCGCAATGAGAATCCTCTTCAAGGATCTTTCATCATAGAAGAGCTAACAGATCTCGTGGAAGAAGCGGTACTCGCTGAGTTCGATCGCATAACTGAGAGAGGAGGAGTATTAGGTGCCATGGAGACTATGTACCAGCGTAGTAAAATACAAGAAGAGAGTCTTTACTACGAAACGCTCAAACACACTGGCGAATATCCGATCATAGGTGTGAATACTTTCTTGTCCTCTAAGGGTTCGCCGACTATACTTCCCAAGGAAGTAATCCGTGCGACCACTGAAGAAAAAGAAACGCAGATTACTAATCTGCGGGACATCCATGAACTCGCTGCTGATCGTTCGAAGCAATCGTTGCACCAACTACAGCAAGCGTCACTCACTTCTGCCAACCTTTTTGATCATCTGATGGAAGCAACTAAATGGTGTACACTTGGACAGGTCACAGACGCCCTCTTTGAGGTAGGAGGGAAGTATAGAAGAAGTATGTGATATAGGTGAATGTTTTATTAAGCGTCCGGATCTGGTGTCAACCTCAAGTATGGCTTCACTTCCGTAAATCCTTTAGGAAACATCTCTTTAGCCTCTTCATTGCTAACTGATGGTGATATAACTAGGTCATCACCTTTTTTCCAGTTAGCTGGAGTTGCTAGTTTATGATATGCCGTAAGCTGTAGTGAATCAATGACTCTAAGTATCTCATCAAAATTTCTTCCCGTTGATGGGGGATAAGTAATCATGAGTTTCACCTTTTTATCAGGCCCGATCACAAATACTGACCTCACTGTTGCTTTAGCACTTGCATTGGGATGAATCATATCATACATCTGGGCGATCTTGCTATCGTGGTCAGCGATCAGTGGAAAGTTAACAGTGGTATTCTGTGTTTCATTGATGTCTTTGATCCAAGCATGATGATCTTCTATGGGATCTACGCTGAGCGCACAGACTTTGCAGTTACGAGCTTCAAATTGTGCTTTGGTCTTAGCCACTGTTCCTAGCTCTGTCGTACATACTGGAGTATGATCTGCAGGGTGAGAAAAAAGAACACCCCATCCATCACCCAACCATTCGTGGAAGTTGAGTTGACCTTCTGTGGTAAGTGCATTGAAGTTGGGAGCGTCATCGCCTAGTCGTAGTGTTGCCATAATCTATCAGTACTAATTGTGTTTGAATGAGAGGAAAACACGAGATGCTCGTCATTGTTGTAGTTATGATCTTTCACTTACCGCAAATGTCTGTTTTTGACATTCTTTGCTTCACATGCTTGGCGAATTGTAGATGTAGGATTTTTGTGTTGTAATATTAAAACCAAGAAGACTGATTTTTTACCACTTTTGCGGCGATGAAACAGTTCGCGATATTTATTCTTAGGATACTTGGATGGAAAGTTGATTTTGATATGCCTCCCGAGTATAAAAGGTCAGTAGTCATAGCGGCTCCTCATACCAGTAACTGGGATTTCTTTATGGTGCGATTAGCTTTTTGGGCGCTCCGCGTCCCGATGAAAGTAGCTATCAAGGATGATTGGACAAAGTTCCCTTTTGGTCTCATCATTAAGCCAATGGGTGGAGTAGGTGTTAATAGATCACCTAAAAAAGAAGGAGAAAAAAGAAAGAGTCAAGTCGAAGCTATGGCTGAGTTATTCGACAGATATGATGAGATTGCTTTAGTGATTGCCCCTGAGGGAACAAGGAAACTTGCTAAAAATTGGAAGATGGGTTTCTACTGGATAGCTAAGGAAGCAGGTGTACCTATCACATGTGGATACCTCGACTATAAGCGTAAAGTAGCAGGTATAGGACCTCTCGTTATCAATTCTGTAAACAAACCTGAAGAAGAGCTACCTCTAGTAATGGAGTTTTACAAAAATATCCCTGGTAGGAATCACGAACAGTTTCAAATAGATAAGCGGTATGCCTCTTAGTAGAAACATACCGCTTATCGATAAGAGGTTACTGATGATTACTACATCTTCCCCTTCAGTACAAAATCCTCCTTCTTAAATCCATTGTTGAACTTAATGTTGCTGAATGTATACTCACCATTCATGACGTACTCTCCAGTCTCAGGATTTGGACCGAATGACTTACGTCTTGCAGGTATGTAGATACCGTCAATGATATCATAACTTATCTCCATCCTTAGTACAGGAGCATTGACTCCAAATGCCGGAAGAGAAAAGTAGAAGAGATCTATGAGATTAGACTTTGTGTTGTAGTACAGGATATACTCATCATCGGCAGCCTTGCCAGTCATCTCATTTTTGTACTTCAGAGAAACCTTCTCGTAGGTGATACCATTTACTTCTTCTGAGCCTAGATACTTGTGGATCGTACTGGGATCTGCCAACTTATATGTCATCATAAACCAGAAAGGATTGACTTCTCTTATGAATTTCGTAGCTCCAAGGGCTTCTTGGTCTTTGACGAACTTGCCATCCAGCGTCATCTGTGGCACGCCATCAATCAGAGATTGTACAGCAACTCCTTCTTGAGTAGGTAGTACGTTTCTTTGGTGTATACTGTAAGTAGCCCATGTGGCCTCGCCATCTATGATGAATTTTTCTTTTGAGACATCTTTACCTGCAGCAAAGTTGTCATATAGATAATCGAATGATACGTCATTCTTTTTCCAGAGATCCTCATAGTCTCCAGTTACCTCATACATCTTAGATAATAGACTCTTAGACTTAGTATCTGCCATCTGGGCAGTTATCTGAGATGCGAATAAGAGGAGTAAGAATCCCGCTAGTTTCGGGAGTGAGAATAATTTAGTAGTCATTTTGTGAATTTCTTTAATCAATTAAATTTTACACTTATCGTAGTTCTCAACCATGCGCGAACATAGATCAATCAACACATAAAAAATGTCGACTTGGTATAACATTAGAGGAGTAACCGTCTTTAGCTTGGTTTGTTTAGACTTTCTTGATAAGGGGCTTAGGTTCCTTGGGATTGCGTGGTGCATCAAAGAGTGTCAATATCTCCGTAGATACGACTCGTTTCAACACATGGACATGGCGGCTTTAGCCCCTTGGGAGAATATAGAGAATCAAGGGGTTAAATCCCCTTGCCTCGTATATAAACAATTCTTCTTCCATGATAGACCTTGGCTTGAAGCGTCTCATGCAGAGCATCAACATTCTCGAAGGTGATCTTCCCGGCAGGGATAATCTCTATGTCATCACCAGCCATGTCAAGCATTTGTCGCAGGATATCCATTCCTTCATTGGCAGTGCTTTTACCACCGGAGGTTAGGACACTTTTGATACCGCCGAGTTGAATGAGTAGATCAAGATCTGAAAGTATATCTGAAGAAGTATCGATTGCCTTATGGATCGTAACTCCCATAGGATAGGCTATGTCTCTGAGGGTGGCGATCTGCTCTATGTCTAATCGTTGGTTGATTGTTGTTAAGCCGAATACGACTTCCTTTACCTCAAGATTTTTCATCTCTTTGATCTCAGACTTCATAATTTCTATTGTCTCGAGTGAGGTGACAAATGACCCAGCCACAGGCCTGATCATCACCTTGATGAGGATGTCCAACTCCGCTAGACATCTTGTGATGTCATGACGGTCTGGAGTGCAGCCATCAAGATGAAGTTTGCTGCATAGTTCCACTTGATCAGCACCTTTCTGTGCAGCGTTTTGAGCTTCTTCGAAGTTTTCTATGCAAGCTTCTTTTCGATACGATAGATCCATGGATAGATT
>CAZXIE010000033.1:0-24039 GCA_964640065.1 uncultured Saprospiraceae bacterium
ATAAATACCATTCCCCCAACTACCGATAAGCGCCTGATCCTTGTCAGAGATGATGTGTGCTATCCTAGAAAAGCCTACACTTTCCTCTTTTAGCCAAGCTCCATCTTTCATGATATATACACCATCCTGCCAGCTACCAACTATAAGGTTGTGCGACTCATTGGATCGTATAACATCGATCTGATTTAATCCAATCTGTGGGACATCTTGTAGCTCTGTCCATGTGCTGCCCATGTCTTGAGAATGATATATAGCACTTGTGCTATCACCTCGTGCACTGGTCGCTACCCAGATATCTGCAGAGTCGTCAGAGACTTTCATATCCCAACAAACCTTCCCATCAGTGTCTAAGATCTTTTTCCAGCTAGCTCCTTGATCTATCGACTGCCACACGCCATCAGAAAAAGTCTGAGCGAAGATGATGTTATCATCATGCGGAGCGATCTCTATGGACCATGCAAATTGAAAGGTACTGTCTACGACTTCAGGAGTATTTCTACTCCACGTGTTACCTCCATCTATGCTCTTTACCACGCCAAAGCTCGAGGTGGAAGCATAGACTAACTCTGGGTGTTGGATACCAGTCTTGATAGATCTGATGTCAGAAGAAGGGAAGTGTACATCCTTGCTCCAGGTTACACCCCCATCTTTACTTATGATCATCCCGTTCTTCCAAGTACCTGCAAAGAGTGTTTTGTCGGAAGAACGCGACTCTGCGATAGCTTGGATATCTGCTACATATGGATCGATCGGTTTGCCATCATTCAAGGCAGACCATGTCTTACCATGATCTTCACTCTTGTAGACGAACCCTGTGCCAAGGGTGTTGCCTTTTAGGCCAGCGTAGTATGTGCCAGGAGTAGTTGGTGACTTTTCGAATGCTCTGATGACCTTACCCTTAAGACCATATTTGATAGTATCAACTTGCCCTATCCCTGGGAGACAGAAAAAGGAAGTCAGTAGTAAAATGTAGAAGTATCTCATTAGATCTGAAGTTGCTTTTATGTAAGGATATGCTTGATGATCGATTTGAACATGTCTGCACCAGTGCTGATGATCTCATCTGGGAAGTCATAGTCGGCATTATGAAGCGCAGGTGTGTTAAGTCCAGCTCCTAAGCCAAAGATGGCCGTCTTATATCTTTCCGTATACCATCCAAAGTCCTCTCCGAATTTAAAAGGGTATTCTCTTTCTGATATGGTAAAGCCTTGATCTTTCGCTGCCATCCTAACAAGGTTATTACTTTCTGGGTCATTGATGCTAGCAGGGAAGTACTCTAACCATGTGATGTCATGATCTAGACTATGTCGTTGGCTGATCTCAGCAACGATCTTTAAAATGCGGGTCTTGAGTAACTCCATGTGATTGCTTTGCCAGGTTCTGATGGTATAGTGGATCTCTCCATTACCTGGTGATATGCCGTAGGAGGGCTGACCTACACTCACATGGACTGGAGTGAGTACTGCGAAGGCTTCGTTCTCGGGATCGGTGACATTAAGTTGCGCACAGGCCTGAGCGATCTCTGATATCGCAAGAGTAGGATTGATACCATTTTCAGGCTCGGCGGCGTGGGATTCTTTACCTCTTAGACTGACAATGAGGCTTTGTACTTCTGCAGAAAATCCCTCGTTCATCACGATGATGTCATGCATCGGTTCTTTGGGCAAATTATGCAGTGCGAAGATGTAGTCTGTTTCTTGCTCGGCGAACTTCATATCACTGATGACCCTTTCGGCTCCTTGACCATTTTCTTCAGCCGGTTGAAAAAGTAGAATTACCTTGCCACTGTCTATTTCTCCTTTCTGTAGCCACGCCCCCAAGCTTGCAACGATAGCCATATGACCATCATGTCCACACTTATGCGATACTCCTGAAGAGGTAGATCTGTACTTCATCTGGTTAACTTCTTGGATAGGAAGTGCATCTAGCTCACATCTTATCGTTATGGTCTTCCCCTCGTTGGGAAATGAATAGATAACAGCAACTCCAGCTCCTCCGATACCATCTCTGATCTCAGTAGGTTCATACTTCTCCATATATCTTTTGATGATTTCGGCAGTGGCATATTCTTGATTAGAGACCTCTGGCTTGGAGTGGAGTTCACGGCGCAATGCGACTATATCGTTATTCATATTTAGATGCCCCTCTTAATATTGTAAAGCAAGATTTCCAGATCACTATTTGTCCCATCTCTTTAGACCATTATACTTCTCGATAAACTGTTGATCCATCTCAGGTGAATCCTTGTAAGCAACTCGCATATCAGCTAATTGTTGCTTGAGCTCTCTTACAACATTTGCGTAAGCGGGATCATCATAGACGTTAGTTAACTCATGGATATCTTTCTTACGATCGTACAGCTCCCACTCATCAATATCGTAATAGAAATGTGCCAACTTATAATCTTCCGTGACGATGCCATAGTGGCGCTTGACCATGTGTACGGAGGGGTACTCGTAGTAGTGGTAGTAAACCGCATCTCTGAAGCCTGTAGTATCACCCTTGAAAAGTGGGACGAGGCTTTCGCCCTGCATGTCACTAGGTGCGGTGACGCCAGCCGCTTCAAGGAAGGTCTGTGCGAAGTCGAGGTTTTGCACCATCTGTGTGTTAGTAGTGCCAGGTGTGATAACATGAGGCCATCTGACGAGCAGTGGAGTTTTGAAGGATTCGTTATAGATGAAGCGCTTGTCAAACCAACCATGTTCTCCGAGATAAAATCCCTGATCAGAAGTATATACGACGATGGTATTATCAGAAAGGTCATGGTCATCTAGATAGTCGAGCACTCGGCCTACGCCATCATCGACAGCTGCTACAGATCCGAGGTAGTCTTGCATGTACCTCTGATATCGCCATCGCATAAGATCTTCGTGAGACATGCTAGCATAGTTCTCTTTGAACTCCTCGATCATCGGGTTGTAGATCTTATCCCAATCTGCTTTCTGAGATGAAGTCATGCGACCTACTTCTCGCTTGTAAGCATTGTGGTCCCACTTGGCCGTCTGTGGTATGCCAAGTTCCTCCATGACCTCTGGAGGTATCTTAGAGTCTCCGGCCCAGTTCATATGTGTTAGCAAGTTCATCTCCGACTCACGAGCTGCACGCCCTCTCCCTTCATACTTATCAAAGAGCGTCACAGGCTCTGGAAAAGTCTTCTTCATGAATTCTGTATAATGACGCTTAGGTGGAAGCCACTCTCTATGTGGAGCCTTGTGGAGATACATAAGTAAGAAGGGTTCTTTCTCTTTTCTTTCTTCTTCTAACCAGTCCAAGGTCATGTCAGTGATGATGTCACTCGTATATCCTTCTACATTGATCGTATCCTCATACTTGGTGATGAAGTCAGGATTATAGTATTGGCCTTGACCTGGCAGTATCTTGAACTGATCAAATCCCTTTGGATTATTACCAAAGTGTAGCTTCCCAAATAGGGCCGTCTGATATCCCGCATCCTGAAGGAGTTGTGGGAACGTCACCTGTGTCGTGTCAAAAGGAAAGATATTATCGATCTTGCCATTCAGATGACTATGCTTGCCAGACAGGATGACTGCTCGAGAAGGAGCACAGATCGAGTTCGTCACACAAGCATTAGAGAATAGCATGCCTTCATCAGCCAGCCGATCGATATGTGGAGTCTGGATCAAGCGATCATCATAGGCACTGATGGCCTGATAGGCATGATCATCAGCCATGATAAAAAGTATATTGGGTTTGGAAGGAGGAGGGTTTGATGTTGTCTTGCAGGAGGGAGCTATTAGGAAGATGAGGGATAGAGTAGATGCTGATAGGATCTTGTACATAGTTGGGAGGTGTTGCTCTAAAATAAGAAGTCTGGGGAAATAGCGTCTACGGCGTTAGGACACAATGTGAAGATCAATGACAAGGGAAGCTCTTTGTGGATTTTCTAGACGACTTTGTAATAGGCACCTACAGTGCTGGTCGCTTAAATATCCTCGTCCTCTTGATTGATACTTTGCCAATCGCAGCAAAGTATCCAAAATGCTTGTCGTGCTAATATTCGCTCTGCTTCTGCTTGGTCCTTAGTCTTATAATTGCTGACTCTTAGTCTCCACGTTGGATCGTCCATCCCCCACGCAAGCCAATCTCGCATGGCCGATCTTCTTGGGCGAATCGAACCACAACAGAGTCATGCTTTGCATGACTTTAAATAAGACCTAATAGAAAATAAGAATCTGAAAGATTCTCTTGTCTCAGTATGGCTCGTCTAGGCTTAGAATCTCGTGGCGGCTGGGCGCGCGCATCTCGGCTTAGCCGAGAGAGCACGACGAAAAAAGCCAGAGATTTTATTTCGAGAAGAAGTAGAGGTAAGAGGAACTTATCTAAACGATGAGAATGAGAGAATAACCAACGAGCATTAGTGTGACTAGTCCCGATAGCTATCGGGATGCGTCTCTTTGTATCAATGACAAAGAGACAGAAGAGGTCAAGAGTGAAGAATGGAGGTACGAATTAGGATACTCTATGAGCCGATGTCCTAGTGCGAATCAAACCACGACGAAGTTATGCTTAACATGAGGAATCAAGCCTTGAACACTACAAGTAAACCGAGATGCGATGTTCTTAAGTGTATATAAAGATCAACATACCTTTCTCCACTATTCACTATCTTGACCCAAACCCAAATATGCAACTTGCAATACATAATTGGATGCGAGCAGAACCGCTCGAAGTAACGCTCAAGAGGATATCTGAGATCGGTTATGACTACATAGAGATACAAGGAGAACCATCTATGTATGACACTACGGAAGTCAAAGCCTTATTATATAAATACAATCTGAAGTGCTACGGCTCAGTCACATTAATGTTAGAAGAAAGAAACCTCATAGCTAAGGATCCGGAGCAAAGAGAGATGTCAGTACAGTATGTCAAAGACATCATCACTATGGTCAGCGAATTAGGAGGACAGATGGTCTCTGTAGTACCTGGGACTGTCGGGAAGGTCGTTCCTGATGGACGTCCTGAAGAAGAATGGTCCTGGGCGATAGATAGTCTCAAGAAGTGCTATGAACATGCTGAAAGTCATAAGGTACGATTGGGTATAGAACCTATCAATAGATTTGAAACGTACTTTATCAATCGCGGAGCACAAGCATTGGCCTTAGCTAAAGAGGTTGGCCTCAACTGTGGAGTATGTCTAGATATCTTCCATATGAATATAGAAGAGGAAGATTACTATGAGACTATAAGAGCATGCGGAGATCGCTTGGTGAATTTTCATGTAGCGGATAATAATAGATTCGCACCTGGTATGGGCCATCTTGATTGGCCTAAGATCATCTCTACTTTGAAGTCTATAGGTTATGATCGAGTGCTATCTGTGGAGTTTGCGGCACCGCTAGATCGTACACCAGCTAATCCTCATCCGGGCAGTATAGATACGGATCCAGTTGGACAAAGTCCCGAGCAAAAAAAGTTTTTAGAAGATCATGGTAGCTCTGCAGTTACCGAAGAGTTCTATACCTCACTGACTCAAAAGTCATACGATACTTTACAACCACTACTATGACTATCGCAGATATAGAAGCATACTGGATAAGCGTGCCTATCCCCATAAAGGGACAGTGGAGATCTGATTATGGCAGATTAACACACTTTGATATGTGTCTTGTGAAAGTGATCGCAGATGATGGTCGAGTGGGATTAGGAGAGGCAAAGGCGGCTGTCGGTGCCACAGGCTCATGTGCAAGCATCGTGGCTTGTGTCATGCATGAACTCAAACCAAAGTTGATAGGCCAGTCTATCCATGATATCTCGCGGATATGGGAGCTCTGTTATAATGGATCAAGAGATCACTATGCACTAGCTCGAGGTCGCACCTTTCCGATATTAGCTAATCGAGGTACTACGATATCTGCTATGAGTGGCATAGACATGGCACTTTGGGATCTGAAAGGGCAAGATCTCGAAGCTCCCGTTGTGAGCCTTCTGGGAGGGACATGTAGAGATGAGATGGAAGCGTACGCTAGTGGTGGCTGGGCAGATGTGGACGATATCGGAGAACAACTTGCGGGTTATGTGGCTCAAGGATATAATGGCGTAAAGATGCGTGTGGGATCGATGGATGATACAGTGGATAGAAGTATCGCAAGAGTGAAAGCCGCTCGAGAAGCCCTTGGAGGCGATATCAAGATTATGACTGATGCACACGGAACCTTTAGTGTGCCAGAAGCAAAGAGATACTGCAAGGGTGTAGAGGACTGTGATCTGTATTGGTTTGAAGAGCCGATATCTCCAGATAATAAAATCGGTACTGCTGAAGTACGACAGACGACTGCGATACCGATCGCGGCTGGTGAAAGTGAGTATACGAGATTTGACTTTGTAGAGTTACTTCATCATCGTGCCGTAGATGTGTTACAGCCAGATCCTGCCATATGTGGGGGTGTCACTGAGAGCATGCGTATCGGAGCACTAGCAGCCTCTTATCAGTTGGCCTTGGCGCCTCACTGTTGGGGATCTATCATCTCATTTGTTGCGGGCGTAAATGTTGCTTTTGCATCACCCTCTGCAGTCATCGTCGAGTTTTCGCTCGGTGGTAATCCACTGATGTATGAGCTATGTAACGAACGTCCTGAAGTAGAAGGAGGTCTAGTCCAGCCTCCTGTAAGACCTGGCTGGGGAGTAACGCTCAATGAAGACTTCATCAAAGAATACAGAAAGAATATATAACTATGGCGAAGATCACATATATCAATCACGTGACACTGATCGTAAATCAGATAGAAGTAGCCGCTCAGTTTTACGAACATGAGATGGGTCTTGAACCCATAGCCGCTTTTGTCTTTGACTACCCGACAGCCTTTTTTAAGATCAATGATAAGCAGCAACTGCATCTTTCTGAATGGGAAGATGCCCAGTCATTTCGAGGTCATCTATGTGTACAAGTAGATGATTTTAATACTATGTTTTATCGCTTCAAAGAACTCGATATCATAGACATCAAGCCATGGGGGAAGGTCCGACGACTACCAGATGGTGCTATGCAAATGTTTGTAAGAGACCCTTCTGGAAATCTTGTAGAGTTATCATCGCATCCTACCTATGAGCCCGATCCTAAGATACTTGAGGATGATCTCTATGAGGAGGGCCTTTATGTGAGTGGCCGTGATGACTTCCGTGGATATAAAAGTGAGAATGCAACCTTGTATCACGGCAAATAGCTCAGCATGAGTCACCTTCATAATGTCTTATTGTTAGAGTCGATAACAGATGAAGCCTATGAGCTACTGAGCCGCCATACGAATGTCATCGAAGCATCCGCTCCTGATCTGGGCGAAGAAGTGATTGATGGTCCTATCCATGGTATCGTAACAAGAGGTAAGGGGAAGGTAGATCACGCACTCATCGACGCCTGTAGAGGACTCAAAGCGATCGCGAGATGTGGAGTTGGTCTCGATAACATCGTTTTGCAGCACGCTACCACTAATGATATAAAAGTGATTAATGCTCCAGGAAGTAATGCCGATACAGTAGCCGAGCATACCCTCGCACTGATGCTTACGGCACAGCGTAAGATGGTAGAAAGTATCACTTCCGTAAATACGAACCGCTGGTCATACCGCAAGATCTATAACGGAGACGAGATCCGAGGAAAGACCTTAGGTATCATCGGTATGGGAGACATCGGACAAAAGGTAGGAAGGTTAGCTGAGGCATTTGGGATGAAGGTTATCTATTGGAATCGTTCTGAACGGAGTGTCTCATTTACGAAAGTGGACTTGCCTGACTTGTTGGCTAGCTCAGATATTATCAGCATACATCTGGCCTTGACTCCTGACACAGCAGGACTCTTGACTGCGGATTCCTTCAAGGATAATCCTCATCATCCCATCTTGATTAACACGGCACGAGGTGGCATCATCGATGATAAAGAAGTAGCGGCAGCACTTGATAACAACTATCTATCAGCATTTGCTTCAGACGTATTGGCTACCGAACCACCGCGGTCGGACTCGCCACTCCTCTCTCATCCACATGCATACATCACGCCCCATATAGCTAGCCTTACTGCACGCACATATAACAAGATGTGTGTGATGACTGTCGAGCACCTGATCGAAGTGCTGGGAGACAGAGAGATAGATGAGAAGTACATCGCTAATCGGTGAGCTCCACAGAAACTTAGTGTTACGATAACTATTAACAAGGAAGATTGCCAATAAACTACGGAATCTGCATAGGCGCTAACTAAAAATCGCTCTACTTTTAACCAAAGCCTATAAACTATGTCATTAGATGATTTTAGAGGGGAAGTTCAAGAGTTCCTTCAGACACATTGTCCACCATCGATGCGCACTCCAATGCGTCAAGAAAGCGATTCTTACTGGGGTGGTAGAAATGCCTCTTTTAGTAGCAAAGACCAAGAAAGTTGGTTTCATGCTATGGCAGATCGCGGATGGACTACACCGACATGGCCAAAAGAATATGGCGGAGGAGGACTAAGTAAGGAAGAAAGTAATATCCTTCGCAAAGAAATGGAAAAACTTGGATGCAGAACTCCGTTACTAAGCTTTGGTATCTGGATGCTTGGTCCTGCACTCTTACAGTTTGGGTCCGAAGAACAAAGAAAAGAACATCTGCCAAAGATCACCCAAGGTAAGATCCGATGGTGTCAGGGATACTCCGAGCCAGGAGCAGGATCTGATCTTGCTGACTTACAGACATCTGCGAGATCGGATGGAGATCACTATGTGGTCAATGGTCAGAAAGTATGGACATCATATGCCGATCATGCAGATAAGATATTCGCTCTCGTTAGAACGGATGGAAGTCAGAAAAAACAGATCGGTATCACTTTTCTATTAATCGATATGGAGACGGAAGGTGTGAGTACTCGGCCGATCAAGTTGATCAGTGGGAAGTCGCCATTCTGCGAGACCTTTTTTGATAATGTCAGAGTGCCTAAGGCTAATGTCATCGGAGAAGAACATGGAGGATGGTCGGTAGCAAAGTATCTCTTGACTCATGAGAGGGCGAGTATAAGTAGTGGTGTGGATCCGGATGTGATGACTCCACTATCACATTATGCCAAGAAAACAATAGGCCTGGGAAGTGATAACAAACTCGCTGACCCAGTTCTGAGGTCTAAGGTTGCTGAGTGGGAGATAGACGGAGCAGCCTTCAAGTTTACGCTAGATAGATATAATCAAGAGATGAAGGCTGGGCAGGCCATCGGTGCGAAGTCTTCTTTTATGAAGTACTACGCTAGTGAGATGAATAAGAAGAAGTATGAACTCCGATTAGATTGTGAAGGCAAGCAAGCACTTGCTTGGAGAGGAGAGGAGTATAAGGAAGGAAAACTCGCAAGACAGTTCTGCAGAACGAAAGGGAACTCCATAGAGGGAGGAACTAGTGAGATTCAATTAAACATCGTGGCAAAGCACATCTTAGGCTTGCCAACAAAATAAAAGAGAGACATGGCTTACGTATTATCCGAAGAACAGCAGTTTTTAAAAGACTCCGCCAAGGACCTCGTGAAGATGTTTCCTATAGCTGGTATCAGAACGATGAGAGACAACGATGATCCCCATGGATACTCGACGAAACTCTGGGAGAAGATGGTGGAGATGGGCTGGCCAGGTGTTGCAGCATCGGAAGAAGTCGGTGGACTCAACTTTGGTCTGCGCAGTGCAGGTGTGCTCATGGAGGAAGCGGGTAGGGGCTTGAGTGCTTCGCCGCTATTATCGAGTTTGGTAAGTGCTTATGTTCTTGAGAAGTATGGTGATGAAGACCAGAAGAAGTTAGCAGGTGAGATATGTGTTGGCAGTAAAGTGGTAGCCTTGGCTATACAAGAAGGTAACTTTTATAAGCCATCACAAAGTGCTACAGAGCTAGTAGAAGAGGGAGATGGATATAGGCTCTCTGGGACGAAAGACTTTGTCGCCGATGGTCATGTAGCAGATCATTTCATTATTAGTGCTCACGGTAAGGATGGGCTCGTTTTCGTACTTGTCGCCGCTGATCAAGCAGGCATAACGATAGAGAAGGAGTTTCTGATGGACAGTAGGTACTATGCTCGTGTTTCATTTTCTGGTGTGGCCCTCGAACCGTCGGTCATCTTAGGCAATCCAAAATCCCAGAAGGCTATATCGGCTGATATCACGAGCGTAGCTAACGCGCTGCTCTCAGCGGAACTGGTAGGTGTGATGACTGAGGCTTTCGAGAGAACCGTAGACTATCTCAAGGAGCGACGTCAGTTTGATAAGGCCATTGGGTCCTTTCAGGGACTGCAGCATCGGGCAGCAGATCTCTATGGTGAGATAGAAAACTGTAAGTCCATATCGATAAAAGCGCTCGATGCGCTGGATACCGGCGACGCTATCGCACCTGCTTACTGTAGCATGGCAAAAGCTAAGTGTGTAAAGGTGGCTCAGTTAGCCACTAACGAAGGTGTACAGATGTTCGGTGGTATCGGGATGACCGATGACGAAGAGATAGGTTTCTTTTTGAAGCGTGCGCGTGTCGCTGCGCAGCAGTTTGGCGGCATGGCTTATCATGTAGATCGCTATGCCAAGATGCATGGATATTAAAATAAAAAGACACCTTCCACTTTCGTAAATATTATAATAAGGTATCGTCCTATCAAGATATCTGCGAAGATGAAAAGTGTCTTTTCTCTAGATCGTTATTCTCTTATATCTATGTGCCTAGCTATGGTGCTGTAGATCTTGTGTAAGCGAAGCCTCCTCCGTCATTACGACCTGAACTCCAAGATGAGAAGTTCACATCGATCAGTACGTCATCCTCTATCAACATCAGTACTAAGTCAACACCGACGACATTCTGAGGTGAACCAACGGCATTTCTAAAAGAGTCGAACTGTAGTGCTGAAAGATTGGAAGTTGTTCCTCTAGCCCATCTTGTGCCAGCAGGACTAATTCCTTTTAAGGAATTGTCTTCTGTTCTTGCGTTATAGATCTCTCCTCCTGAAGTTCCGCGCGTGATCCAGACATTGTCTGTGATACGATCTTGGTTCACTTCACTGTTGGGATCGGAACCTACGGCCTTAGTAAAGGTGGTCCTTGGTCCATCCCATATAGTGGATGTAATCATCACTGGTGCAGTTGGAGCTGGTGCTGGTTCTTCTTCATCACTACTGCATGAAGTGATAACGAAGAGTCCGAATATCAGCAAACATAGTGACTGTATCGTCTGTAACTTTTTCATTTTGCTATGGTTTCGTTCCTTTCGTTATGGTCGTGAAGTCCGCGTATAGGAGAAGCCTCCTCCGTCATTGCGACCTTGACTCCAAGCGGTAAATTGAAGATCGATTAGTACATCTTCATCTATCAACTGTAGTACAAGGTCGACACCAATTACATCTCGTGGCGAGCCAACGGCATTGCGAAATGAATCAAACTGCAGATCAGAGAGATTATCGGTAGTGCCTACAGCCCATCTAGTTCCAGCTGGGCTTACTCCTTGAGTTGATTCTGACTCGGTTCTGATATTAAAGATTTCACCACCTGCAGTACCACGAGTGATCCATACATCGTCATTGATGCGGTCCTGATTAGCTTCTTGTGTTTCATCAGTACCATCTGCCTTAGAGAAAGTGATCCTTGGACCATCCCAGATAGTAGACGTCATCATAGTAGGAGTCGGATCAGGTGTTGGTTCTTCTTCTTCATCACTAGAGCAAGAAGAAATGAATACTGCCCCAAGTAATAGAAGGCAGATGAATTGTAATGAGTGTAACTTTTTCATGTTCGTTTTTAATGTTAGTATTTACTATGCAAAGGAACGCACTCTTCTTTGATCTAGTTTGGCTGAACTCTTGATATTTGAATTGTATCTCTTTCTGCGGACAAAGGTGACTTTATCATGAGATTTTAACAGTTTGACATGCAACCCCTAGGGACTGTAAGCTAGAGGGATAGATGGATGCTGGGTAATCGACTAGTTACCTAGCTCGGCAAGATCTCTGCGGGTATTAAAGAAGTTCATCTTACAGCTCTTACGATTACCTACGATCCAGACGAACTCTTGCTCTGTTCTCAAGCCTGACGCATAGGTAGCTGGCGACCAGCCTGTCATCTTACAGATAGCATCTAGAAGAATTTTATCTGTGACTTCGTCTTCGGAAGATTCTGAGACCTGAGCATCTCTGATGTGCCCTTCTTTGTCGACTGTAAATGTGATGGCTGCTAAGGCAAAACCTTCAAACACAGCGGGATCAAGGTGATCTATGATATTCGTCTGAAGTTGTTCTTCAAGAGAACTATACCCTTTGATGTAGTGAGCGTCTGTCGCAGGATCAATAGTGAAAACGAAAGAATGTTCCTTCACGTCGTTATGAGAGAGCGTGTTGTCGGGTATATATGTCGTGGTTGCCCATATCTCAGTTCCTTCATCAGACGAGTTGATCAACTCTATCTGACTCTCGGTAAGAGTATGACTCTTACTCGAGCCGATGCTCGGCTTCCCATCTACTATAGTCTTTATCTCTATGGAGATATACTCTTTGACCCAAGAAGGCTTGTAGAAGGGACTGATGTCCATCAGTGTTTCTACACCTAGTGCTTGTTCAGGAGTTAATGATATAGGAGGGTAGACTCGGCTAACTTCTGATTGTATCTTATCATCGTCTGAGTTCTGAGCAAAGCCTATAAAGTGACTCCCTAAAGAGACAACTATAAGCAAGCTTATATAAAAGCACTTGTGTATCATGATACGCAAGTTACGGCATTACCCGATGTAACTTCTGATGATCAGTCATAACGGATTGTTAATCTCGCTTAGCAATGATCTTTGTAAGGCGCTGACAGGAAGTGCCAAAAAAAGAAAAGCTCGACTATGATCGAGCTTCCAGTATATCGTGAGAACACGATGAAGTAGAGGTTATGAAGACTTGTTAGTCTCTGATGATCTCTACTTTAACTGCCATCGGGCCTTTATGACCTTGGCCGATCTCGTATTCGACTTTCATGTTTTCTGATAAGTCACCGTTGACACTATCTGCGTGTACGAAGTGTTCGTGACCAGTAAGAGCTTCTTTGATGAATCCAAAGTGCTTCTCGTAATTATAGTACTTGACGAAGCCAGTCTTTCTAGGATCTTCCTCTACTTCTGTCTTCTTAGGTGTACTGATATTAATCTCCTCGAGTTTGACTTCATCCCTCACCTGAAGTTCTGGTGGGGTAGTGGTAAGGTTACCAAAAGAGTCAACATACATGAATTCTTCGGTTTTTATACCTCCTTCTTCTTTACGTTGTTTTTTTCTCTCGAGTTTCTCTTGTCTTTTTTTTCTCTTTTTCTTTTCTCTTTCTTTCTTGTTAAAGCTGTCCGCCATATGTGACTACGATTTTAATATGTGATTGGCTATGTCAATTATCAAGAGAGTCGTCTACTTCTGAACTACCTTCTCGACATTGATTATAAGTGGGGGACTCCAAAGATAACTTCTTTATTGTCTTTATCACTTATCCTAACGAATCAAGGCAAAGATCAGTTCCCAAAGGTTCTTTTATGCAAAAGGTAGCGTCCAAGACACAGAGAACATATGCCGTTTATACGCGATATATTCATAAGGGCTATTATTGCATTATTAAATGAAACAACACTAGACATGAAATACACATTTTTACCACTACTTTTTCTTCTGATCACATCAACGCTTGTTGCTCAGGAGATCGAATGGCCAGGTTTAGATAAGAGTCCTATGGATATAGCTACCTATCCTAGATCAGCCGCTTTCGCAAATTATCTAGACGCCGATGATCCGGATAGAACTCCTAAGATCAAAGTGCTCTATAGTCGTCCGTACAAAAATGACAGAGCTATCTTCGGAGAGCTTGTGAAATATGGTGAAGACTGGAGACTTGGAGCTAATGAAGGAACAGAAGCTACATTCTACCAAAATGTAGAAATCGGAGGAACCGTTATACCAAGAGGAGTATATAGATTACTAGCTGAAGTAAATGAAGGACACTGGGATGTAGTTGTCTCCACGCATAGACATACATCGGGTTCTAATGGTATGGATAAGTCTAAAGAGATCGGAAGGTTCAAGGCTATGACTTCTGCTGTAGAGAATGTAAGAGAACAGTTTACAATCGGATTCCAAAAAGTAGATGAGGGCAATGTGCATATGGTTATGGAGTGGGATCAGACTAGAGCTACTCTTCCGATTAATCTCAATGCAACTAGTATGGACGCTGAAGATGTCAGCCCGATGGATATCGCAGCTTATCCTGCAAGATCACGATTTCAAAACTTCCTAAAGCCTGAAGAAGTGGAAGCTAATCAACCTAAGATCAGAGTTGTCTACAGCCGACCACAGATGAAAGACAGAGAGATATTCGGAGGGTTATTAAAGTATGGGGAGATGTGGAGAGTCGGTGCCAACCAGACGACAACTATCTCTTTCTATGAGAATGTAACTATAGGGGGTACAGATCTCAGAGCAGGGACATACGGACTTTTTGCTAAAGTACATGATGGCAACTGGGAGTTCATCATACATAGTAATACCCAGTCTTGGGGTAATGCTAACCACGATGAAGAAGATAATATCGTCACTGTTAAGGCAAGTACAGAACCAACAGCTCAGACGCTGGAAGCACTATCAGTTACTTTCGATGAAAAGAGTGATAGTGAAGTTCACATCTTATTTGGATGGGAGAACACGATGGCAAGACTACCTGTAACCATCAAGTAGATCTTATATTAAGTAAACTTAGAAAAGGAGGTTCTCATAAGGGAAGCCTCCTTTTTTATTCTTGTACTAATATTATGCTAGTTCCAATTCTGTGACTGCAGCTTCTAGGTGTTTGTCGATAGTAAATGTGAAGGTACTACCTCTTCCTTCTTGCGAATCAACGGTCAAAAGTCCATGGTGCTTGTTGATGATTTTGTTGCATACGGATAAGCCTATTCCTGTTCCTTCATATTCTCCTTTGCCATGAAGACGCTTGAATATTTCGAATATTTGTTCTTGATAATTCTTGGGTATTCCAATACCGTTATCAGTCACTTGAAATTCCCAATGATTCTCTAACTCCTGACAGTTGATAGTGACACTTGGTGCATCGCTTTTATTGAATTTTATACCATTGAGAATTAAGTTATAGAAGACAGTTGCTATCTCTTCTTTTCTGCAAACAATACTAGGTAAGCTGCTTATGAGCACATCTGCATTATGTTCCTTGATATATCTAGCTAAATCATGCACTTTTTCATTTACAACTATATTAAGATCTACTTCTTCGAACTGATGTCCCTCTTTGCCTATCAAAGAAAAAATAAGAAGACTATGGATAAGTGATGACATTCTATCTACCCCCTGTTGGATATAAGAAGTGATCTGTTTATTTTCTTCATCAAGACCTTTCTCCGATTTCTTTCCTAGAATATCCACAAATGCACTTACCGTTCTTAATGGCTCTTGTAGGTCATGAGAGGCGATATATGCAAACTGTTCTAAGTCCTTATTAGATCGTTTTAGCTCTTTATTAGACTCATCAAGCTTGTTTACTAATTCTTGCATTTTTTGTTCTCTGTCTGCCAGAGATTTATTAGCTGATTCTGTCTTATGTATTTGAAGGTTGAGTCGCTTGTTATAATCATTTAGTATTGTGTTTCTTCTCTTGACCATTCGGGTGTAGAAGTATATGATAGCCAACATAAGACTGGCGGATCCAAGGAGCACTAAAGCTTTATATATATAAGTTTCGTGAAAACTAGGTTGCACATCCAGTGAGATGGATGTATGATGCTCAGACCATATACCTGCTAGGCATGATGATTTTACCGTGAAGGTGTAATCTCCTGGATCAAGGTTGGTATAGGTGATCTCCTCTTTGTCTGTAATATTCCAATCTTCTCCATCGAAGCCTTCTAGTCGATAGGCATATTGATTAAAGTTAGGTTGACTATAGTTGTTGCTAGTATATTTTATACTAACAGATATATTATCAGGATCTAAGATGATGGTTGAGCTATTGATACCATTGACAAACTCACTGCTGTCTGAGTTAGATGTGGTCACATCTGTTATGTAGACCGTAGGCATCATATTGTGAGGTTCCCATAGGTTTTCATTAAGTTGAACAAAACCTTCTTGGCATCCAAAGAAAACATCACCATTGAGACCATCAAGTATGGCATCTGCCCTAAATGATGTCATCTGTAAACCATCTTTTTCAGTGTACAGTTTTTCTTTTTTCTGACTGATGTTATATCTTATTATGCCGTTCGGAGTACTCGACCAGATGATACCTTCTTCGGTTATAGCCAAACTATTAATCGCATATTTTGAACTGTTTTCTAATCTCTCAAATTTCTGTGTTCGGAGATTGTATGTAAACATTCCATTGATAGCGCCGAAGTAAAGTATTTTATCGTGTTCTTTAACAGTAATGATTTGATTAGAGAGCATGATGTCTCCTGCATTACTGTCACCTCTGAGATAGTGATCAAAGGAGTTGACATTTTTTTTATTATTAATTCTAGTAATACCTCGATAGGTAGTTGCCCATATATTTTTATCACTATCTTCAAGCAGGTGGGTGACGCTATCATCTATTTTAATCCCAATCCATTCATTGGTTGATTCATCGATAAGGTACAAGTCATTCTCAGACCCTGCCCACAGTCTGCCTTGACTATCCTTTAAGACTGCGGTTATTCTAAACGGAGGAGGTTCACTGTTAGAATCTTCACGAGACGACAAGAGCGTATTGTGATCAAATGGAAACTGAGTTATGCCATATGGCGGATTCAATGACACTCTACAAACTCCATCCACTGTTCCTTTATAGATTGCTTCGTTTTTATATTTATAAAGGGATGTTATTCGCTCATTTGGGAACCCATTTTCTAAGATTGGGTGATCTATGAGCTTACCTTTTTCGAGATCATAACAGAGTATACCATTCTCACTAGTGCCTAAGATGATTGTTGTAGAATCTAAAATCTTAATACTATTTACACGATCGTTTTTACCATTTGCCCCAATAAAGAAATCTGATAATAAGGTTCTTGAAAATCGATTATTTGATTTGTTGTATTGATTGATTCCTGATGTTGATCCAATCCATAGTAACCCTTGTTTGTCGAGGAACAAGGATGTTATATTATTATCATTGATCCCATACTTTAATCTGGGTTGTTGAAAAAAAGATTTGAAATTCACTTTTTGTGAAGGGTCAGAAAAGTCTATTGACTTAATTTCATCAGCTGTTAAAATACTTATGCCACGATTAGTGCCTATCCATAGATTTTCATCACTATCAAATTCTATAGCTCTGAGATAGTCAAGGGCAAGATTCGTTTGAGCAGTCGTATAGTTTTTAAATTTAGGCGTCCAATGTTGATCGCTTATCTTATTGCTTGCGTTAGTAGGTAGCTGCATATACACAAGGCCTCCATTGTGAGTTGCTAACCAATAATGATCCTTATCAGCTTGGATGATCTTCCATACATTACTCTTGCTTTCTAAATCGGGCATAGATATCTTTCGAAATGTGCCTTTGCTGTGTACTCCTGTATGATGAGGTAAGTATAGATAGGTGCCTTTATTCCAAGTCGTAATCCAAATCCAATCATTTTGATCAACATAGATATCTAATATAGCCGCTCCTTTGATGCCCAATTGATCTTTGATAACATTAAAATTGAAAATACTATCCTGTTCTGGATATATAACATCTAAGCCATCTTCCGTGCCAACCCAAATCTCAGATGGAGATACTTCAGCTGCTGAAAGTACTTCTGAGTTTGATAGTCGAGTTTTCCTTCTGTCGTCAGTGGTATAAGTAACGGATGTGTTCGATAGCACATTATATCTCGTGATGCCACCAAAAGTTGTTCCAATCCAAAGGCTCTGATCACTACCTGTTTCAAGTGTTCTGATGATATCGGATTCCAGCCCGATATCTCCCTTTTTAAATACTTTGATTTCATCTTCATCGTCATACCGACATAGGCCGTCGGTTGTAGCTACCCATATTAGGCCTAAGCTATCTTGGGCTATGTCATTCACATAGTTGTTTGATAAGTTACCCAACTTGTCCATGTTTTGGAAGTTAAGTTCAGAAGGAATCTGAGCATCAACTTGTTGGCCGAGTATAAGTATACTTAGTAGATAAAGATAAGAGACGATATATGAGGTATATCTACGCAAAAGGCATTGTTTTCTGAGGTTCTTAGGACCTAATAACTATGATCAGTATATAGTAAATATCAAGCCACTTAATTCAAAGTTAACTAGACTGATGTTAGAAGCAAAACTATCTGACGTATAGATGTCAATCTTAACTAAAATCTTTGAATATCGATCTTGTATTGATCCTATCAGAAGGTAGTAAATCTCGATTTGATCAGTAGATTAACCCAGTTATCCTCACTTACGCTCATCATGGTGAAGTTATACTCTTCGTTAGGCGCTAACGCTGGGTTGGATGAAGGATCTGTAATATTGAGAACCACATTGTCTAAGTCGTAAAAGGTAAATTTTCTATCAAAAGTATAAGTACCTGATATCAGGTTGTTATCCAAATCAGAAACCACATGAAAATAGATGACACTCTCGTCTATAAGCCCATCTTCCCAAGTGAAAGTAGGATGTATGCCGTTGTCCGATATAGAAAGTAAGTCAGGGTTAACCTCAGTAGGCTTGGTGTTTATTTTTAGTCTGATAGGATTAGACATATGTAACTTTCCCGGAGTGCGATAGGTAACTAAGCCCATGCGCTCACCATCAAAGACGAGGTTGTTAAACTTCATCAGATAACCATTGAATAGAGGGTCAACATCCAGTTCTTTACGTTGGTAGGCGATGTAATCTCGCGGGTCGATATCTCCTGGGGCTTCGAAGTATCTAAAGTCAGTGGCTCCTTCGATAGGATAGAATATGACATCAGTAGGCTCGCTTTGACTGCCTAAAAGCCCACCAAGTCTACCACCAGCACATCCGATAACTTCGTCTCTTTCAAGATCTAGGTTAACCTCCATGTAGTTGGCAAGGATGCTTTCATCTATAGCCTCTTCCTGATTGCAGGATATGAATAAGAGCAAAAAGAGACAATAAACGAGATACTTCATACTTGAGCTTTATCATTATTACAACAAGTTAGATGTATCAGGTTGCTTTATGGTTATGCTATAAGAACACTTTAATACTTTTTTTGATGTCCACCAATGTTGCAAATACTAACAAAATGTTGCTAATGCAACATTGTTGCATTAGATTTGATTATCTAAGGGCTTCATTGATGATGGTCATCTTTATATATACCTCGTGGGAATCATCATCGAAAAGACATTAGGCATCCTTAGTCGGGTGGAATCCGAGTTTTTGCTACTAATTTGCATCAACCAAGACGTATGAGATATGGCACGCTATAGTGAGATTAAGAAAATACTGAAGGCTCATGATCTAAGAGTAACAGATGGGAGGATCGATGTGCTTGAGTATTTCATGCGCAAAGAAAAGACGCTATCTATCAAAGATATTCAGAAGGAATTAAAAGACTCCGATCGAGTAACCCTCTACCGCATATTAAATGCCTTTACAGAACATGGTGTGCTTCATAAGATCCCAGATGACAGTGGCAATCCTAAATATGGACTTTGTCATGATACTTGTAACGCATATGATCATAATCATGATCATATGCATTTCAAGTGTAGTGAGTGCGGTATAGTCGAGTGTTTGGAGCAGGATATTCCCAAGGTCAAGATCCCAGGTTATCAAGTGAAAGAGGCTAATCTGATATTAAAAGGTATCTGCAAGACCTGTGTCGCGTAGCATGTTGGTCTCTCGCATCTCACATTTTAATTATGATATGAGACAGATCCTCAGATCTTGTCTCGCGCTGGTTCTTTTCATAGCATCACAGAGTGCGATAATGGGGCAGGAAGCAAGCTGTGATCAAGTCATCAAAGGGAAGGTGCTGGATCTCTTAACACATGAGCCTTTACCTTTTGCGACTGTTAGTATCTTAGAAACTGGCCAAGGGGCGGTAGCAGATGAGCTTGGTGCATTTTTATTAGAAAATGTCTGTGCAGATGAGATTCACTTGGAGGCTCGATTTATTGGTTACAAGACGCTTGAGCACCATCATGATTTTCATCACGATGATCCGATTATCTATCTTGCATCTGATGAGACTTTATTGGAAAGTATCATCATAGAAGGATCTCGTCTGAATGCCTTTCAGTCACTCGCAGTTCAAAATCTAGAAATCAGCAAAGTCTCTCTCTTGAGTACTTCTGTCGGAGATCTTACAGAAAGCTTGTCGGGTATATCTGTTCTTAAAACTGGGTCTAATATTTCAAAACCTATCGTCCATGGCTTGCATTCTAATCGTGTTCTAGTTATAAATGATGGACTTAGACATGCCTATCAAGTATGGGGAGATGGTCATGCTCCAGAGATTGATCCCTCTCATGTGGATGAGATAGAAATAGTGAAAGGAGCGGGGACAGTGAAGTATGGCCCGGAAGCCTTAGGAGGAGTTGTTATTTATAATGCTAAGAGACCAGTGCTGGATGAGAGACTTAATGGTTCTTTTGGATCTTCTTTCCAATCAAATGGAAAAGCTCATAGTGCACAACTCAGTTTAGAGCAGGGTGGACATCGATTTGCTTGGAGTGCTAGTGGTTTTGGTATTAGACAAGGAGACCTGCAGGCTCCTAATTATAATTTGTCCAACACAGGAAAAAGAGAATATGGGGGTAGCTTTAATACCTTGTTTCACTTGCCGTCTTTGGAGCTTCAGATCTCAGGTAGCTATCTAGAGCAGGAGCTTGGAATCCTTCGTGGATCTTTGGTAGGAAATCTTCAAGACTTACAGAATGCCATAGAGCGCGGTACGCCCAGCCCTACATTTGAATCTACCTTTGATATCCAAAATCCAAAGCACGTAACGCAACACGGTTTATTAAAATCAAATCTTTCATTATTCCTAGGGGATCACGTAGTCAAATTCCAATACGGTATCCAACGAAATATTAGAAGAGAGTTTGATGTCAGAAGAGGTGATCTTAATGACCGCCCAGTTATTGATTTAGAACTTCTTTCGCATAGCTTCGAAGCTGAGTGGATACAGCCAAGTAAAGGAAATTGGAGCGGTAATTCTGGAGTACAGTTCTTTTCACAAAACAGTGTCAATGAGCCTGGCTCCAATCCAATTAACTTCGTGCCGGATTATGACGTCATCAATGTGGGGGCTTATACTATACAATCATTGAATTTTGAAAAATCGGTAGTCGAGTTAGGTGTCCGATTAGATTATCAAAATCTTGGTGTTGTCGATACGATTAGAGATGTCACGATATACTCTAATGAAGTTGACTTCACCAATGCCACATTTACCTTGGGATTTAGAAAAGAGATCAATGAGAGGTTTACCGTTTTTTCTAATATAGGTACTGCCTGGCGGCCGCCTAATGTCTCTGAATTATATTCTTTTGGATATCATTTTTCTAGAATTCAGTTTGGTTTGTGGCGATATAATTTTGAGCCTCAGATAACGACTCCTCTCGATCGCGTTTTTGATGAGGCCGACCGCAGTGTTCCTTCTGAAAGAAGTCTGAAGTGGGTATCAGGAGTCGAAGTCAGTGATGAGCGAATCAATGCAGAATTCATCTTGCATGCCAATCGAATCAATAACTATATCTTCTTGCGACCCTTTGGTATTACTACCAATGTAGCCGGGACATTTCCTTTCTTCATTTTTGACCAAACAAATGCTCTCTTTGTCGGAAGCGATTGGGATATCAGGTATCATCACTCGAAGCATCTGACATCTGAAGCCAAGATATCCTATGTTTATGCCTTAGAAACTGAGGATGATCAGCCTTTCATAGAAATACCTCCTCTCAATATTAATTATGCTATTGAGTGGAACAAAGGAAAATGGACTTACGGACTGAACCTCAACTATATGGCTGAGCAGTGGCACGCCCCTGGAGTTATAGAACCTGGAGCTTTCCAGAACTCTGGCGTGGAAGTCAAGCCAGGCGAGATCTTTGATTTCATGGGGGTTCCTGATGATTATATCTTACTGGGAGGCAAGGTGGCCTACCGTCATAAAGCCCTACATATCGAACTAAAAGGGGATAATCTAATGAATACTACCTATCGTCAGTACACAGATCGCCTCCGATATTTTGGAGATGCGCCTGGTAGGAATGTTTCTTTAACAGCTGGATTTAAGTTTTAAATACATCATTGTTGCGTAAAATATGCAAATGCAACTATATTGCATTTATATTCGCCAACAAAAAGATATACACATGAAAAGGATCAATTTAAAATACTATTTACTTCTTTTGTTTGCTGCTGGACTCATTATGAGTTGCTCAGATGACGATGAGCCCATGATGCCTATGGACATGGACGATGAGGAGGAGGAAGAGATTTCTCAGGTTGTGCTGACATTTACACCTGATAATGGTGAAGATGCAGTGGTCGCCATATGGTTAGATGCAGATGGAGACGGAAGTGCAGCGCCAAGCATAGATGCCATAGAATTAGCCGAAGGTGTAGGATATACCTTAGATATCACGTTAACCAATACTTTAGGAAGTACGGACGAAGATATCACGTCTGAAATACTAGAAGAGGCCGATGAACATCAGTTCTTTTTCTCCTTTACGGATGGCATCTTTTCAGATCCTTCGGGCAATGGTAATGTAGACAATAGAAATGATCCAATCAACTATAACGATCAAGATAGTAATGGACTGCCTCTAGGCCTTTCCACTGCTTGGACAGCTGGAGGACATACGGATAATCCAGGTGAGTTCAATGTTGTTTTGAAGCACCAACCTGATGAGAAGTCAGCTACATCTGATGTATCAACAGGAGGTACAGATATCGATATTACCTTCCCTTTGAGTATAGCAGAAGGTGACGAAGAAGAGGAAGAAGTGATTAATCAAATCCTTGTGACTTTCACACCAGAAGAGGGAGAAGCAGTAACAGCAACTTGGTTTGATGAGGATGGTGAAGGTGTAGGATCCCCAGCCATAGAAGATATAGAACTAGTGGAAGGTACGACCTATGAGATGAGTATCACACTCTCTAATACGCTAGGGACGGAAGTTGAGGATGTGACCGCAGAGATACAGGAAGAAGATGATGAGCATATGTTCTTTTTCTCTTTCACAGATGGAATCTTCTCTGATCCGACTGGCGATGGAAACGTAGACAGTAGAAACGATCCACTCAATTATAACGATCAAGATGATAATGGACTTCCAGTAGGTCTATCTACTACATGGACAGCGGGAGGTCATACAGATACGCCAGGTGAGTTTAACATCGTGTTGAAGCACCAGCCAGGTCAAAAATCAGCTACTTCTGATGTAAGTACAGGTGGAACGGATGTGGATATTACATTCCCATTATCTATAGAGGAAGGCAATGAAGAAGAGGAGGTGATCAACGAAATCATCCTAACATTTACACCAACTGGAGAGGGAGATGCTGTATCAGCTTCATTCGTTGATCCAGATGGCGAAGGCGTGGCTAACCCAACTATCGAAGACATTAATCTGGCAGCTAACACGACATATGAAATGTCGATATCTTTTCTAAATACATTAGGTATGGAAGCAGAGGATATCACTGAAGAGATACAAGAAGAAGATGATGAGCACATGCTGTTCTACGAATTCACAGCAGACATCTTCTCTGATCCCACTGGTGATGGAAATATTGATAATCGAGCAGACCCACTAGTCTATAACGATCAAGATGACAATGGACAGCCAGTTGGTCTATTGACTAATTGGACGACAGGAGGAGCCACCTCTTCGAGTGGTAACTTTAGAGTTCTCTTGAAGCACCAACCTGGTGGTCAGAAAACTGCTACGTCGGATTCTACAGTAGGCGGTACTGATGTGGACATCGCGTTCTCGATTAACATACAATAAGAAGTACTTACTATATAATAATTAATCCAGCTTGGTGCATTTGAAAGCGTGCGTCAAGCTGGGTTGTTTTGTCTATTGGTGAGATAAGTTGTTTTAGGTTAATGGTAAAGAGCTGTGCTTCTCGGAAAG